>JADLBE010000407.1 GCA_020847915.1 Saprospiraceae bacterium | reverse complement strand
GATGCATTACATCATATACGATCTGGAAGCAACCTGTTGGGAAAACACACCACCGGGTTACATCCAGGAAACCATAGAAATTGGCGCTTTTCGCATCAATCCGTACGGCGAGGTTAGGGGAAAATTCAACCGCTTCGTTAAACCCGTGGTGCATCCTGTGTTGTCGCCTTTTTGTCGCAACCTCACCAGCATCACCCAGGAAGACATCAACCGGGCCAAAACTTTTCCCGATGTTATTGAAGAGTTTATGGACTGGGGCCGTATCGATGAAGATGACTACGTGTTGTGCTCCTGGGGATCCTTCGACCGCAAAATGTTTGTCAACGATTGTGTTTTGCACCGCCTCGAACCCGAATGGGCGGAAAAACATGTCAACCTGAAGGAGCAATACCGCCACATGAAACGCCTGCGCAACGGAATCGGACTAAAAAAGGCGGTGGAAAAAGAAGACATAGAATTCACTGGCATACACCACCGAGGCATATCCGACGCTGAAAATTTGACCAAACTTTTTCTTAAGTACCTGGGAAACTGGACGTTGTGAGTTTAAAGTTTGAAGTTTAAAGTTTAAAGGGGGTAACGCCTGGCATCCAGTTGAGACCAAGCGTTACCCCCTTTAAACTTTAAACTTCAAACTTTAAACTCTTTAAGATGCGTAGGGTGAATCGTACCCCAGGATTTTCATCATCGAATCGGCATCCTGTTCCTGGAAAACTTCCCAATCGGTAAACTCACCATAGTAGTTTTTATCGATCAGAATGTGTTTGGGAGATGGAATGAGACAGTGTTTCAAACCGCCGTAGCCACTGAGTGCTTCCTGGTATGCGCCCGTGTGGAAAAAACCGAGGTACAACGGTTCATCCTTTTCTTCGTTGTACATCGGCAGGTACACCTGGTTGATGTGGGCTTCGGAGTTGTAATAATCTGCGTTGTCGCAGCTTATCCCCCCGATATTGACCCGCTGGTATTCCTTGTCCCAATGGTTGATGGGCAGCAAAATAAAACGCTCTTTGATGCCCCACGAGTCGGGTAGGGTATTGATGAGCGAATTGTCGAGCATGTACCATTCCTCGGCGTCGTTTTGCCGTTTTTTTCCAATGACGGAAAAAATGGTAGCGCCGCTTTCACCCACCGTGTATTTGCCAAATTCAGAGTAAATATCGGGTTCGGGTACACCTTCGTCGTCGCAGTATTCCTTGATCATGCGCACGATTTCACTCACCATGTAAGGGTAGTCGTATTCGAAGCCCAGGGAGTTGCGGATGGGCATACCACCACCGATGTTCAGGCAATTGAGTGTAGGACAAATCTTGCGAAGTTCGCAATACGTTTTGATGCCTTTTTTGAGTTCGCTCCAGTAATAAATGGTGTCTTTAATGCCGATATCGACAAAAAAGTGGAGCATTTTTAGCTCAAATTTGGGATTGTTGGCGATTTTATTTTTGTAAAACGGCAGGATTTCGCTTTGCCGTATGCCCAATCGCGAAGTATAAAACTCAAAATTGGGTTCTTCTTCGGTGGCCATGCGGATGCCAACGTTGCATTTTTCTTTGTTTACCAGCTCCTGGTAAAGGTCGATCTCATCGGCATTGTCGCAAACAGGAATGACGTTTTGAAAGCCTTCGTTGATGAGTTTGGCAATGTTTTCCGCGTAATCCCGGGGTTTGTAGCCATTGTTGACGATGATGGTCGTCTTGTTAATTTTACCCAACTTGTAGAGACGCCAGATCAGGTCGATATCGAAAGCTGAGGAGGTTTCGAGCTGGGTACCGTTTTCAAGCACCTCGTTGAGCACGAAAGCAAAGTGGGAGCTTTTGGTACAGTAACAATAAACGTATTTACCGTTGTAGTTGTACCGTTGGATGGCATCGCGGAACAGCTTGCGGGCTGTTTGGATTTTTTCGCCGATTTTCGGCAAAAAAGTCAGCTTAAGTGGCGAACCGTATTTGAGCAAAAGCTCTTTTACATCAATTTCGTTGAAAAGCAACCGATTATCCTTCAGGCTGAAGCCATCTTGTGGAAAATCAAAGGTTTGGGCAACGAGATCATAGTAAGTGTTTTTCATCGACAACGCGGAGGTACGGCGAAAAGAGGTTTGTTTTAAAAAAGCGAGTGCAAAGGTAGTTGTTTTGCAAGAGTTCGGACCGGAAATTTCAACTGCCGTGGCACTTGAGTTTACAGATGGAAAGGGTAGGGGAGCCTTCAATCCGATTTTCCGACCTATTTTTTCATAATCAACTTAACATCAGTACGTTGTGCTTCATCTCCAACGATTCGAAGCCAATAGAGTCCGTCAGGAAGTTCCGGCAACAGAATGGGTCCTGAAGGCGCCTGCACCTGAAGCACCAACTTACCCGTTGCAGCATACAATTCAACACGCTCCAAAACCAGGTCGGTCACAATGCTTACGTGATCTTCTACGGGATTGGGAAAAATTTTAATTTCCGGACGGTCGACTTCTACGGTTTTTACAGGCGTTGCAGGTGTACCTTGTCTGTACGTCATGCCCTCTGCAGGATCGGCATACACCAGGTGGAAAATGCCGTTTGATGCCGCGATTTGAGGAAGTTTCTGGGTTCCTGCCGCCATACTCACATTGAACGTATTGCCGGGTAAACCTGCCAGTCCGGAAGTGGAATACGCGCAAACAATGTCCTG
>JADLBE010000406.1 GCA_020847915.1 Saprospiraceae bacterium | reverse complement strand
ACTGCTTGCAATTCAATCACCGTCACATCATCTTCAAGTCTTCTGCCATTCGGGAAACCGTCCATGTTCGGGATAAACTGGAGGTCGATGTTGGCATACGTTGGATCGGTAAGACCCAATACAGCGGCCTGTACGAGACCCAATGAGCTGAAATTGGCATCGGTACGGCTGGTAACAGGCACCGCCATGTTGAGGCGCAGCATATCGCCGCCATTGGGCAGGAAATTGTTGATGAATGGTTTGCCGGCTGCCAACGGGTTGCCGTTTTTGCCGGTAGCCAGTTGGTAAGGGCGTGCGTTTGGCACACCTGTATGGAAAATAGGCCAAAGGTCAACAGAACGTGGTTTGCCGGCGCCTGGCAACAACAAGGTGCCAAAAACAGCGTCATCCAGGGCAGTACCGGCCACAGCAGCAGTACCTTTCAGGGCAAACAAACCGTTTTTGCCATTTCTAAAATCAAAACCTTGCAAGGCATTGCTTTGTACACGCAGGGCAGAAAACGCCGGTACAGCGCCGCCAAACTGGGAGTCATCCATGTACAACGCCAATTCAGGATTGTAGAAATAACCGTCCAGGGTTACATCCGCCAATTCATCGTAAGGTGTTAAACGGTTCCAGTAGTCTTTGTCGCCAATCGGAATGACCGCTTCGTTGGTCAACGGCATGCCGAGGCGTGACACTTGAATCCAGTTGCCGGCATCGTTTGGCGCAGCGCCGCCTGATTGCAGGGTGCGTGTTGCGGGACGGCTGGCCGAAGCCCACACACCGATCACATAATCGCCGTCCAGGATGTTGGCCGGGGTCGCAGGTGCACCTGCCTTAAGTAGGGTAGAGATGGGCACCTGAATAGCGATGGTTTGTACGTTGAAAGACGCCAATCCGTCGCGTGCAGGTCCGTCCTGACGTGGCGCATTACCCAGGTCGAAAATACCGCCCAGGTCTACAAAAAACGGATCGTCGGCTGGTCCGCAGAACACCTTTTCGCCGCTGCTGGCCGTCATGATGGACGACGAAATGAGCGCCTCGTAAGTTGTGCCCAAACCAACGCCAGATTCAATGGAGCGTGGGCCGATGTTGGGCGGCGGTACTTTGCCATTGGTGACAATGGTGGTAAAAGAAACCCCGCCATTGATGCTGCGTTCCAGCGTGTAGGTGGTTTTCAGGTTTTGCTGTCCCAAACGAATGTTGAAAAAGGTCGTTGGGTCTTCATTCACCCGGGTAAACGTAAAGCGGTACACGATCTCATCGCCGGCAACTGAAGCATCGTTGTCGATGTGAATTTCGTACCGGATGTTTTCCCCAAACGTGTAGTAGTTGGGTCCGCCAAAAGCGAAGGCCGCAGGCACATAGTTCGCGATGATGGTAACGGTGTTTGGGTTGTCGGGACTGCGGAAGGCATACAGGTCTGTGTTGTCGGCCTGCGGGTCGTAGGAAATGAGCGGCGCTTCCCGGTGGCTCGATGCGAACAAAGCCGGGTGGCACAGCCAAAGCAACGCCAACAGGGAAGCACAGGAAATGTTCCGTTTGGTGTAATTGGTCATGATGAATAGTGTTTGGTTAAAAATTGTGAAATAACAGCGGGGGAAATTCACCCAAACTACCTACGCAGCGAAAATGGTTTTGGATTTTTAAAAGGAGGTTTATTTTCAACTTAGGCTTGGTTGCGGCTGGATATGCCCAAAATGGGCCGGAAAGACTTGGTTTTGCACCAGCAGTAAGCCCATTTCATATTTTTTTAATCATTGTGTATCAATGAAACAGGGTCATTGTGCCTGGGTGAGCCATAACGAAATTGCTACCGCAAAAGATGGGGTAGAAAGCTATTCGTTTGAAATTCGATTGTTGGAAAAAGTAGCGGGCGCCTGGAAAATTTCCAAATGGTCCGGCGGACTTTTATGTTGTCCCGACTTTTTTGAAAAAAGGATGTTTCACCGCCTCATACCCATGACCGATTTTGGGCATTGGGTTGCTGATCGCTTTCATAACAATTACAAAGAACCAACAGCCGCTGTAATCTTCTTTTTGACTTGTAACCAGGTGACCTTACCATTCAAAAGAACGGGCAGGTCATCTTCTTCTGCATCTTCGAAGTAAGTCAAACTTTTTACTATATGAAAGGTCGTGCTTAGTTTGAATTTCTCGTGGTGCAGGTTGAGCATCTCCTGCAACGTCATTTTTTCCAAAAGAAAGTATAAGTCGTAAAAATCTTTCATTTTTCCTCTTCCAGCGATAGCGTCTAATTTCATCGGCGCAATATCTTCCGGGGTAAGGAGGCGAAGATTTCCATCTGTTCGTAGCGGGCGAATCGTTGGATAGTTAAACCTCAAAAAATCTACTTTTATACCTTGAATACGGGTCAGCAATGTGCCTTTCGATTTCGTCAAAACTTCGATTTCATGAAAATCCTGCTGCAGGTTTTTCAAAATAGTATCACCGTCAAAATCTATTTCCGAAAACAGGTCGAGGTCAATGGATTTCCTATGGCCAAATTGAAGTGAAAGAGATGTGCCCCCAACCAGACAAAAAGTGGAAAGGTATGGCCTGTCCATCAACCTCCTTAATAATTCCAGTGTGTCGGGTTCGACTGTTTCAAAGTGTAACATCTAAATTCTGTTTTTGGCACCGAGAAATACGCACTGCAAAAACTCAACGTCCGGTTGTCGAGGTACCGCAGGTTGATGAGTATTTCCCGCATGCGATCCTTGCCGTAATAACCCAGGACAGCCTTGAATTCGGGCCAGGTACCACGCATGATTACCCGCTCCACGATTGTTTTAGCATGCGTATCAAGCCTGATTTTAGAGGCATCCGTATCCCAAAACAAGGTAGGCGATAACGAAAGGTCTTGCCAACTTTTGACTTCTTCTGATTTTTTCATTTTTTCGGTACCAATGACGCTCTCATCAGGAATTTCTGATTTTCACCAGTTTTTTCGCCATTTGTGAAACAATTTGTAACAAAAATACAAAAATTATTCATGTAAAACACAAAAGTGCGTGAAGATGAGGTTTGGTGTGGGCTGGGTGAGGTTTTGGCCGGGATCATCTCCAGGAGGTTTTAAAAACTTCCAATAGCATATATATACCAACTCAAAAGTTATCAACACCAGAATAAACCACGCATGAGAAGTAAATGGTTTGGTGTTTTGTTGTAACACATAACTAAACCATGACAATTGAGTTGTCCCATTATGGATTTCAATATAATATAAAATACTTGGGGCAAAAATAATCATGACAAATTATAGCGGTACAACCAGGCGAATAAATCTTGCTTTTATAAATTTTTGCACCCCTTTTTTCTCTAAGGAAGGAATTGTTAAAAAAGCGGAAATGAAAAAGAAAAGGCTCATTGAAAATGATGCCTCGATTCCAGTTAATGCCGAAAGGAAAATTTGAGTTGTGCCTGTTAGTTTTTCAGATGTAACATAGCACCAGCCGCACATTGTCCCATAACCAATACTGACATGATGGAGCACCACCAGACAGATAAGAATATCATAAGATTATCTAAATAATAAAGTCGCTTCATGGTCCACAAGGGCAGTTAGCATCGCTCAGGTTTGTTGCTTGGACCTGGATGGGGCCTGAGAATCCGACGGGTGGACAAATCTGGATAGCAGCCGTACTACTGTTGAATGTTTGAGTAAAAGTCTGGGGTGGGCCGCCTCCAAAAGACACAGAATAGGTCAGGTTAAAAGGCGGAATGCCTGTGAAATCGGCCGTGATATCCTGGCAACCACCACTGCAGATTGGCAAACCGCCTACAAAAGAGACCGTAGGGCCAGCATACCAATATACACTGACTTCTTGCGACACATCCATGCAAGGGTCGTTCTGGTCAACCGAGTTGCCAAGGGCATTGCCGGCTATGGCATACACCGAGTACCAGGTGTTGGGTTGGGTAACGCCTGGCACAAACGTGATGATGGGCTGGTTATAGGTTTGGATAATGTTGTACTGCACCACATTGTTTGTGTTATTCACCGTAGCCAGTGCAAAAATCAGGTTGTCGTTGCCGTCCAACTCTTGCGTACCGTCGAAATCAAGTGTAATGGGGTTGGTGCTGCAGGCATAATAGGAAATCCCGGGTGGGCCAGAGAAATTACCTGATTCCGTCGTGCAATTGCAAAGTGGACCGGTAGCATTGAATGGATCAGGGGCGATATTGGCATTGCCCAAACCGCTTGGCGGCACAAAACACAGGTTGTTGTCCGTGTAATTTGAAAAATTGAATGCACTCACACCGGTTTCACCCAACGAAAAAAGTGTTCCACAAACATCAATGATTGGATAACTAGCCGGTATTCCAGGGCCCACAGGCGTGATTTGCGGCGGATTAAGGTCCAGTTCGTACATATAGCCAATAATTTGCGCATAGAGTTGCCCATTGTACCCAAAAATCTCACCATTGTACAAGGGCGGCACCTGTCCCAGGAAAGTATTGGTGTTTTGATTGATGTCATAACTGTACAAACCTGCAGCCGTATTAATCAGCAGGGTGGAACTGGTCAATCCATACATCGAGCCTGGAAAACCGGGAATATTTGAAATCAGCAGGGTTGTTGATCCCGTTGTTGGGTTGTGTACCCACAGGTTGGTTCCTGAGCCGGTGGTTGCAGATGATATGATGTAGATGAGCCCAGTCTGCATTTGCCAAATATCGAACGTCACCTCCGATATGTTGGGTGAGGCCACGAGGGTCATCTCGCAGGTCGCCAAGTTGACAGAATAGATGTCGGCGTCGAAAAAGCTGGAATAAAGAATGTTTTGTGCCTGTTGTGCTTTAGGGGTTAGACAAAGCAAAAGGAAAAAGCAAGCATAAAAACTAACTTTCATAGCCGTCAGGTGTTTGACTGTTTCAAAGTGTAAAACAGCATTAAACAGCAGTTGTTGTCATTTGTTCTTTTTCAGTTTTGGTGCTGGTAATTCATTCAGTGATATTCTAACCAATTCACTTAACCATTCGCTGTCTTCAATTTTGTCTTCTATTAAAAAACTCGGCTTTGCTCCTTCGTATGGCGGTGCTTCAACAACATTTCCTATAAACTTACGCCCTGAATTTGTTGGCTTAATAAATAGTTTATTGTCACATATTAGCCCAAATAGTTTTCCGTCTGAATAAATGCCGT
>JADLBE010000405.1 GCA_020847915.1 Saprospiraceae bacterium | reverse complement strand
TGCCTGCTGCCTGCTGCCTGCTGCCTGCTGCCTGCTGCCTGCTGCCTGCTGCCTGCTGCCTGCTGCCTGCTGCCTGCTGCCTGCTGCCTGCTGCCTGCTGCCTGCTGCCTGCTAACTGCTGCCTGCTGCCTGCTGCTCATTAAAAACTGTAAATCTTAAGCATTCCTTCTTCCTGTTGTAAAACCGCCCGGTGGCCCAGCCAACGGTTGACGCTGTTGTTGGTGGGAGCGGAGGCGGGAAGTCGGTGGTAGGTTGCGCCCCATCCCTGCAATTGTTTGACGTGCAGACTGTTGTCCTGAAAATAGTACACCAGGTTGTCATCAACTATAAATTGGGTGATGTCTTTCCAGGGCAGACTGCGGGAGAATTGGGCGTAATTGTCGAACTGCAACAAGCCAATTTGAGCATCGGCCGCAAAAAGGGACGCATTGCTTTCGTATAGGCAGGTAATGCTCAGGCGGGAGTCGAAAACAAGGTTAAGATCCTGGCTTTCGAACAAGACCTGGCCTTCCGGATTGATTTTTCGAAGTTTGAATGCTACTTCATCGTAAATCCAAAGGTTGCCGTCCCGTGCCGAAGCGACGGTTCTTACCTCCGGGAAACCGGCCTGGATGAGGTTCAGTTCACCAAGCACGGTCATGTTCCTGTCGAGCATCACCACCGTCCTGAAATCGGCATACCACAAAAGGATTTTCATGGGATTGGAAACGTCGATGGCTGCCGGGGTCCCCAGCCGGTTGTTGCTGTAACGGCCCAGCAGCTTCATGGTTGGGCTGTATTTTTCAAAAGCATAACCGGCCGTAAAAACGTACAGTTGTTTGAGGTTGTCTGTGGTGGCCAAACGGGCATCCATGGTGATGCCGGTTGATGCCTTCAGGGTATCGGTGGTTTGCGCGTGCAGATGGCCTGCGGCAAACAAAAGCATCAACAAAAATTTCGGATTCATACCTGGTAAATATCGCCCCATAGTCTGGCGCCTCCATCCACATAAATGGTTTCACCTGTGGTGTAGGCAGCCATGGGGCTGGAAAGGAATAGCGCCATCCAGGCCACCTCGTCCACACTGCCGAGGCGTTTCATGGGCAGGTGTCTGGTGAGGTCGGCCGTGAGTTCGGGCGGATAATTATCGAGTCCGCTGCTTTGTATGATGCCCGGAGCGATGCAATTGACGCGGATGTTGTGGCGTGCCCATTCAACGGCCAGCGACATACTAAGGTTGCTTACGGCGGCACGTGCTGCGCCGGAATGCGCCATGCCGGGTGTTCCGCGAAAGTTGTTCAAAACCACATTAACAATGGCGCCTGCGCTGGCAGGTATAAAAAATTGTTTGGCCATGGTTTGGGTAACGTACCAGGTGCCGTTAAGGTTGGTGTTTACAACGGCTTGCCAGCCTTTCACCGAGATGTCTTCTGCCATGCTTGGGAACTGTCCGCCTGCATTGTTGATGAGAACATCAAGTTTGCCGTCTTTTTCACGGATGAAGTTTGCAAGGTTTTCAACCTGTTCGGGCTCCCGGATGTCGGCCTGGAAGGCGTGTACCGTACCCAGTTTGCCGAGCTCCTCCATGGCCTTCTCAAGTTTGTCGGCTTTTCTGCCGGCGATAAATACGTGCGCGCCGCATTGTAAAAATTGCCGTGCCGTAGCCAGTCCGATGCCACTGCCGCCTCCCGTTACAAGCACCGTTTTGCCTGAAAACAAATCTGTCTGAAACATACGATTGGTTTGTAAAGCCCAAAGATGGCGAAAAACGACATGCCTTCAAACGGCTGAACAAACAGCAGTGTATGACAATATGGCATATTGTATTGACGGAAAAGTGTCATTATGTCACAATAGGATGAACTTGAAACGTAAAAAAGGCAGTTTTTGGTGCCTGGTATGGGGTTTGAATAAAAGTTTGAGTTCACAAAACTTCCCTAACATCAAAAAATACCCACAATTATGTCTCTTGTAAAATTTCAACCGGCTCCTTTTCAAAGTGTTTTTAACGATTTTTTCAACGCTTCCACACCAACGTTTGCAAACCAGCCGGCGGTTAACATTCTTGAAACAGCCCATGGTTTTCGCATCGAGCTGGCAGCGCCCGGACTGCCGAAAGAGGCCTTCAGTTTGAAAGTGGAAAAAAACATCCTTACCATTTCGGCTAAACAGGAAACCAGCCAGGAAGAGAACAACACGACTTACCGCCGTCGTGAATTTGGATTCATGTCGTTCGAGCGCTCGTTCCGCCTGCCTGAAACCATCGATACCGAAGCGGTGAAAGCGGCTTTCAACAACGGTATTCTTTCGGTTGAACTCACGAAGAAGCCCGAGCATCAGCCTGTGGTAAAAACCATAGAAGTGGCCTAACCAGCCCTGAAACCCCATTACGGCCCCCGGCAAATTCTTGTCGGGGGATTTTTTAAATGTTAAAATTTTGTTAAAAATGCGATACCAGCAAAAATACCATCCAGCCCTAAAAACCAAAGTTGGAATGGACGGTTTAATAAATTCCTTTTTCAATGCAGGCTTACAGGACTTTGTAGGTCACGATGGTTTAAAAAGTGCTGTTTTTGTCAATGTAGTTGAACATCCGGATCATTTTAACCTTGAATTGGCAGCTCCGGGTTTCGAAAAGCAGGATTTTACCGTTGGTGTTGAAAATGGTCAGCTAAACATCAATGCCAAACGCGAAGCACAGGACAAAACTTCTGAAGGTCGTTTTACCCGTCGCGAGTTTTTGGTTGCGGATTTCGAACGCACCTACAAATTGCCCGAAACGGTGAACCAGGATGCCATCGCAGCTGTTTATGAAAATGGAGTTCTTCTGGTGAAATTACCCAAAAAGGAAGAAACCAAACCGATGGTTAAATCCATTACCGTCGGGTAAAAATGTGAATGAATTGTTTTCATAAGGTTAGTTAATAGGGTTTTAGGTGTTTTCATGGAGCCGGGGCAGCAATGTTCCTGGCTCTCTTTTTTGGTACAGACCTGAGGATTTTCAGGATTGTTACCAGGGGCTCACACCCAGAGAAATGACAAAACAACTTTAACCATGGTTGGCTTGGGTTACCTTTGCCCCATATCTGAAACATTGTGTCCTACGAACCTACCATTTACCCTGCTCAAGTATTGTCACAGCCCGGAACCGGAGCATGGCTGGAAATGATTTCTGTTGCCCGACCAATGATCGTAGCCACCATCAGAAATGCAGGAGGCTCTTCCGCCGACGGTGAGGTGTTTTTTCAAACCGCAATCGCACAGTCTCCCGAACTCCCGTTGGAAAATGCACCCGAGGATGCCATTGAATTTCTGACAGCACTGGCATCAACGCATTACCAGTCGTGGTTGGTGGAACACGGACAAGAAATGCCGGCAGACGCCGTCACAAACCCGGAATGGCTGCCCAACGATGAAGTTATGCGGGCTTTTCGAAAAAAGGTGTTCGCATGGAAACGTCTCAGACAGCTTGGGCCTTTGTGTCGAGAAAAACTTATAAACAACACATCCGACAAGGCGACCTGCCTTAAAAGCTACCTCGGTCTGCTTTTCCCAAACGCGTCGGAACGACTGGCGGAACTGCCGCTATGGGCTCATGATGCCCTGTTTGATGAATCGGGTTACAACAACTGGCTTATTTGTCAAAACACTGGTGAAGCGGCGATAACACCTTCGCTGAGCAACAAACGCTGGATCAGGGTTACCTTTTTCATCGCGCTGCTTGTTACCGGCGCCTGGTACCTCTACCAATATTTCAACGCCTCTGTTCCGGCAGAAAAAGTTTTTGCCAACAATTTTACACCGCCGGAAAGTTTGGTTGCCGACATGCATTTGCGGTATGGCGATTCAATGGTTGGGCCCGAATGCCAGGCCATGTTTGCCCTTGCCGACGAACAATACCGGGCCGGCAACATGGAAATGGCCCAGGAACCACTCCTGATGCTTGCCATAGACTCCACAACGACTGCCTGTCATTCCGATGCCTGGTATTACCTTGGTATAGTTCGTTTGACCATGGATGATCCTCAAACTGCCATTGAATGTTTTGCCAAAATTGAAAACCTGGAAAAATTCGGTGAAGATTTGTACTGGTATCAGGGACTGGCCTTTGTTCGACTGGCCGTGGGTGATCCCTCGCGCCGCGACCTGGCCCGACGAGCAGTAGAACGTACACTTGCCAATTCAAGCAATCCTGAACGCAAACAACAGGCCGCCGAAATGCTTAAAGATTTGTCAGAATAAAACGAGCCATGAGCCTTATTGATACCTATTTTCCTCAGATCAGTGCTGAACAGCGCGAACGGTTTGCTCAACTTGAGCCCTTGTACAAGGAATGGAATGCCCAAATAAATGTTGTTTCGCGTCAGGACATCGAAAACCTTACCGAACGCCATGTATTGCACTCGCTTGCAATCGCAAAGATTTTTCAATTTAAGCCTGGCGCCCAAATTCTCGACCTGGGTACCGGAGGTGGGTTTCCCGGTATCCCATTGGCCATCTATTTTCCGGAAACCCAGTTTACACTGGTGGATGCCACCGGCAAAAAAATTCGTGTGGTTCAGGAAGTTGCCAATGCGCTGGGACTTACCAACGTGAAAGCGGTGCATGCCCGCGTTGAATCGTTGAAGCTGGGACCAACGTTTGATTTTGTGGTTACCAGAGGTGTGGCGCCGCTTACCCAATTGATGTTCTGGAGCCATAAATTTTTGAAAAAACAACACCAGCACGCTTATCCCAACGGGCTGATCGCTCTGAAAGGTGGTAAACTGGATGCTGAGATCAAAGCGCTTCCAGGCAAAGCCAGCAACTACACCGAACTTTTCCCCATCAGGAAAATTTTCAAAGAGGAATTTTTTGAAGAGAAGTCGGTGGTGTATGTTCAGGGGTGAAAAAAGTCCGTAGAGCAAAAAATAACCACATTAGACACATTAGAAAATAAATATTAGGCACATAAGAAGATCAACTCTAATGTGCCTAATGTTTATTTTCTAATGTGTCTAATGTGGTTATTTTTTGCTCTACGGACTTCGGATTATCCCTCACCGATCATACTTGTACAACTCATACCGTTCAATAATACCGATCAGTTTTTCAGCGTAGTTGCCGTCTGTAGCGTAGCCGACGGATTTTAGTCCGTAGGCCCATTTGCGGTAGTCGTTTCCGTGTTTTTTTAGTTTGGCATAACGGCCGGAAGCCAACATGTTGCTGTGGGCGCGCCAGCTTTCCCAGGGATTGCCAAAAATCCTGAAAAAATCCTTGTGGTGATCGTCGTTGTGGTTGGAGCAATGCCCTCCCGGACAATTGCGCGAAAAACATTTGATGCCGAAGTGGTTGTTGTTTTTGCGGGCCAGTGTGCTGGTTCCTGCCCGACTTTCAACCAACCCCTGGGCCAGACTGATGCTTGCGGGGATACCGAATTTTTCCATTTCTATCCGTGCGATGTTGTTGTACCGGCGGATGTAGTCCTCTGCTGTTCCGGAAACGAGGTCTTTGACTGCAACGGGTGCGGCTGTATTTTTTTCTTTAACAGGTTTGGCTTTGGGTTTTTGTTTAACCTTTTTAACAGCCTTTTTGGGCGTTTCTCCAATGCCTCCTGCCACATCGAGGGTGGTCTCGGTGGAGATGGAGGACATATCAGCGTCGGAACCGCCGGTTTCAGAAGCTTTGCCACCTGTAAAAAGGATGTAGGCAAAAACGCTGATGACGCCGAGTTTCAGCAGGGTTTGTTTTTGAAACAACCCAAAGGTATAGCGGTGTGCCTGAAAACGCAGGGCCAGCCAGCTTCTCTGCAGGCGAAGCCACCACGGCTGAAGCCGTATGTTTTGCCGGGCCGATCCTTTTATTTGTATCGGTTTGTAGTTTTTGTTCCGTGTGCCGGCAGGTCTACTCATGCGGGGTGGAATTGCGTCCTCCTCTCCGTACCATTTTGTTTTTCCCATGGCTTGTGTATTTAAAAACAATTCGTGTTATTATTGCTTCGAAACACAAAGATGAGGGACATTTTGTTTTAATTCAAAACTATTTGTTTTATTTTATCAACATTTTTTTCAACATCGGTGTTGGCGAGGCAGCTTTTTGTTCCAACCCTGCGCCAAGGGTAGATAATTAACAAAGCCGGCGGGCATAAACTTTTGAAACCAAGGCAGCGGATGGCACACCGCAGCCGTTTGGATTGAAAGGTCTCTTTTGTCGCCGGGACTCACTAACTTTCGAACGGAAATCAACGCATGGATTTCGCAATTACTTTGGAAAGCTCCGAACAACACCTCATCCAGGCTCTGGTACGCCAGGAACGCTGGGCTCAACAACACCTGTACGAAGCGTACTACGGTAAGATGATGGGTGTGTGTTTGCGGTATGCCGGATCAAAAGATGAGGCGCTCGATTTGTTGCATGAAGGCTTTATCAAAGTTTTCAACAACATCGGGAAATACAAACCGGGTACGTCACTTCCGGCCTGGATGCGCACCATCATTGTGAATACGTGTATTGATTACTACCGAAAGTCGATACGCCGTCGTACTGAAGACCTCGGTTCGGTGCACCATTTGAGCAACGATGATCCGGACGCCTTGAGCAACCTGACAGAACAGGAAATTCTAGATGCCGTTCAGGAACTTTCACCTGCATACCGGGCTGTTTTTAACCTTTATGTCGTTGAAGGTTATTCGCACAAGGAAATTGCCGACGCGCTCGACATCACGGAGAGCACCTCGCGCAGCAACCTTGTAAAAGCCCGCATCAAACTGCAGGATTATTTTACCCGGCAACGGATGGAATTTGGTTTCCGGAGTTCCAAAAACGACAATGATCCAACTGTTTAAATTGATTTTGCCTAACAGGCTTTTGTGCCATGACACCTAAAAATTTTGACGAACGCATCAAATCCGCGCTTGATAACATCGAGCCGGCCTACGATGCTTCCACCTGGGAACTTTTGGAAAAGCGCCTCAATGCGCCTTTTACAGAAGAACATCCTGTTTCGGTCGATGGGGTAGATAAGGCTGTTTTCCACAAGTTGGAACGCCTCGAAGCGCCATATCAACCGGCGCACTGGGATATGCTTGCCACACGGATGCAACAGCAGGACCGCAAACGTCATCGGATTCTGTTTATCAAAATCGCGGAAGCAGCCATTTTTCTGCTGCTTATTGCCAACCTCGATGGTTGGCTGTCGGGCAACAAACATGAAGTTCAACCAACCAAACACACGTACAATGGTCCTGTTGCCTCCCGAGAAAAGGGCAATTTCGTCCCGACGGACGGCTACGGAATCCGCAATTTGGATGCAAACATACACCAGGGTAAATCCGCCCAAAACCATGCCGCGGCCATAGACCAAACGCCCGAAACACTCGATTTTTTAACAACTGTGCTCGCAAACGACAACCTGATTTCAATTGAAAATGCATCGACTGATTTGCCAGGTGATGTTGTCGTGCCCGCCTTTGTTGCCATGGCCTCGGCAGATCTCCTGCCTTCCGGTCCGTTTGCCGTGCATTACAACCGCGTTAATGCAGCTCCCAACGCCTCTCCGGTAAAAGTATTCAGGCCGTCCAACTGGTATGTTGCTGTTGGTCCATCCATAGACCACAATCGGGTATCTACCGAATTTGGTGTGCGTACAGGCACAGGTTATGGCGCCGCGGTGGCTGTAGGATACCGCAAAGGCAAATGGGGTGTAGAGTCAGGATTTGACTACGCCAACAAACAGTTTGAGCCGAAACAGCAGATCGAAATTTACTCCGGCAATGTTTCCAACGGTTACTTTGGATCATCGCTGAAAAGCGTGGAAGCCGGGATCGTATCCATTCCTTTTAAAGCAACAAGGCATTTGGTCAACCTGGGAAAAGGTTCGTTTCATGCACTTGCCGGCGCATCAGCCAATGTGGTGGTGCAAAAAGCATACAACTACGACACCTATTATTTCCCGGGATCTGCGCCATCTGGGACACGTCCGATTGACGACGATGAAACATCAGGCATCCGCAAACCGGGTCGTGGCGCTCTTGAGCAAAACGGGCAACTGGACGGAAACATATACGCTTCCATCGACGCCGGCATCCGTTACGAGTACCCCATCGGCAAACGTTTCGCAGCTTTTGTAGAACCTGCATACCGCATGGCCCTGCCCGGCCAGTCGTCTCTGGGACCAAAAAAATCCAGCGTCCACACCCTCTCGGTAAAAGCGGGGGTGGTAACGAGACTTTAGGCTGGATAAGTAGTTTTACAAGATGGGGAGGGGGTGTAAGCCGGCTAG
>JADLBE010000404.1 GCA_020847915.1 Saprospiraceae bacterium | reverse complement strand
GTAACACCGGTACCGTTGGGCACAGGTGCCGTTGTCATCGCCGTGCTTGTGAAATGGAAAAGATAGTCGCACAAATCGCCGTTGTACCCATCGATCACCACGAGGTATTCGCGGCCGGGAATCAGGCCGGAAACCTGTTCGTTGAGCGACAAATTCGGGCCTTCAAAACAGGCGATAAGCTCGTTGCAGCCGTTGTAAAAGGCAATTTCAACGCCTTCATTGTATGCACAGGCGCCCGTACTCAATGCGAAAGTCACCTCCGACTGTCCGGCCACAAAGCGGAACCATTCCGGGTTTTCGAAAGTCCCGCAAAACGGCGGCAATCCACCGGGGAGAATGTTGTTGGCAGTGGAACCCTGGATCATATCAAAATCACAACGAACACAAGCGGCGGAGCAACTTGTACTGCCCTGGTTTTGGTTGGGTTGGCAAACGGAGGGGATTTGACCGTAAGTTGTGGCAATACAAAACAAGGTGCAGCAAAGTAGTCCAAGACGAAACATGATCAAGGTGTTTTGATTCAGGGAAAATTTCGAAGTTAAGATGCGTTGCCAAGCCAATATGCTTGCTTGAAAAAAAATAATGGAAAAAAAATTTGACAGGGCGGATGATTGTGATACCTTTGTATCATCGTACTGATACATCAATACATTCCATGCAACCCACCTCCTACCGCCATACCATACTCCAGTCCTCCGGCTACTTCGGTCCCTACGGCGGCACGTACGTACCCGAAGTCCTGCTGCCGGCCCTCGAAAACATCGCCAAAGGTTTCGACGAAGCCCGGCAAGATCCGGCATTTCTCGCCGAACTCGACCACGAACTCCGCCATTTCAACGGCCGCGAAACACCGCTCACACCGTTGCCCCGCCTCACCACCCAACTCGGCGGGGCACAAATAGCCCTCAAAAACGAAGGCCTCAACCACACCGGCGCACACAAAATAAACCACTGCATCGGACAAGCCCTGCTCGCCCGCAGACTCGGCAAAAAACGCATCATCGCCGAAACAGGCGCCGGACAACACGGCTACGCAACCGCTGCCGTTTGTGCGCGATACGGTCTGGACTGCACCGTTTACATGGGCCGCAAGGACTACGAACGCCAACGACCCAACGTGTACTGGATGGAACTGCTCGGCGCCACCGTGGTGCCCGTGGAAGACGGCGCCCAAACCCTCAACGACGCCGTCATCGCCGCTTTTAAAGACTGGGTTACCCACCCTGAAGAAACCTATTACCTGCTTGGTTCAGCCGTGGGGCCGCACCCGTACCCGCAGATGAACACATTTTTTCAAAAAATAGTGGGCGAGGAAATCCGCCGCCAAAGTCTGGACCAATACGGCAAATTGCCACATACCATGCTCGCATGCGTGGGCGGCGGCAGCAACGCCATGGGCATGTTTTTCGACCTGCTCGACGAGCCCAACGTACAACTCATCGGTGTGGAAGCGGGCGGCAAAGGCGCCAAACCCGGCGAACACGCTTCCAAACTCCTGGGCGGCAAAGCGGGCATTTTTGAAGGTTACCACTCTTATTTTTTACAGGAAAACGGCGGCAACATCGCCGCCACGCATTCGGTTTCGGCCGGACTCGACTACTGCGGCGTTTCCCCCATCCTCGCCTGGCTCGCCGACGAAAAACGCATACAATTCGCTGCCGCCACCGACGCCGAAGCCCTGGCCGCCGTCCAAACTCTTGCCCGCACCGAAGGCATCATCCCCGCCCTCGAATCGGCCCACGCCTTCGCCCACGCCTTCAAACTGGCGCCCAACCTTTCACCCGACCAGCTCATCGTCGTAAATGCCTCCGGCCGTGGCGAAAAAGACCTGTTCATCACCATGCGGCATTTCCAGGAGGAAAGTTTGACAGCTTACGCGAAACATCTGCTCAGCGGGCAGCAAGCAGCAGGCAGCGGGCAGCGTAGTCAACAGTCGGCAGTCGACAGTCGACAGTCCGCCGTTGTTTACGGGCATTGAACACTGTAAGACATGTTTATTCAGAAAAATTAATGTTTGCAACACTATGAAAAATACGCTCCCTCAACCGAAATCCATCGCTGACGCCCCCGACTGCCTGCTGCCTGCTGCCTGCTGCCCGCTGATGTGCCACCTCGTCCTTGGCTACCCTTCCCTTGCCGAAAGTTTGCGCACTGCGGAAGCTTACATTGCCGCAGGTTGCGAAATATTGGAGTTGCAGATACCGTTTTCACACCCCACGGCCGACGGTCCGCTCATCACCGAAGCCTGTCGCCACGCGGTTGAAAAAAACGGCGTGGACATCGAAGCTTGTCTCGATCTTGTGGCAGAAATTCGACGCCGCCACCCACAGCAAAACATCGTGCTGATGTCGTACCTCAACCCGTTGTTTGTATTTGGTTTGGAAAAAACAGCTGAAAAACTCCTGGCTTTGGACATCCATTACCTGATTGTACCCGATTTACCGGTAGACAGCCCGCAAGCCGCCCTCCTGGGTCCCTTACAGGATGACAACGATCCCATACGGGATGACAAGGGTTTGAAACTGATACCTGTTCTCGGTGCTAACATTTCCGACCAGCGTTTGGAAAAATTGCTGGCTTCCGGGTTCGATTTTTTCTACCTCATGTCCGATTTTAAAATCACGGGCGCTACCTTCAGCCTGCATCCACGTCTGAATGCCATCATCTCACGCCTGCACGCTGCCGGCGCACGTTGTGGCATCGGATTTGGCATAAGCACACCACAACAGGCCAAGTTGGCCGTGGAAGCTTGCGGACTGGCCATCGTCGGCTCGGCGTTTATACAAGCCCGCAACGAAAACCGTTTGCAAAAATGCCTTTCCGAATGGCAAAATGCCTTTATAGTGGAAAGCTGAAAGTGGAAAGCTGAAAGTGGTTAGCACCGGTTGTAAGCTTTCAATTTTCAGCTTACTTTCAACTTTCAACTTATTTTCAACGTTCCACTTTCAGCTTTCAGCTTTCAGCTTTCCACTTTCAGCTTAAAAAAATGCAATTTCAACCCGTTTTTAATTCCGACCGCCCCATACAAATAGCAGGCCCCTGCTCGGCAGAAACCGAAGCACAGGTACTGGCTACCGCACACGGACTCAAGGATCAGGGCATCCACCTTTTCCGTGCAGGCATTTGGAAACCCCGCACACGTCCGGGCGCCTTTGAAGGCGTGGGTACGCCCGGATTGAAATGGCTGCAACGTGTAAAACAGGAAACCGGACTTGCCGTAACCACCGAAGTGGCCAATGCTCAACACGTGTACGACTGCCTCAAATACGGCATCGATGTACTCTGGATTGGCGCCCGCACCACCGTGAACCCATTTTCTGTTCAGGAAATCGCCGATGCCCTCGAAGGCGCCGACGTGCCGGTTTTGGTAAAAAACCCCGTTAACCCCGACTACAAACTTTGGGTTGGCGCCATCGAACGCCTGCACAAGGCTGGTCTCAGGCGCATCGCCGCCGTGCACCGCGGATTTTCCACTTACGGAGACTCCAAATACCGCAACCTGCCCCGTTGGCAAATGGCCATCGACCTCATGCAGGAATTTCCCGACCTGGAAATCATTTGCGACATCAGCCACATCTGCGGTCGCCGCGACATCCTGGCCGAAACCGCCCAAAAAGCATACGACCTCAATTACGACGGTCTGATGGTGGAAGTACACCCCGAGCCCGACCAGGCCTGGAGCGATGCCGCCCAACAAATCACACCGGAACGTTACGGAGAAATGATTCGCGGGCTCATGCGCCGTGTCGCCAGTACCAACGACCCCGAATACCTGGCACGCATCGAAAACTACCGCACCGAAATAGACGACATCGACGAGGAGCTCATCCAACTCATCGCCCGCCGCATGTTGCTGGTACGCGAAATCGGTGTGGTGAAAAAAGAAAAAAACGTGGCCGTGCTCCAACCCGAACGTTTCCGCGCCCTACGCGAAGCCTTGCACCGCCGGGGCGAAAAAAACGAACTCAGTCCCGAATTCATCGCCATGTTGCTGGAAGCCGTGCACCAGGAAAGCATTACGCAGCAGGAGAGAATTATGAATGCAGCTGAAAGTGGAAAGCTGAAAGCTAAAAGTGGAAAGTGGAAAGCTGAAAGCTGAAAGCCACTTTCAACTTTCCACTTTCAGCTTTCAGCTGCCTTTTCCAGCAGCCATTTTTTCGAACTCACCGAACTGCAACGTTCAATTTGCGCCTTGATTTTGGCAGCGGCAGCGGAGGAGCGTTCGGGTAATGCGGCGAGTTTTTTTACAAAACCCAAAAAGTTGATGAATTCGGTTTTGGCCGATTTCGACATCACCTGGTTCCTGCGCAGGTAAATGCGAAAACTGTCGATGAGCGAATCGAGGGCCATCCATTCGCCCGATTCGAAGTAGGTGCGCACAAGGATGAGTTTGGCGCTGAGGGCGTAGGTCACGTCCGAATATTCCACGTTGCGCAACAGTTCGATCACCTTGTCGTGGCGTTTCTGGTGCGAATACAGGTTGGCAAGGTTGAACGACTGGGCGTTGTCGCGAATGTTGGAGGGCAGGCTGGTCGAATATTCGCGAATGAAACTTTCCGCCCACCCAAATTCGCCCACCCGGAGACTCACGGTAATCACATTTTTGTAGACGCCTTCCGACAGTTGCCCGTCTTCAAGCAGGATGTTTCGAGAAATCATGTTTCCAAAAATTTCAAACATCTCGCGGTAGTACTCGGTACGGCCCTGGTTGATTTTAAAAGCGCAATAGTTTTGTGCGATCTGGTAACATTCCCGAAGGTCTTCGGCATTAAGGGCGTTGGCATGTTGATCGAGTGCCGTAAGCAGATCACGGAAATGTTGTTCGTTTTCCTGGTCGGTGAGGCAGCCGATGATGTACCTGTAAACCCCGATGAGCGGAATGTGTGCGAACCGTTCGTGC
>JADLBE010000403.1 GCA_020847915.1 Saprospiraceae bacterium | reverse complement strand
GTTCGAGTCTCGTTTTCCGCTCCAAAGCCTTCAAGAAATTGAAGGCTTTTTTCATTTATACCAGTTACTAAACGTACATTTGTTTGTGCTCTGCCCGGGTGGTGGAATGGTAGACACGCAGGACTTAAAATCCTGTGGCCGTTGAGGTCGTGTGGGTTCGAGTCCCATCCCGGGCACCACCAATGAGTCATCCTGTTTTCAGGGTGGCTCATTTTATTTTACCCGTAATGGCACCGTTTTGCACCCAAGCCCGAAGTCTGTAGGGGCACCCCTTGCGGGTGCCCGCACGATGTCCTGTGCCCGCACGATATCCTGCACAATACCTCAACGACGTACGGCAACACGCATTTTACCATGCCCGTCCACACGAAGGGCACCCGCAAGGGGCCCCCTACAGACTTCGGGCAATAACAAAGAAGGGAGGATTTTTAATAAGGGTGTGTCTGAATTTTGGGCTTAAAATAACTGCTATTGAACACAAACAGCATTACCTCCCCGCATTCCTCGCCACCCTGAAACCCACCTGGTCAAGCCTCGACGATGGCGAAGCGGCTTCACGGCTCGATACGCGCACCCTGAACGTCTGGCTTTGAAAACTACCGCCGCGGTATACCTTGAGAAACTCTGCGCTGCCTTCGGCCAGCTCAGCGGCTTTTTCGCGGGTGTTGGGGTAAGGCGCCATCCAGTTCCAGCACCATTCGGCGACGTTGCCGCTCATGTCGTACAAACCCAGTTCGTTGGGACGTTTCAGACCAATGGCATGGGGTTTATCGGCTGCGTTGTTGCGAAACCAGGCTACTTCATCGGCGTTGCCGCTTCCGCTGAACTGCCAGGTTTGTCCTTTGCGCGCGCCACGCGCTGCGTATTCCCATTCCGATTCCAGGGGAAGCCGGTATCCGTTGGCCGACCAGTCGGCGCTCACGTTGAAGCCGTCGATGGTGTACACGGGTTTCAGGCGCTGTTGTTTGCTGAGCCAGTTGCAATAGGCCACGGCATCGTACCATCCGATGTTGATTACGGGCATGTCGCCACGCCCCCAGCCGTTGTCGGTGGGCTGCAGTCTGCCACTTTCACGACAAAAATTGTCGTACTCCTCAAAAGTCACCTCGTAGGCGCCGATGTAGAATGGCGCCACTTTAACGCCATGTACGGGTTTTTCGTTGGCGAGCCCACGTCCCCACGTATCGCCCATTTCGATGGTGCCTCCGGGCATAAGCACCATGCCGGGAGATTTGTTTTCAGCTATGTTTTTTGGAGTTTGGGGGGCTTTGGAAGCACTTGTATCGCTCGGGGGCACCGAATTGATGATGCTGTCAAGCGGCGACTCAGGTACGATATCTTTTTTCGTTGGAGGGCGAATGATTGATTTGGCCTCGGGAGCGTAGTTTCCCTGGGGAAAAAGTTCGAGGTATTTGCGGGCCGAAGATTTGGTGCGGCTTTTTTGCACGGTTTCCTTCCAATACCGAACATCAAGCGTATCCTTGTAGGCTGCCACTTTTCTGAAGGCAGAGGTATCGCGGGCTACGGTGCCGATCAGGGAATCAAGTTTTTGCAGTTTTGTTTCCAAACTTGCGTCACTGTTGACAATTTTTTCGGCAACATCGCCGGGTCCCTTACTGGCGAAAAGCGCAAACATATTGTCGGAAAAATACCACACCCCAACAGCCGCGAACAGCAACAACAACCACAACATTGGGAAACTGCGCCGACGGGGCGTTGCGCTTTGGGGAAGCGGTTCGGGATTTTCGGGATAAGGCTGGGATGGCGGCGGAGCCGGCGGTGGCGGCAATGCATTTTTGGGCTCCAAATCGTCAGTGTCCCATGGATCATTGCTGTTAAAAGCTTCCTGCTCAGACGGCGCAGCGGCTTCTTTCACTGGACCTTTTACTTCGGTCTGGTGAAACGTCAGGTTGTAACCGGCAGTTTTAAAAGTCTCTGGTTTGGCATCTTTAATTTCGGCCAAAACTTCCACCATTTCCTCCAGGACAATCTCTTTTTTGCGTTCCTGACCGTGCAACAGTTCGATGACCGCCACTTTGACCACCAGCGGAAAACGCCCCTCCTTTTGCGGAGCCACAAAAAATATCCATTCGGTAAACCCTTCTTTTTCAACCAGTTGTTCGGCTGTGCTGATGCTCCTGACGGTAAATATACCATTGGGCGACGGGTCGAAAACCTCCACCTGCATAAGTTCTGAAATGCGGTGCAGGTCTGTCAGGGTTGTCTCCTCGTTTGTAGGCAAGCCATCTTTAATAACCTTACCGTCTACCGCAATACGCACCACACAGCGGGTTTCCTCCCGCATTGGCATGGTATCGGGGATGTTGTACAACAACGTGCCTGCAGCGGCCTGTTTGTTGCCAGGTTCCTTGTGGGCTTTGCCTTTGAAGTCGTAATCCTCGAGGGAAGAAAGCAGGTCGATAAAAGCCGAACGGATCTGGTTGTATTGCAGCTGCAGGTCATCGTTCGAAAGCGTACCACGCAGGCGTTGTTTGTCGGCGTCGCGCAGGTGCCCGAGTAAGGCAAGCGCTACGTCGTGTGGCCCGCCGCGCTCCGGCAAAGCACTCAACAACAATTTGATCGCTCCTGACAGATCGTCGAGCAACAGTTCGCGCAAAGTGGCGAGGAAATCGGGCAACGGTTTGTCAAGTGGCATAAGCGGAGCCTTTTGTTTGCAGGTTCCAAAAGGCGGGTTAAAAATAGTGTACCCTGATGAAAAAATAGAAAGTCATTGTGTTGCGTTACTATATCCATTCCTTATCCAAACCCTTTGTCCCATGCGAATTGTTGCCCTTTTCGCGCTGCTGCTTGTGTCGGCGGCGGCGCCCCTCTTTGCTCAAAAAACAACACCAACCTACACGTTGGCCGAAGCGGTGGCTCAAAAACTGATTGATTTTAAGCTGGAAGGGGCCGGAGGGCACACCGGCGAATCGCTTACTTTGAACTGCCGCAACATGAAAAGTACGTCGTTCCGCATCAAGATTCCGATTGGACAAATGATGGAACCTTCCGATTCGAACTTACAAACCCTGGTGATTGCCGAAGAAATGACTTTTGCCATGCAGTCAAAAGCGTCGCGGGCGTTAAAACTTAAAGCATTTTGTGCCCAGGCCGGCGACGGTTCACCCTCCGAAGGCTCCTTGTTTGCCGTAGGCGCCATGGGACCCGAAAAATTGGTGCAACTCCTGAAATTCGTTACGGAAAACAACATTGTCAACGATGGCGACATCCAGTCTGCCGTGTGGTGTGTCACCAACGGACACCACCCTGCCAGTATCGGCGACGCCAAGCTGAAAACGTTCACCGCCACGCTTGTGGGCCGCGACGTGCCACAATACCGCATCCGTTACCATACCGAAGACCCTCAACCAGGCCAACGGGCCGATTGGGGCAAAGCCCTCGTGGTGGAGAGCCAGTTTCAATACACGTTGGAAAAAGACACCAAACTGGACATGTTGCTGCTCGACGGAGAAGGGAAAACCATCAAGGTTTTGCGCAAGGACGAGCTCGCCAAAGCCGGCGAACACCGCAGCGGGATGAAACTGGAGGTGTACAACCTCGATCCCGGGAAATACACCGTACGCCTGCAGAAGAAAAACGGCGAGGTGATCAAGGATATGTTGGTGGAATTCTAAAAATCTGTGTAAATCCGTGTTGCTTGCATCTGTGTCATCTGTGTACCATCGCACAACGTTGTGATTGGTACACAGATGACACAGATGCAAGCAGCACGGATTTAAACGGATTTTTTATTTCGCGATGGCTTTGATTTTTTCCTCGAGTTCGAGTTCGTCGCCGGGAGCGTAACCTACGTGTTCGTAGATGATGTTGCCTTCGGCATCGAGCAGGAGGGTGTGGGGAACGGAGGCCACGTTGGCGGTTTGCTGAAACTCCTTGTTGTAGTCGTGCAGGATGCGGTAGTCCCAACCTTTTTCTTGCACCATGGAAGGTATTTTGGCGGCTGTGCGGGTATCGTCCACACTGATGGCGACCAGCTCCATGTTGTATTTTTCCTGCCATTCGGGGTAATAGTCCTTGATCGCATCAAGTTCTTTTTTGCAGGGCGAGCACCAGGTAGCCCAAAAGCTGATGACCGTAATTTTGCCCGTTTTACCGAGTTCCACCACGTCCATGGTTTGACCGTCGAGGGTTTTTACCTTGGCCGAGGGCAGGTTTTTCATTTGGGCAAAAGCGGCCACGCTCAGAAAGAGGGCCGAAAGAAGCAGCATTGATTTTTTCATGTCGGAAATTAATGGTTCGGTGTTTAAACGCCCGTTCAGAACATTCGCTGTTGGACGGGTCAAAAATACGGCATAGTATGTCGTTGTGCGGACCGTTAACCAACGTTTAACTAGAATTTAGTCGGTTGGTCGGTTGGTCGGTTGGTCGGTGGTCGGTTGGTCGGTTGGGCGGTTGGTATATATTTCAGACCAACCGACTAACAGACTAACCGCCCAACCGACTAACCGCCCAACCGACTATCTAGGGTACACAAATCCTCCTCAACTCCCCTTCCGTCCCGTTAAACACATTAAAATCCACTTTTTCGTTGATGCCGTGGATACGCCCGCGGTCGCTGTGTTGCCAGAAATGCCAGTCGCGGTCGCCGGGCATGTTAAAATTGGCGACATGGAAATGTGCGATCCAGAACCTGTATCGTTCAAAATCGGGATGGTCTTTGAAGTAGTTTTTGTAAAAATCGCGGTTGGTGTACAGGATGGGCCGCACGCCGTAATGTTTTTCCAAAATTTGCAAAAACTCGAGGGAATACCGCTGAATTTGCGCCTTGTTCATCCTGCGTGTTTCTTCGATGTCGATCACCGGCGGCAGGTCGCCGGAACGCAGGGTCACGTTGTTGATGAAATGCCTGGCCTGGTCGCGTGGGCTCAGGTTGGGTAAAAAATAGTGGTAAGCGCCACGAATGATGCCGTTTTTGCGGGCATTTTCCCAGTTGTTTTTAAACTGCGGATCTCGCAAAGCCGTGCCTTCGGTAGCTTTGATAAAAGCAAAAGTGATGCGAATACCCGCTTTGTCCACCTTCTTCACCCGCGCCCAATCCACCTTGCTTTGGTAACGGCTCACGTCGATGCCGTGTATGTTGTAACGTCCGGGTATGCGGATGCCGAACGATTTGTATTCCTTATAATGGAACGGGTACTCCAACACGCTGCGGAACCAAAACCTGACCCGCGGACTGCCGATGAGCAGCAACACAACGGCTACAAGCAGCAACCGCCCCGAGCGGCTGGGGCGCCGTCCAGGTTTCCTTTTGGGTGGCTCCGCGTAACCGGGCGGAAAAATGGCCACTTTTTCCAACAAGCTCATTGGCCCGTAAACGTAGGTTTACGTTTTTCCAAAAAGGCGTCCACGCCTTCCTTGTAGTCGCTTGTGTTGCCTGCAATGGTCTGGAGCTGGTCTTCCAGCTCGAGTTGCGCTTCGAAGTTGTTTTTGTAGGACTGGTTCAGCGCCTGCTTGGTGAGGGCCAATGCGCGTGTGGGCATTTGCGCCAATTTTTCAGCTATTTGAAGGCTTGTGGCGGCAAAATCCTCGTCTGGCAATACTTTCCAAATCATACCGATGGCGGCGGCTTCTTCGGCGCTTATTTTATCGGACAACATCATCAAGGCCTTCGCGCGTTGCATGCCCACAAGGCGTGGCAAGGTGTAGGTCCCGCCACTGTCTGGGATGAGTCCAATTTTGGAAAAAGCCTGGGTAAACGACGCCGAAGCTGCTGCCACCGTGATGTCGCAAGCCAGCGCAATGTTGGCGCCTGCGCCTGCGGCTACGCCGTTCACGGCGCACACCACGGGTTTTTCCAGGTGCCGGATTTTGCGAACGATGGGATTGTAACCCAGCGAAATGATCTCGGAAAGCGCCGGACCTTCCGGATCGATGACTTCCTGCAGATCTTCACCTGCGCAAAAAGCCTTACCCGAACCGGTGATGTACACCGCACGGATGGCGGGATCTTCAGCGCACTTGTCGAGGGCGCTCAGGATTTCGTCGCGCATGGCCTGGTGCATGCTGTTGTACACCTGCGGACGGTTGAACGTGATGTGGCCTATGCCGGAATCGCGGGAAAAAGTGATGTAGTTCATGTGTTGGATCTGTGTTGGGGCAAAGGTAATTAAGAACATGCTCTAACGCTGCGCCGAAAATGCCTTAATCGCGCGTACCAGTTTGTCGAGGTCCTGCAAAGACGTGTACACATTGGGCGTCACGCGAACACCTTTCACTTCTTCCCATTCGATGCTGACGGCGTGGATTTTGTATTCTCTGAAAAGGAAATTGGCAATGTCGTAGGGTTTTACGCCTTCAAAACAAAAGGTACCGATGGCACAACCGAATGCACTTTTTCTGGAAGTAAAAAACTGAATGCCCGGCAAATCGGCCACCTGATCCATCCAGTAATTTTTGAGGTAATGCAGGCGTTCCTGCTTGCGTTGCGTTCCGATGTAGTTGTGGAAGTCCAACGAATAACCGATGGCCATTTCGATGGGGAAACTGCGTGTACCGAGCGACTCAAACTTGCGGATGTTGTCGCTTTGTGGTTTGTCGGTGGAAAGCAACGGCCAAACGTTGGGTATTTTATCCTTTTTGATGTAAAGCATGCCGCTGCCGAACGGTCCGCAGAGCCATTTGTGCAAGCTGGTACCGGCATAATCTGCCCCTAGATCGGGCATTTTAAAATCGAGCAATGCAAACGAGTGGGCCGCATCCACCAAAACATCGATGTTTTGCTCGTGGGCGCGGTCGGCAATGGCGCGCACCGGCAGGATTTGTCCACACCAGTTGATGATGTGGGTCAGGTGCACCACTTTGGTGCGCGGCGTGAATAGGGAAACGTAAGCATCCCTGAGGGAGTCGGCGTTTTCACTGGGCAATTTCAAGTCTACCCAAACCAGTTTGATGCCTTCGCGTAGTTCGCGTTGTTTCCAGGCATTGATCATGTTCGGGTAATCGTATTTGGAGAGCACTACCTCGTCGCCGGCTTTGAGATTCAACCCAAAAATGACGCTGTTCAAAGCTTCGGTAGCATTGCGGTTGATGGCGATTTCTTCTTTGTCGGCGCCGGCCAACAAGGCCAGATTCGTGCGCAGGGGCTCGCGGCCTTCGTCCAACGTGCGCCACATGTAGTACGACGGCGCTTCGTTGCACATGCGGTTGTAATAATCCAGGGCGTCCAAAGTGGCCTTGGGCGAAGGACTTACGCCGCCGTTGTTCAGGTTGATGATGTTTGGACTGGCGCCAAAAGTTTGACGTATTTGCAGCCAAAAATCCTCACCCGAAGCATCGGGGTCAAAAGGTAGTTCGGGCATAGCGGCTTTCAAACTGGGGTGCAGGGCCAATCCTCCGAGTAAGGCGGCGGTTTGGCGGATGAAACTACGGCGGTTGGCCATGTTGAATGCGAATTTTTGTCATCCCAGCAAAGCGTGGGAACTCAAATGTAAAAAAATGTCTTTAAAAGATGCACAAAGCTGTTTTGCAAAAACTATGGGAAACGGATTTGAAAAAACAAGTATTAACTACCTTAGTTAATATAACGTTAGGACTGTTCTACTTTTGTAGCCATCCGCAAAAACCCACGTTACAATACAAACACATTCAAAACTCAATTTTTCAATCCATGAAAAAAGCAATCGTTTTAGCAATCGCCTTCATTTTCGCTTCTTCCGTGTCCATGATGGCACAATCCAAACCTGCCAAAGGCACCGAAAAGGAAAAAGACAAAACCACCCAAATGCAAAACGCGGAGCAAAAATCCGACGGAGCTGCTTACAGCGGCAAAGGCAAAGGTGGTGACAAGGATATGGTCGAGAAGGACAAGTCCAACAATGGCAAAAAGAAAGGCCACAATAAGGACAAAAAGAGCAAAAAGAAAGGCAAAAAAGGTCAACCAACCACCGATGGTAAAGACATGAAGCCTGACGCCAAACCGGCGCCCACTTCCAAGCCCGCTCCTACGACCAAACCTGCTCCGACCACCAAGCCTGCAGAGCCAACTTCCAAACCGGCGCCAAAACCTGGTAAAAAACCGGTTCCCGGCACCGAAAAAGAAAAAGAAATGAAACCTGCCGGCGGCGGCAAAAAATAGACGTTAGTCCGTTAGTCGGTTAGTCCGAAAAAAATCAGAGCCATCCCATGTTTGGGGTGGCTCTTTTTGTAAGGGGTTGTGTCAAAAGGCAGTCTATAGTAAAAACATGAGCGAGTAGTTAGATTTGTGTAGTCTACTCACTAATCCTTCCACCCGCTCATGGAAACAAAGATAAGACTGCACGAAGTACGCTGTTAGATTTTAAAACAATACAGGCTCATTTGGGCATTCCCTTTTAATACACCTCGACCTACGCCCGAAGTCTGTAGGGGCACCCCTACAGACTTCGTGCGTTGTAAATTGGAATAGTTAGCTTAGGATTAAACGGGGAAAGCGGCATACCGTTTTTTTCAAATTTAACTTGCAGCCTATTTACTTTATTCTTAATTTGTCTGCAAATTACCCTTGCCCATGAAAACCTACCTACTTTTTGCGCTACTTTCCCCTTTGTTTGTTTTTGCAAACGACACCGTACCCATGGGCCGCGCGGTGTACGAACAACGTTTCGATCTGGCGGAAGATTCCAAATTAAACGGCACGGCCATATTGCTTTTCAACCGCGAAGCATCGGTTTACATCAACGCCGACGCACCGAAAAGCGACCAAACTGTTCCGGATGAAAATCCTGAATTTTTACCCCGTTTCGTAGGCGGTGATCCCGAAGGGTTTCCGATTTATAAAAACCACCGTACACGCCGCATCACGTTTAAAACCCTGTGTTATTGGAGAGATTGGGGCAAATACTGCATTTTGGAGGACAGTTTGGATGCCGTATCCTGGACCATCCACCCCGATCAAAAAACGTTTGGCACGTATACTTGTACCAAGGCAACCGGTTATTTCCGCGGGCGGGATTACGAAGCCTGGTTTTCGCCCGAAATTCCCATTCCCAGCGGACCGTTCAAATTCGGGAACCTTCCCGGACTCATCCTCGAAATGCATTCCCTCGACGGGTTGGTGCATTTTTATTTCAAAAGTTTGGAAATGGGAAGCAATATTCCTGGCGCAGTAAAACCACCGAAAGAAGGGAATACCTTGGGTATGGATTATTGGCAATGGTTGAAAAAGAGTGAAGAAAACCGGGAGAAAATGTTTGCTGAAACACGGGCCAAGGGTACTCAAATTTATTCTATGAAGCGGGTGAATGCCTTGATTGAAGAACCTGAATAAACATATTTAAAATCAGCCCTTCTTTCCAACCTTGTACTGGTACGAATATCAAAATGTCGTTTAATAAAAATTTAAATATGTTAAAATATGAAAATAAATTTGATTATATGGGGGGGGGCATTATATTTGTCTACGTAAAATTTTACAATTTTAAATTTTTGTAATTCTTTGGGTAAGGCCTTACTTGATTTAATTACGACGTAAACCAATATACGTTAATATTGGCTCCATCCAAAACAATTATAATGAAGAAGCTATTTTTATCTTTTGCTTTAATTTCGACTTGCATATTTGCAGATGCAAGCAACAACCTTCCACTTTTAGTTAATTACCCGGAAGCACAAAACGATTATAATCAAAAAAGTATCCAAAAAGATGGACCTGATGATTGTATATTATGCTCTACATGCTTCAACCTTCCGGTTTGTGCAAGCGGACCGACATGTGAAGAAGCAGCTAATAGGCTTATAGCATTGATGGAAAGAATGGGCTGTCCACTTGTTGGCGGTTAATTCATTTTAGAATAAAAAACAAAGCTATGGTTTTGTATATTGTATCAAAATCATAGCTTTTATTCCTATTATTTTACAACTGTTGCCATGCAAGGTCACCTAAATTATTTAACTGCCAGTATTTTTTTTATTGTTTGCACAAGCTTAACTGGCTTTGGGCAGATTGAGAATTCAAAAGCGATTGGACAGGTAATTTATCATCAGCAAGCCGATTTGTTAGAAGGAAAAAACACGAATGGTATATCGTATTTATTTTTTAACACTTCCGCTAGTCTCTACGTTCAAACCGGAGCACCGGAATCAGCTTTAATCACCCAAAATCTAGAAGATTTTTCGTACAATTCAGGGGATAAACTAGATTTCTCTATTTACAAAGACCATCGTGCGCGAAAAATATGGTTCAGTACATTTTGCTACAAACGTGAATTGGGTTCACATTGTGTGGTAGAAGATACTCTTGGCGCCACCGAATGGCTGATTGACCATTCAGCGCACAAACGTTTCGGAACCTACCAATGTTTGAAAGCTACAGGACATTTCCGGGGTCGCGATTACGAAGTTTGGTTTACACCTGATATCCCAATTTCCAGTGGCCCGTTCAAACTTGGGGGGTTACCGGGCCTTATTCTTGAAGGCCGTTCTACAGATGGCCTAGTACAGTTTATTTTCCAGAGACTCGAACTTTCGCCTGACTTGCCTCGGAAAATTCAAAAGCCTGAAGGCTTTTACACCGGCCTTAGTTACGAAGAGAACAAAAAAGCTTTCGTAGACAATGTTAAGAAAATTGCCGAAGAACTCAATGCCGAGGGAGGTGCCCAAATCACGGTTGGTGAAATGCCCGCCAATGCATGGATTGAAGTGTGGTAAGGTTGAATAAATTCTTTGGCTTGTTTTGTTGCCTGGTTTGTGCCTTACCGGTACAGGGCCAACGGCTACTCACCGGCACCGTGCGCGACAGCCTCGGCCGTCCCGTCGATTTTGCCACCGTCACCCTGCGCTGCGCTGCCAACCAACAAATTCTTGCTTACACCAATTCAGACGAAACGGGCGCCTACCGATTGCAATGGTCAGTAGCCTGCGATACCCTTTTGGTTGCAGCCCGTATGCTCGGTTTTCAGCCGGCAGAAAAAACCTGCTTTGCGGGTGATGTGGTTGACCTGACCTTAACCGCCGCGCCCAACCTCCTGCGAGAAGTGGTGATCCGCCAGGACGCCCTGCCCGTCAGCGGCAACCGCGACACCACCGAATTTCGGGTGGCCTCGTTTACCGACAGCACGGAGTTTTCCGTGGAGGATGTTTTAAAAAAACTGCCCGGCATGGCGGTCGACGACAACGGGCGCATCACCTTCCGAGGTAAACCCGTGGAACGTGTGCTCATCGACGGCGACGACATGTTTTCCGACAACTACGTGATTGGCACACGCAACATACGCGCCGACATGATATCCTCGGTACAGGCCATCGACCGCTACCAGGACAACCCGCTGCTCCGCGACATCCGTACCTCCGAACGTCTGGTGCTCAACCTCAAGGTAAAAGAAGACAAAAAACTCAAGCCGTCCGGAAGCGTTACCCTCGGCGGCGGTTGGGGCGACGAAGCCAAGTGGTACGGCCACGCCAACCTTTTTTCCCTGAATTCTGGCCCCAAAACGTACCTCATCGCCAATGCCAACAACACTGGCGAAAATCCCATGGGCAACATCCGTTTCATGGCCAAAGGTGGCGCTGAAGCCTACCTGCGCGGCGGCGTGAGTTTGCAAAACAGTCCGCTCAACAGTGCCGAAGCGCTCAACGTTCGTCCACCCGATGCCTTCATGCTGCCCACCGCCTACACCATGTACAACCGCAATGGCGTGGCTTACCTGGGACAAATCATTCCCTGGAATACCAAAGTAAAAACCAAAGTCTCCGGTTGGGTTTCGGGTGAAAAACTTAAGCAGGACCAAAGCAGGCAAACCTTGTACAAATTCAGCGATGAGGACGTCTTAAACATTGGCGAATCTCAACACCAAACCCAAACCAACCAAATGCAATACTTGCAGGCGGAAACCGATTTTTTTACAGAAAAAACAGGCCTGCGCAGCTTTTCCAATTTCAGCGCCCAACAGGACAACGACCTCCTGCGATTGCTTCGAACTCCACAAAATGAACCCTTTACCGAAGCCGAAAGCGCCCTGGACGTCAACATTTGGGAAACCTACCACGGCCTGGAATGGACCCAAAAAACCGGCGTCAACCAGGCCATTCAAACATTGGTTCAATATACGGAACGAAACAACGACGGTTTGCTTTCGCCTCAATACGATCAATACGCGCCGTATTTTGGTCTCGACAGCTCCTTTGCATTTCTTACCCAACCTGTGACACAACACAGCAGGCAAACCGTCGTCACAACCCGATGGCTTGTGCGCAAAGGTATTTCCAACCTGATTTTGGAAACGGGACTCAACCACAGCTCCCACAACCTGGAAAGCAACATGAGCTTGTCTTCGGAAAACGGAGAAACGTACACGCCCGACCCGACCGAGTTCGGCAACGACATGACCTACACACAACCCCTTTGGTTTCTGAACGGCTCCTGGGCACGTCAAACGGAGCAATTGCGCATGAACGTCAAACTCAATGGTTCGTATGCGCCTGTTGTTCTTGATCAATTGGAAACCAAGAAGCGCCAATTGTGGATGTTTCAGCCCAGGGCCAATGTGGCTTTTTTACTTTCGCCCAGGGCTACCTTGTCGGCCTCGGTACAAAGTGTGCAACGCCTGCCCTCCCCCACCAACCTATTCGGCGGTTACCTGGCACAAAGTTATGCAGGCGTTCGGCGGGGCTTTTCCGACCTGGGTTTGATCCGTGAACAAAACGTGTCGGTGGGTTACCGGTTCGACAACAACACACGGCAAAGTTCCTTCAACGCCAGTGTTTCGGCAGCACAAACCAACAACGCTTTCGGCTCTTCGTACCTCATCGATCCGTACCTCACGGTGGTTCAGGGTTTTCGGCCTGTGCAGATGCAAAACCTGAGCGCCATGGGCGGCACGTCGCGGTATTTTTCCAACATTCGGTCGCGTTTTGAAGTAGGTGTACAATGGCAGTACAGCCGCGAACCCAACCGTGTAAACAGTACAGAAGAACAAATTTTTGAAGGACAAAACTGGTCGCTGATGTTCAAATACGGCACAGCGTTCGACTTCTGGCTCAACATCTTTGTCGAAAGCAGGACCATGCTGTTCAGCTCGTCACCAGACAATGGTGAGGACGAGCCGTTGCGTTCGCAATACTTTGTCAACGCCCTCAAATTGGTGGCAAAACCGGTTAAAAACTTTAGCCTGACACTGGAAACCAGGCAAATCGCCAGCCGAAACCAGAACGATCCTTTCCAGGCCTATTACGCCATGGACGGGGATTGCACCTACACGATTTCGAAATGGCGCAGCGCTTTCACACTTTCGGGCAACAACCTGTTGGGCGCCGCCGCTTTCGAACGTGTCAGCGCCTCCACGTTTGTACAAACAAGCAGTGCCGTGGCGGCAGTTCCGGGGTTTGTGTATTTGCGGTGGACGTTTCAGTTGTAACTGGCTTGGTCGGTTGGTCGGTTGGTCGGTTGGTCGGTTAGTCGGTTGGTCGGTTGATCGGTTGGTCGGTTGGTCAAAAAAAATGGTCTATCCTGAATTTAGATGATTCATTTGTTTTGACCAACCGACTAACCGACCAACAGACCAACCGACCAACAGACCAACCGACCAACCGACTACTCCACCAACTCCATCTCAATCTGCCTCCTGTTCAAATCCACGGCGATGATGCGGACCTGAACTTTATCACCCATTTTCAGGGTTTTGCCGCTGCGTTTGGCGGTAGCGCTCAGGTTGCCGTCGGCCACGGTGAACACGTCTTCGAGGTATTTAAACTCCACCATGCCTTCGGCGTGTGAATCGGGCAGCATGACAAAAAAGCCGCGCTCAATCATGCCGCTGATGGTGCCTTCGAACACTTCGCCGAGCCGTTTGCTCATCATTTCAGCCTGTTTGTATTTTACACTTTCCCTTTCGGCATCGGCTGCTTTTTTCTCCATCAAACTGATGTGTTTGCACTGTTGCTCGAGTTTTTCCTTGTCCACCCTGTACGTTTTGCCGTCGAGGTTGCGCTCCAAAAGGCGGTGCGCCAACACGTCGGAATAACGGCGGATGGGCGAAGTAAAGTGACTGTAGTGCGAAAAACCGAGTCCGTAGTGACCGATGTTGTTGGACGAATACACGGCCTTGGACATGGTGCGTATGGCGAGTGGTTCGAGCAGTTTCAACTTTTCATTGTCCCGCGAAGCACGCATGAGGGCGTTGTACGACTCGGCAATCTGCCTCGGCGTATCCACTTTCATTTTATAACCCATCGCAAACGCAAAACGGGAAAATTCCGCCACTTTGTCCATGTCGGGCAGGTCGTGTACGCGGTAGATGAACGGTATTTCCTTGGCTGCCTGCGCTTTTTGATCGATGTACCACGCCACTTCCTTGTTGGCCAGCAACATAAAATCTTCGATCAGCATGTGGGCTTCCTTGCGCTCTTTCACGTAAGCCTCGATGGGTGTACCGTCGGGCGCCAGGCGGAAACGGATCTCATCGGATTCAAAACCGATGGCGCCGTTTTTTTCACGCTCGGCGCGCATTTTCCTGGCCAGTTTGGCGAGGCTGAGCACTGCTTTTTCCAATTGTGGGTAAATTTCCAGTGCTTTAAGCTCTTCGGGAGCATTTTTATCAAGTATGGTTTGGGCGCCTTCGTAAGCAAAACGGTGGGCCGAATAGATCACGGTTTTGCCGAACCAACGCGTTTTGATGTTTTGTTTTTTATCAAAAACAAACACGGCTGAAAACGTGAGTCGGTCCTGATGTGGCACCAGGGAGCAGAGGTTGTTCGACAATTTTTCAGGCAGCATGGGATTCACACGGTCCACGAGGTACACCGAGGTACTGCGCTGGTACGCTTCCTTGTCGAGCGTACTGTCTGCTTTAAGGAAGTGCGTCACGTCGGCGATGTGGATGCCCACTTCGATGTCGCCGTTTTCAAGTTCCTGGTAGCTCAAAGCATCGTCGAAGTCTTTGGCGTCTTCCGGGTCGATGGTGAATGTGAGGATGTGCCTGAAATCACGCCTGGTTTCAATTTCCTGGGGCGAGATGGTTTCCGGGATGGCTT
>JADLBE010000402.1 GCA_020847915.1 Saprospiraceae bacterium | reverse complement strand
TGAATACATTAACCTTGAAAATATTCACTATTTTTTTTATGGTTCAATGCCTTTGGAACTGCAGCCACCAACCAAAGGGTATTGACATAGTCGTATACGACCTCAACAAACCCGAGCAAAAAGCGGCGTTTGAAAAATGGGTATCAAAAAATGACCGTGGCGGTTTTAATAAACACTATCCAAAGGATACGGTATATTATGATGGTCTCGGCCTCTTAAGGTTTGAGGATGAGCGATACAATATTTATCTTGCTGGTAGTATATACGGTGGCTCTGTTGCTTTTGTGAATAAAAGCAATGGTACAAAGCACAGCATACGATCATCAAATCCCATCATGGTGGAATACATTGATGGGGCATACGTGGTTACTTCAACCTATAGGCACATGTCCTTTAGTACGCATATTCTTAAAATAAAGGATCCAGAAAAGCTCACAGACACAACCGGTTATGAGGTTCTGCTTGATTCATCAGATATTTCAAGTAGGCTTTCTTTTTTTACACATGATGGGCATTTTCTTATTTACGAGCATGAAAACAATACCCTGTTGGGTAAAATTGAAAATAAAAAATTGAGTGTTGTAGACACACTGCTTAATTTACGCACCTACCAATACGGTTGGTTGGACAACAGTATTCAAAATGGCATGTACATCAGTCCCATCAAAAAAGAATTTGGCACAATCAATACGGATTACAGCGAAGAGAGACATGAAATGATAACGGGTTGTTTGTATGTGAAAGGAAATCAGATTCGATTGGGGTACAAGCACACTGTTTCAATTATAAAATTGTAACTAAGTAGATAACGGCTGATGTAAATTCACGACTGCGAATTACCTTTTCCGGGTCAAAACGCATGGACGTACCATTCAGCTTTTTGCTCTGAAACACCCGGACGAATATGTTTCGGTATTGGGCAGGATAAGCAAGGAAATGGAGATTGAGGTTGTGTAGATATCGGTACGTTATAGATAACATTTGGATATTTCATAAATATATCGGTACTTTATGGATACGATATGGATATTTTTATGGAAAAGAAATTGCAGTTTGAGTTTGCTACCATCCAACAGGTCATCCAAAAAATTGGGCAAATTGATCAGTTTAAAGGAGCCTGGAAAAGCGTTGACCAGCAGGACAACAAGTATCTGAATGAACTGCGGAGGATTGCAACCATACAAAGTATCGGATCCTCAACAAGGATCGAGGGCGGCACCATGTCGGATGCAGAAATTGCGACGTTGATTAAAAATCTGAAAATCAACAAATTACAAACGAGAGATGAACAGGAAGTAGCCGGATACTACGATACGCTGGAGGTCATACTTGCCAATGCTGCGGACATAAACTTGTCGATTCCCAACATACACACCTTACACAATCTGCTGCTGAAGTACAGCGGGAAGGACACCAGGCATAGAGGAAAATTTAAGGAGTTGACAAATCAAGTGGTTGCAACTTATCCGGACGGTACCACGAGGGTCGTGTTTAAAACGACCGAGCCCTACCTCGTTAGTAAGGAAATGGAAAATTTGGTTTCGTGGACCAACACAGCCCTGGATCAAAAGGAACTTCACCCGCTTCTCGTTGTGGCTTCCTTTGTTTACGATTTTTTATCCATACACCCCTACCAAGATGGCAACGGTCGACTATCGAGGCTGTTGACCAATTTGTTGCTGATGCAATCCGGTTACGGCTTTGTTCAATATGTCTCTTTCGAACACATCATCGAACAAAAAAAGGCGGCTTATTACCAGGCGTTGATGGAAGGGCAAAAAAACCGTTACACGGAAAATGAACGAATAGATGTTTGGACCTTGTTTTTTCTCAATTGCCTTGTTGAACTGGTTGAAAAATTGGAAGCAAAAGTCAAAACCTTCCGTGAAACCGGCGGGTATTTGAGCGAGCGGCAAAAAGCGGTTCTTCAATACATCCGCGAAAACCAACCCGTTAAAATGGCTGATCTCTTATTGCTCCTACCGGAATATTCTCCCTCTACGATTAAAAAAGACCTGCAATACCTTGTTAAAGAACTGGAAATTGAAAAAATAGGCGAAAAAAAAGGTACGATTTACATCGTAAAAAAAGACTAAACCCAATGCCCAAACTCCTCACCCTGCTCCTCCTCATGTTTTCCCTTTTCAGTTGTTTCAAAAAAAAATCGCCTGCCAAATCAGATTTCCCCTCTTGGCTGGAAACCCATTACCCGGACAAATTTACCGTCCTCGAATCGGGTTCCAACTACGACATCATGGATTACCTCAAAGGCAAAAAACAAACGTGGGTGGCCGAAAAAGCCGATCCCGACGTACAGTTTTTGATGTATTGGAATAAAAACGCGGACACCCTGGCCATCACCACCGCAGAACTGCAAAAGGAATGGGACATCGCACGGGACAACACTCGACGCGCCCGCGAACTGTACACCATGCTTAAGGAAGCAGGGTTGGAAAATGTTTCCGCAGGCGCCAGCAGCAACAAAGGCAACATCCTCGTTTTTGCCGAACCTACGCCCGAACAACGCGAAGCTTTGGCCAAAATTTTAACCCAACTGCGTCCCAAATTGCGCACTGCCGGCTTCGAAAGCGTTTGGACGGGCATCATGGAACCCTCCGCGTACAAGTACCATTTTGAAGACATCATCCCCGCCCCACACTGGCGCCGGGCCGGTGGATGGCAGGATAACAACCTCCTTTTTTTTGCCAAATGGGCGCTTCAGGACCCAACGCCGGAACGTTTTCAATACAACAATGCATGCGATCGCAACGGGGCCATCAGCGACGAAGCCGCGGTGGAAGCCCAGGCATGGGCCGAAAAAAATCTGAAAAAACCGTTTTATCTGGAAAAGGAAACCGGCTACTCGGTCGGTGACGACCCATCAGATCCTTTGAAGGTTGTTTATGAGTTTCCACTGTATACCGCCAAGCCTGCAAACAACGAAGATGAGCCAATAGGTTATGTTTCTGTAACGTATCACGTCGATAAACGTACTTTTACCGGCATCAAACAAGTTAAGGACTGAGTCCGCCACCCTTCAAGTTTTTCCAAACCATGGTTAAAAACACTGCCCTCGTCGCTTTCCTCCTGCTGTGCTTTTCCGCACAGGCCCAGGAAAACCTCACCTACCAAAAACCTTCCGCCGAAATCCTCGCTCTGGCCGACTACGAACGCGCGCCTTCGGTCATGATGGATTCGGATGCCGAATACATGCTGTTCACCTACCGCCCAACGTACAAAACGCTTGAGGACCTGAACATCGAAGACATGCGTCTGGGCGGTCTGCGCATCAACCCGGTGACCCACATTTCCAGCACCGTCACCTACATCAACAACCTGAAACTGCGCAAAGTAAAAGACGCCGCGGAAGTTCAGGTGAAAGGCCTGCCCGCCAATCCACGCATCACTTTCGTCAGTTTTTCGCCCGACGAAACCAAGGTGGCCTTCACCAACACCACCGCAACAGGCGTGGAACTTTGGGTGCTCGACCTGGCCACCGTCACGGCCAAACGCCTCACCGAAGCCACCCTCAACGCCACCATGGGCAACCCGTACACGTGGTTCGACAAAGGTCAAACGTTGCTGGTACGTACGCTGCCGCAAAAAGCGCCCGCCCTCGTGGATGCCAAAAAAACACTGCCCGCCGGTCCGGTAGCCTCCGTGAGCGACGGCACCAAATCGCAAAACCGAACCTACCAGGACCTGCTGAAAAACCCCACCGACGAACAGAATTTTGAAACCCTCGTGACTTCGGAGCTGGTCAAAATTTCCGTGTCCGGTAAAGTCGAAAAATTCAAACCGGCCGCCATGTACGCCGGCGAAAGCATGTCGCCCGACGGCAATTACGTGATGGTCACCACCATCCACAAACCGTTTTCCTACATCGTACCGCTGTCGCGTTTTCCCCAAAAAAGCATCGTGTACGATAAAAACGGCAAAGAAATCAAACTCGTAAACGACGTGCCACTCACTGAAATCATGCCCAAAGGATTTTCATCGGTGCGCAAAGGCAAACGCAGCATGGGCTGGCGCGCCGACAAACCCGCCACGATCGTTTATGTGGTAGCCCTCGACGAAGGCGACCAGGCCAACAACGTGGA
>JADLBE010000401.1 GCA_020847915.1 Saprospiraceae bacterium | reverse complement strand
TGCAGGAATTGTACCAATTGGTGAAATTTCAGCAAAACGCCATGGAACAAATGCGCCAGGAAAACCTGGAGCTGAAAGCCCGGCTCGACAGTTTGGAAAAAGCGGTGTATCCGAAAAAGATTACGCCCTGATAATATTTACATCAGGGAACCAAAATTGGCCGTTCAGCGTGTTTAAACACCTTGGACGGCTTTTTTTATGCCCAATTTGTCGCCTGGCAGTGGTTACCTGGCCATTTAGGCTAAAGACAGGTAATGTGATTAGCCACTCTGCCCAAAATAGCCATTGGATTGCTGGTTTTTACCATGTATATTTCGTAGATTTGGTGACCCAATTTTTTGAAATATAACCTACAACCTATGAAACAACCTTTACTTACCCTGCTTGCGCTTGCGCTTTTTTCTCCCACCCTTTTTGCACAATGGACACAAACCGCCGGACCTGAAGGCGGCCTGGTGTATTGTGTCGAACAAGTCGGCACCGAGCTTTGGGCTGGCACACAAGGTGGTCTTTACATTTCCTCAGATGAGGGCGATTCCTGGCAATTGTCGCCCGACGTTCCTGCGGTCGATTTTGTATCCCGCATCCTCGTTTATGGCGATACGGTGATCATGCTGGTTTCGCAGTACGATTTGTTTGAAAGTGAATTCGACATCAATGTGTTTGTTCGTACCTCTCCCGGAGGTTCATGGGCCATCCACACCACCCCCGTTTTTGACTGGGATGGGTTGGCTGGCAATTTATTTTTAAATGCTTACGGGTTGTATACCATTGGTAGCGGCGAATTTTTCAAATCTGTCGACCTCGGCGCTACCTGGACCACATTGGCCCTCCCCATTGAAGACAATTATGTGCAAAAACTATTTTCTGACGGTGATCGTATCATCGTTGATTCCTACATCTACGATACCGCTTACGTCGAATACAACATTTACAGCGACGACGGCGGAACAACCTGGCAGGAATTGCCTGCCTTTCCATCGGATTATTATTACGACGAAATTTTTGTGGAAAACGACCTGATCATCCTGGCTGATTACGACACCACCATCCAGATTTCCAACGATTTTGGGGTCACTTGGCAAACAGTCGCCCTGCAGGGTCCGGAATACGCTTACCTCTACAACATTCGCCGGGGCTCCGATGGCAACCTTTACGCTTTGAACAGTCACCTGTGGCGTTCGGCCGACAACGGACTTACCTGGGAATATGGTCCAGCAGACGGTTACATCGCCTCGGTAAGTGACATGGTGATCCTGCCCGACGATTCGTATCTACTTACATCCAATTCAGGTATTTACAAAACCGGGCCAGACATGGCGCAATGGATGCTATCCAACAACCAATTGCGCGCCACTGCGGTGTATTACCAGTATGCCAGTCCCGAAGGTTATGTGTACGCCTCCTCCGACCAGGGTTTTTACGTTACCAAAAATGCAGGCGCCAGCTGGGAAAAGGCCGTACCCGACAGCATCACCCAACAATACGCCTACGTGTACGAAATGTTGTTTTTGGGCGACACCATCGTAGCCGCCAACAGCAACGGTGTTTTGTTTTCTTTCAACAACGGACAAAGCTGGGTAAAAGTTAATCCGGATACAGCCGATTACGTTTACGATATTTTTGGACTGGAATATTACAACAACACACTTTACGTGGGCGGTAATAAAATTTACACCACCACCGATATGGGCCAAACCTGGCAAATAACATCGGTGCCCATAACCTACAGCAACTGCAACGACTTGAAGGCGCTTGGTGGCGACCTCTTCGGTGCTTTCAGCGACGGCCAGATTATGCGGTCATCCGACGGCGGACAAAACTGGACGCTGCTGACCGAGCTCTGGACACCCGGCGCCGGACGCAACAACCGCCTCGAATACATCAACGGCGCTTTGTTTGCCCTTGGCGATGGTGACCCACAATATTCTGTAGATCATGGAACAACGTGGTTTGAACTGGGCAAACAAGGTCTGCCCATTGTCAATTCCTGGGGTGACTTGCCCACCCTGAGCAACCTTGCCGGACTGGGCAACCTACTCTTTGTTTCCGTGCCACGGAATGGCGTTTGGATAAGCGGAGACCTCGGACAAACCTGGGAAGCTTACAACGACGGTCTGGGCAACCTGCGCTCCAGGCACATGGTTTTTGCCGACAGCATTTTGTACCTCGGCACCAGCACGGGAGGCGTCTGGCGGCGTGGCAACCAGTTCAAATCCGTCTCCGGAACCGTTTGGCACGACGACAACAGCAACGGCGTGTTCGATGTCGGCGAACTCCCCTACGAAGGCGCCATCGTTTCGGCGCAGCCGCTACATGCCTACAGCACAACAACGGTGACAGGTGGTTACAACATCTACGCGGAAGTATTCAACGACACGGTCAGAGCTTCGGCCAATACACCGTATGCCATCGTTACCCCGCCGTATTATGTGGTTTCTCAGGACAGCGACAGCCTCAATTTTGGCATTTACGTCATTCCCAACATCGTCGATTTGTGCATTACCGTGACCCACATGGAACCCATCAGGCCCGGTTTTGACAACAGCTTCGTTGTTACCGTGAAAAATGTGGGTACTACCACAACAAGCGGACTTGTTCGAATGGGTATGCCCGACGGCATTACTTACAATGGGGCATCACCGCTGCCCAACCAAATCCTGAACGATACCCTACACTGGAACATTGTCGACCTCGAACCGAATGCAGTGGCCAATTTCACCGTGTCGGTCAACACTTCCACTACCCTGGAATTGGGCTCAACAGTTTCTTACGCCGCCGAAGTGCAGCCGTTCGATGATGAAAATCCCAACAACAACAACAGCAACGAACGTACCGAGGTGGTTGGTTCGTACGATCCAAATGACAAAGCCGTTTCTCCCGGTCCATGGCTCACGCCGGAAGAACTCGAAGCCGGTGAGCACCTCACCTACACCATCCGTTTCCAAAATACCGGTACATATTGGGCTGAAATTGTACGTATTGTGGATACGTTGAGCAGCTTCCTTGATGTAAGCACCATTCAGGTATTGTCGTCGAGCCATCCATGCACCTGGACGGTTCGAGGGCCCGGTGTGGTGGAATTCAATTTCCCCGACATCTTTTTGCCTTTTTACGAACCAGAAAGCCATGGGTTTGTGAAATTTTCCATCAAACCCTTCGCCCACCTCGAACTCAGCGACAAGGTGGACAACACGGGGCACATTTATTTCGATTTCAACCCGGCCATCGTTACCAATACGGTGACGACAACCATAGGATACGCCACAGCGACTGGCGAGCCCAAATACGACGAAACGTTGCGGCTTTTTCCCAATCCTGTTTTCGCCGACGAAGGGGTTTTGGCCCAGTGGCAGAACGGACCCAAAGAAGTCGTCTACATCGATTTTTACGATACCAAAGGCCGAATCGTAGAACATCAAAAGGCAACCTTCACCAACGATTTCGTCCGCCTTCCCCTGGACAACCTGCCTTCGGGTGGCTACATCCTTCTGATGCGCTCCAACGACAGATCGGCCAAAGGAAAACTGATCGTAATAAGGCGTTAACCCCCTCTACGTGCAGCACCCACAACCGTAAAAAAAGGGTATAAAAAACGGGAGTGTATGGCGGCTAGCCGCCATACACTCCCGTTTTTTATACCCTTTTTTTACGGTTTAAAAATACCACGTCAAGCCTGCGCGTGCGCCCTGCGACTTGATCGAGCCGTCCTCTTTCATAAAATCGAGGTTGTTGTACATGTTTTTCATGCCGTGGTAGTAACGTGCACTGGCACGCAGGCGACCTTCGCCTACACTGACGCCCACAACACCGCCGAAATCGAGGCCGGAAAAGGCGTTGTTGTACCTCCAGGCCGGCATGGCGGTAAGGATATCGGAACCGTCACCGATGTACCACTGCTGTGCATCGTCGGTTTCGATGTTTTCAAAGTGGCTGCCCATGTAGCCGCCGATTTGGATACGGGCGGGAACAGACTTGATGGGTTTGAT
>JADLBE010000400.1 GCA_020847915.1 Saprospiraceae bacterium | reverse complement strand
CATCGTAAACACTTTTTGATTTGTCGGGAAATACCTTGTCCGGATCGATGCCAAGCACACGGCCGTAACCTTCGCAGGTAGGGCAGGCGCCGTAAGGATTGTTGTAGTTGAAAAGTTGGGGCGTGGGCTCGGGGAATTCGATGCCGTCGAGCTCGAAACGGTTGTTGAACTGCCTGAATTCGCGCACGGGATCCACCACATCAATCCAGCATTCGCCCTCACTTTCGTAAAAGGCCGTGTTGATGCTGTCCGCCAGGCGCATCCACTCACTCATGTCGGTATGATTCACCACAAAGCGGTCAATAAGGATGCTCAAACCGCGCTCGCGGAATTGGTAGGCATTGTCGGTGAGATCGAACGTATCTGCTTCGAGGATATCTTCGATGCGCAGGATTTCGCCGTTGAAAAACAAACGGGAATAGCCTTTTTGCATCAGAAGCTTGAGTTCCTGTTCCAGGCTCCGCTCCTTGTATTTTTGGCTGAAAGGAATAAGTACGAGACCACGGGCGCCGTCGGGTTGGTTTTTAATAAAATCCACCACGTCGGTTACCTCGTGTTTTTTAACCACTTCACCGCTGATGGGTGAATAGAACAGACCGATGCGGGCGTAAAGCAACCGAAGAAAATCGTACACTTCGGTCATGCTGCCCACGGTGGAGCGGGCGTTGCCGGTGGTAACGCGTTGTTCGATGGCGATGGCCGGACAAATACCGCGGATGTAATCCACATCGGGTTTTTTCATACGTCCCAGAAACTGTCGGGCGTAGCTCGAGAGGCTTTCCACATAGCGGCGCTGACCTTCGGCATACAGGGTGTCCATGGTAATGCTCGATTTGCCCGAGCCCGACACGCCGGTGACGACCACAAGTTTGTTCTTGGGTATTTTCAGATCCACATTGCGCAGGTTGTTGGTGCGTGCGCCTTTGATGGAAATATAATGGGGGTCCACCAGGTCGGTTTCTTCGGCGAGGGTGGCCGATATGTTTTTGTTAGCCATAAGGTTGGTCTGAATCAGATCCGGAGCGCAGCATTGAATCTGAGTGAGGAAGGAAATTGGATGGCTTGATATGCGGCCGCAAAATTAACATAATTTGTTTGTAAAAACCATTACGCCGTTCCGCAGGTTTTAAAAAGTCCAAAAAAGATGGCGAGCCAAACGAGTCCTTTGGCGAAAAAAAACAAAAATCCTGCTACACCCAGGCGTTTAAACCAGGCTTTCCAGTCGCGATTTTCCATGTTCAGTAAGCAATTTTCCTTGTTCGGTAAAGTAAAGAAGCGGGCTGCAAAATAGCCCTATACTTTTGTATCGTTTGGTGGTTTAAACTTTCAAACAGATTTCACGCTTCAATATTTTAATATCCATGCGCCTGTACGCTGTCTTGACCTTCCTCGCGGTTGTTGTAATGTCCTTGTATACAACTTCCTGCAAACACGATCCGTTCAACAACGGCATCGATCCTACGGATACGATTCCTAATCCGGTGGATACCACAACGCCGCCGCCGGTGGGCATTCCGTGCAGTCCCGACTCGGTTTACTTCCAAAACCAAATTTTGCCCATACTTGTTTCGAATTGTACGCAATCTGGTTGTCACAATGCACAGGACCACCAGGAAGGCATCATCCTTACGTCGTATGCATCCATGGTTCAAACGGTTGAAAATGCCACGTCGAACGACCCCGACGACAACGAAATGCTGGAGGCCATTCTGGAAACCGATCCCGACAAACGTATGCCCGAACCACCCAATGCTCCGCTCACCGCAGCCCAAATCGCTTTGATCAGTCAATGGCTGGCCCAGGGTGGCAAAAACAACGGCTGCGATGAAAACTTCGGCGGTTGCGACACCGTTGCCGTAAGTTACAATGCCTTCATCCAACCACTCGTTCAGGCGCGATGTGTGGGTTGCCACAGCGGCAGTGTTCCTCAGGGCGGCATCGACCTGACTACCTACACCAACGTCAGGACCCAGGCACTGAATGGCAAACTATATAATTCGGTGAGCCGCAACACCAACTGGATGCCCAAGGGCGGCGCCAAACTCGACGCCTGCACCCAGCAAAAAATCAAAAGTTGGGTGGATGCGGGAGCACCGCAAAACTGATCAGGATTTTAGGATTTGCAAGATTATCAGGATTTGATTTTTGGGATTCTAAGGATTCTCATTGGGATGCATTTTGTCGCCAAAGAACTGAAGATCACAATTCGTCGTATGTTTATGGCGCTGAAAATTAACAACACATCACACAATCAACAATGAAAAACACGCTACTGGTATTGGGCCTGATGGCCTTATTGACATCCCTTCAAACGGGCTGTTACTACGACAACGAAGAAGATCTCTACGGAAGCAGCGGTGGCGGCACCTGCGACACCACGGCTGTGAGCTTTAGCGCCGATGTGCAACCCATCATCAATACGAACTGCGTTTCCTGCCATGCGCCCGGCGGTCAGCAGGAAAGTGTACCACTGACCACTTACCAGGAAATCAAAACGTACGCCGACAACGGCAAACTGATTGAACGAACCAACAACAGTTCCTTGCCCATGCCGCCCACAGGATTGATGGTTGAATGCAACCGCGACTTCCTCAAAGCCTGGGTAAACGCCGGAGCACCCAACAATTAAAGTCGGTTGGTCGGTTAGTCTGTTGGTCAAAAAAACAAAAAAATCATGTTGAAAAAAATCATCATCGCTTTGCTGGCAGTTGGTCTTCTTGGCGGCGCCATTGGGTACTACCTCTGGAACAAACCCCACATGGATGTGCAGGCGGCAAAAACCGATGTCAGCATCGCTGCCGAACAACTTTTTAAGGCTTATGTGGCCGATGAAAATGCCGCCAATGCGCAATACCTTGAAAAAACCATTGCCGTTAAAGGCGTAATTCGTGAGGTCGACAAAGCTGCTGACGGTAGCGTAAAGATCATTTTCGAAACTGGTGATGCCGACGGGTTCGGTGTTTCCTGCGAAATGGATCCGCTGACCAAACATAAACGTACCGATTTTCAAAAAGGGGAAACCATTACGCTCAAAGGTATTTGCGCAGGGTTTAACCTCGATGTGCAGCTTTCACGTTGTGTTGAAGTTAATCAGAATTAATTACCTTAATTTAAGGATGTCATTTCTGCTGCGTTTCAATGCGATTGGGGACAAACAACAAACAAACACAAAAACTATTTCAACAAATTTTCAGCAATGTACAAATTCATTTTTGCATCGATTCTAAGTATCCTGTTCAGCATTTCGCTGCCGGCCCAACAATATTTCACCCGCGACGCCCTCGTTAAATTTGATGCGACAGCACCATCCTCGCCAGAGGAAATCAAAGCCGTAAACAAAAGTGGCACAGCAGTGCTCGACATCACAACCGGAGATATGGCCTGGAAAGTCCTCATCAAAAATTTCCTTTTTGAAAAGTCTCTCATGCAGGAACACTTCAACGAAAACTACATGGAATCGGGCAAATTTCCGAACGCCACGTTTTCGGGTAAAATCGTAAACCTCAGCGACGTCAACTTTAAAAAAGACGGCGAATACAAGGTGCGCGCCAAAGGCGTTTTGGAAATGCACGGCGTTAAAAAAGACGTTGAATTCCCAGGTACCATCAAAGTAAGCGGCAACACGCTTCAGGTGAAAACCAATTTCAGCGTAGCTTGCGCCGATTATGGCATCAAAATTCCAGGTACTGTAAGCGATAAGGTTGGTAAAGAAGTCAAAATCAGCATCGACGCACCGCTTGCACCCAAGAAGTGATCAGTATTATCAGGAATTAAAGATTTTCAGGATTTTTATTTCAGGATTGCACAAAGCACATTTGGCAATGTGCATCCCGAAATAAAAATCCTGATCGTCTTTCCAACATTTTACAACCAATGAAAAAAATTTTACTGCTGCTGCTTTTTGCAAGCTCCACTGCCCTGGTTTCCGCCCAGGACGATCTGCTCGATCTGCTCGAGGATGAACCCACCATCGATTACGCCACGGCCAGTTTTAAGGCCAACCGCGTGATCAGCGGCCAGTCCATCGAAAACACCGCACGGGGCGTGCTCGATTTTAAAATCAACCACCGGTTCGGACAATTCCGTTTCGGTTTTGAAGAATTCTGGGGACTCGACAATGCCAACACGCGCATCGGATTCGATTACGGCATCACCGACCGCCTTATGGTGGGTATCGGCCGCAGCAGCAATGCCGACAAAATTGTGGAGACGTTCGGTAAGTACAAAATTCTGCGCCAGTCGAGCGGTAAAAAAGTGATGCCCGTCACCTTGTCGTACTACGTCGATATGGGCATCAAAACCAGCGATTTCCCAGCCTCGGATCCACCGCGTGAAGAACTGTTTTCCAACCGCATGAGCTACACCAACCAGATCCTCATCGGCCGGAAATTCAGCGAAGCGTTTACGCTGCAACTAATGCCAACGCTGCTCCACCGCAATCTGGTGCCCACTTCTGAAGATGCCAACGACATCTTTTCGATGGGCATTGCCGGAAGGATCAAAATTACCAAACGTCTGGCCGTGAACGCAGAATACTACTACACACTGCCCGATCAGATTGTTTCGTACGATTATGCCAATGCTTTTGCACTCGGCGTCGACATCGAAACGGGCGGCCACGTTTTCCAGTTGCACATCACCAACTCGGGCGACATGAACTACAAAGGTCTTATCGCCGATACACGTGAGGACTGGTTTTACAAAGACGAAAATGATAAGTTGATCAGCGGTTTGCGTTTTGGTTTCAACATCTCGAGGGTGTTCACCATCGTTAAGCCCAAGGATTTTTAAACAGCTCCACCACCTTCATTACATAAGGCTCCGAAGCCGGCACCGTGAACCGCACGGCGCCGGCTTTGTTTTTTTTATCGTTGAGCATGATGTTCCACAGCTCCGGCCAGGCTTCCTGCGGTATGGGGCGTGGCGGGTACAGGCGTGGCAGGATATCGCGCAAAGCAGGTGTGGACGTTTCCGCCACATCGGCTTCCATCAACATGCCCTGTGCGATGGCTTCGCCATGGGTGAGCGGATGTTCGGTGCGCAGGAAATACGTCTCCAAAGCATGACCTACCGTATGTCCGAAATTGAGCAACATCCGTTTGTTTTTTTCGTGCGGATCTTCCCGGACGATGCGCAACTTCACTTCCGTGGATTCCTGCAATATTTCGGTCCAATTCAAACGTCCTGCATCATTTGGAAAACGGTTGAAAAACGATTTTAAAGTCTCATTTTCCTGCCAATAAAGTGGGTTTTTGATCACAGCATGTTTTAACACCTCTGCAAAGCCACTGTGCAGTTCTTTCTGGGAAAGTGTACCTAAAAATGCCGGATCGGCAAATACCGCTGCCGGGTTTTGGAACACGCCCAAGGTGTTTTTTACGTCGTAAAAATCGATGCCTGTTTTGCCGCCGATGGCCGCGTCGGTCATGGCCAGCAGGGTGGTGGGCACCTGCACAAACGCGATGCCCCGTTTCCAGGTGGCGGCGCAAAAACCGCCGAGATCGCCCACCACGCCGCCACCGAGATTGATGAGCAAGGCGTGGCGGTCGAGTTGCGTTTCCAGCAAAGCTTTCCATACCAGAGAGGCCGTCTCAAGGTTTTTGTTTTGCTCCCCTGCCGGGATCACACACACAGGGGTATCGGCAGGCAAACCGGTGGATTTGAGGAAATAAGGCAGGCAGTGGTCACGGGTATTTTCGTCGCACAGGATAAGGATGCGGGAGTAGTTG
>JADLBE010000399.1 GCA_020847915.1 Saprospiraceae bacterium | reverse complement strand
ACAAAACCTGTGATCCAAAGCAGTTTTCGCTTGTCTGTCGTGCGTATGTGGGAGGTAATAATCTCCAGGCCACCATGGCCGTCCACCAACTCCACAATAACCATGGCGCCCAGCAGGAAAAACAATATGCCTGCGATGGGCCCGAGGTGGTGGTAAAGTATTTCTATCGTTTGCTCGGGGTCGGGCTGCGACATGGTGAACATTGTCCAGCACAACACAGCCGTCATCAATGCCGGCGCCGATTTGTTGATGTTCAGCTTGTGCTCAAAAGCAATGGCCAAATAGCCCACCACAAAAACCAGAATGATTAAGGACGTCATAGGGTTTATAAGTGCGAAGTCCGAGGTCCGAAATTTTGTAGGGGCGCCCCTTGCTGGCGCCCTGTACGAAAGTCCGAGGTGCGGATTCCGATGTAAAAAATTAGGTCGGTGAAGTTAGCTTATTCGTTAATATGCCAACCACTAACTTTATTTTTCACAAAACTTTTTTGGACTTGCGTAAGGGGGTATCAAAGGCGGCCAATTGGCGTATGGCACCCGCAATCGGCGCCCTACAGACTTCGGGCCCCGGACAGGGCACCCGCAATCGGCACCCCTACAAACTTCGGGCCCCGGACAGGGCACCCGCAATCGGCGCCCCTACAGACTTCGGGCCCCGGACAGGGCACCCGCGAGGGGCGCCCCTACAGACTTCGGGCCCCGGAAAGGGCACCCGCGAGGGGCGCCCCTACAGACTTCGGACTTCGGACAGGGCACCCGCAATCGGCGCCCCTACAGACTTTGAACTACGAACTCCAAACTCCGAACTGTTTAATGCCCTACAAGCTGGGTAAGACCTACATACACGGCTGCTCCGGCCAAATAGCCGATCACGGCCCACACGGTGATGCGTTTGAAGTACCAGAAAAAGTCGATTTTTTCCATGCCCATGGCCGCCACACCTGCCGCCGAGCCGATGATGAGGGCGCTACCGCCGGTGCCGGTACAATAGGCGAGAAACTCCCAAAAAAAGTGGTCGGTTGGGTACACGTCCATGCTGTACATGCCTTGGGCGGCGGCTACGAGCGGCACGTTGTCGACGATGGCCGACAAAAACCCGATGATGATGCCTATGGCGGTGATGTTGCCTACTGTGCGATCGAGCCAGCCGGCAATGCCGGTAAGCATGCCGGCGCTTTGCAAAGCCGCTACGGCCACCAGAATGCCAAGGAAAAACAGGATGCTGGGCGTATCAATTTTGCGCAGGGCGTGGTTCACCGAACGTGGTCCTTTTTCAATTTCGTCTTTGTCTTTGTGGATGAGTTCGGTTAAAATCCACATAACGCCCAACCCGAGCAGAATACCCATAAAGGGTGGCAGGTGGGTAAATGTTTTAAAGACGGGAACAAAAACCAAAGAGCCTACGCCGATGGCAAACACGGCTTTGCGTTCGAAGGGCGTGGAGTCAACAGAGCCGTCTGATTCCGGTTTTACAGGTGTTTCCACCTTGCCTTTTACACTGCGGCTCAGGATAAGCAACGGCGCCAGCAGGCAAACCAGGCTGGGCAAAAACAACATTTTGATGATGTTGCCTGCGGTTATTTGTCCACCTATCCACAACATGGTGGTGGTTACGTCGCCCATGGGCGACCATGCGCCACCGGCGTTGGCGGCCACCACGGTGATGCCGACAAACAGCATGCGGTCTTCCTTGTTATCAATCAATTTGCGCAGCAAACTCACCATCACGATGGTGGTGGTCAGGTTGTCGAGGATGGCCGAAAGGAAAAAAGTGATGATCGACGTGATCCATAGCAACTTGCGCTTGTCGGTTGTTCTGATACGTTCGGTGATGATGTCAAATCCGTCGTGTGCATCGATGAGCTCCACGATAACCATGGCGCCCATCAGGAAAAACAGGATTTCCGAAATTTCACCCATGTGCTCGTTCAGGTGGTGTACAACGGCGGTATGGTCGTGGCCACTGGCCAAAATGTACACCGTCCAGCACAATACACCCGTCACCAGAGCAGTGGCGGCTTTGTTGATGTTGATGCTGTGTTCGAGGGTAATGGCCAGGTAGCCAAGGATAAAAATCGCGGCGATCAGAATTTCCATGAATGGGTATTGTGATTACAAGGGTAGTTTAAAATGCAACGCGTTGTTTCCTGCAAAGGTTTGAACCCCGTTCAGGAATCGGTGGGTTGGGGCGACGGCTCGTGCAGTTCCACTGGAACGTCACGATACAACATCGACCCTAACATCATAATCAGGTTGGTGGCAAGAATGACAAAAAACAACACGCCTTCATCGAAAGCGTCGATGCGTTGCCATTCCGGGATTTTGTAAAACAACAGTACGGTGATTAATCCGCGCGGAATGTAAAAAAGCTCGGGAAAAAGGTCGTACCGGTGCAAAATGCGCAAATAAATAAACCGCAACACCAGCAACGCTGCCACGATGAGTGAACCCAGCTGCCAAACCTGCGGGTTTTGCAAAAACACCAGGTCGATGTTCATCCCGAACAAAACAAAGAAAAAAGTGCGTATCAAAAAAGCCGATTCGGCCGTGATGGATTTGAGAAATGCAGCTGTATCATCCACCGATTCATCGGAGAAATAACGTTTCAACGGCGGCCAGGTCACCCATTCCCAGTTGTTCACCACCATGCCAAAAATGAGCACAGTAAGCAGGGAGGGCAGCGCCATTTTTTTGCCGCCAACATACACCAGGATCAACACCGCAAAGACCAGGAAAAACTTCACATTTATCCTGTTTTTGACCAGCAGCATCATCAGTCCGAAACAAACAACCAACGACAAAACAAGGGCTACCGGAATGCTGCCGAAAAACCAGGCCGTCGACTGCACCGTGATGGCCGTACCGGCAGTTAAAAAATTAAACGCCATGATGCCGATGACGTCGGAAAAAGAGGCTTCGTAAACAAGAAACTCTTTTTTCAGCGGACTCAAATGGTGCACGCTCGGCAACACAATGGCACTGCTCACCACGCATAAAGAAATCGCATAAACCAGGCATTGCATAAACGATGTATCCGGTAACCACCAAAACAAGATGCCTGCAACGCCCAACGATGATACCAGTAAAATCACAAGTGCCGAAAAAAACGAACCTCGAATCAAGCCCAATTTGTCGCGCCGGACTTCCAGGTCAAGCCCTGCTTCCAACACGATCATGATCAGACCCAGCGTTCCTAAAAATTCCACCGCCAGGGGAGGCACCATGAAAGCAACATCCATCATTTGCAAACCGTACCGTATGCCAATACCCGTTGCAAGCAGCAGCAACACCGAAGGAATACGGGTTGCTTTGTTGATGACCGAAAAAAAATACGACAGAATAACCATGCCGCAGCCGGCTATGATCATGGTGTAAACATCCACATGGGGCATCACAATAGTGTTTTCGCAAAGGTAAACTATCTTTACAGCAAATCATTCGACATGACGACGATCAAAGGTCCCGCCATCTTTCTCGCCCAGTTTATGGGCGACCATGCCCCCTTCAATGACCTCGAAAAAATTTGCCGCTGGGCAGCCGATCTGGGCTACAAAGGTGTGCAAATCCCCACCTGGGACAGCCGCCTCATCAACCTCGAACTCGCCGCCGAAAGCCAAACCTACTGCGACGAACTGCGCGGACGCATCGAAGCGTGCGGCGTGCAAATCACTGAGCTCAGCACACACTTGCAGGGACAACTCGTGGCTGTGCACCCGGCCTACGACCTCATGTTCGACAATTTTGCACCCGAAAACCTGCGTGGCAATCCGGCAGCACGCACCGCATGGGCTGTAAAAACACTCCAACAGGCGGCAGTGGCAAGCCGTCGCCTGGGCCTCGACGCACACGTAACCTTTTCCGGCGCCCTCATCTGGCACACCGTGTACCCCTGGCCCCAACGCCCGAAAGGACTCGTGGAAGCAGGTTTCCGCGAACTGGCCAACCGCTGGCTGCCCATCCTCAATACGTTTGATGAAAACGGCGTAGACCTTTGTTACGAAGTGCACCCGGGCGAGGACCTGCACGACGGCGCCACGTTCGAACGTTTCCTCAGCGCCGTGGGCAACCACCCACGTTGCAACCTGCTGTACGACCCCTCACACTTCGTTTTGCAACAACTCGATTATTTGCAGTACATCGATTTTTACCACGAACGCATCAAAATGTTCCACGTGAAGGACGCCGAGTTCAGGCCTTCGGGGCGCAGCGGCGTGTACGGTGGTTACCAGGACTGGATCGACAGGCCCGGGCGTTTCCGTTCATTGGGCGACGGCCAGGTCGATTTTAAATCGATTTTTTCCAAACTCGCGCAATATGGCTACAAAGGCTGGGCGGTGCTTGAATGGGAATGTTGCATCAAAGACGCCCAACAAGGCGCTACCGAAGGTGCACCGTTCATCCAAGACCACATCATCAAAGTGACCGAAAAAGCGTTCGACGATTTTGCCGGCGGCAGGGTAGAAGAGGCGTTGCTGCAAAAAATCATCGGACTTTGAAACAATCCGCCCTGCTGATCCCGGCTTTGCTGCTGCTCGGTGGTTGCAACCATCCCGAGTCGCGCGGCGCCGTGGATGTGGTTCAGATTCTGCTCCAGCAGGATCCGTGGCTGCGTTTCCTGTTTTGTGTGGTGCTGGCACTTTTGCTGTTTACCGTGTACCGCATTTTCAAACTCGGTATGGGCGTTATTTGGCGCGTGTTGAAATATGTGTATCGGTTTTTTTTCGTGTGGACACGCCGCAACTGGCTGCTGGTTGGTTTGGCCGGCGGACTGCTGTGGTTGTTCAGTCAACCCATCATCGACGCGTTGCAGGATTTCGAGCAGCGCTACCTCAATCCGAGCTACCTGAATGCCTCGAACGGCTTCGACGACGAACGCCTCATCAGCATGTACGAGGATGAAATGGGCAAACACACCGATACGTACGAAAAAAACGTGGTGATGAAACGGACGCGGGAAATGGCTGAAAAAATGGCCTCTAGTCCACTCGCCATCTACGAAACGGCCTACCTTGAATGCGGGCTCGATCCTTTCCGCGTACGTTCCGACAAGGTGGCGGCAGGTTGGATACAATTCACCAGGGCCGGTTTGGTGGGTTTAACCTACAAGGGCAAAGCCGTGCGCCTCGAAGAGGTATTTGCCGCCTGCTCGCGACGCGACATCAATTTTATCATGGACCTCAGCGAGTTGTACCTGCTCAACCAGTACAAACGTTCGGGCAGCAAACCGCTGCACAACACCATCGATTTGTACCTCGCAGTGTTTGCGCCGGCGCACATCGGTGCGGCGCACGACAAGGTGGTTTACGAAGGCTACAAAAACCCGAGTTATTTCAAAAATGCTGGTCTGGATGGGTGGTACACGGAAAGCACACGCGACGGCAAGCAACTTATTTTGAGAAAAAATGCCGCGCGCGACGGAAAAATCACGATTTGGGAAATTTACCTCGCCCTGGAATCGAAAAAAAACAGACTGGTTGAAAAAGGTATAAGAAAATTGTAAATATTTATTAAAATCATTTTCAATATTTTAGAACATGAAATAAAAAACACTATTATGACTAAGTGGTCTTTAAAGTGTTAATATTTAGTCATTTAGCCCAATATTCGTGTTTTTGGGCTTAATTTTGCATCCAATTTTTGCACACACACCAACATCTTTTTCCCACTGTTGTGTATGTGTGGTTTCCCTCTTAGATTGCTGTTCTAATATTGTTCCTCGTACCTCCCTTTTCGGTTTAATCATTGGTTATGAAAAAATCTGTACTCCTGTTGTGGGCGCTACTGGCTGTAGTGTTCACGGCCAGCCCGGCTTGGGGAGCATCCAAATCGCAGCAGGTAGAAAAATACCTCGGTAAGTATCGTTTTGAAAATGACCGCCCTGTCGGGACGGTTAAATTCATTTTCCAGAAGGCCGTTTTTAAACGCGTGGGCGACGGTAAGAAGTCGTACAAATACCTTCTTTTCGACGTGCCCAACTATTCCAACGAAGACAACGCCGGCAAACTCATCGGTATCCAGGTGCTGCACCGCGGGCGCACCACCACCATCCTGCCCGAATCGCCGGATAAGAACAACGACGTTGCGGAAGAACCGTCGCCTGTTCCACCGCCCAAAAAGGAAAAAAAGAAGCAGCAGCCTTCCAATGCGCCTGCAGAACCTGAATCATCGGCCATGGCTGGTGATGAAACCGACGATGTGCTCAAGCCCATTCCGGTACACGACCCTGTGCGTCCGCGCAAGGATTTTTCCGCCATCGCCCTGCCCGATTCGTTGGCCCTCGCCGCCAACATCGTCGACGCCAAAGAATCCATCACCACCTGGAAAGCCCGCATGTGGCAAACCATAAAACCCCTCTGGGAGTTTTGCATGTGGGTGTTCAACTCGGCCGTGGTTTTGCTCATTTGTTTCGGCGGATTGTGTCGCTACGTGGCCCGCACGGCCGCCAGCGAAAGCCGTATGGACAACTACGGACGCATCATCGTGGGCAGGTGGATCGTTTCGGCCCACCAAAACGCTGCGGCCATGTTGCTCGTGGTTACCTGGATGATTGCCATCGTTTTGCTCATCGATGTGTTCATGTGGCTGGTATACCTGGACCTGTCGGTTTGGCTGCTTGTGGTGATTTGGTTCCCCATCCTGTGGGCCGCCGAAAAACTGACCAGCTGGATCGTACCGAACATTCCGGTGTTGGGGGCGGGGCATTGAGGTTTGTTTTTTAGCCGCATTAATGGCGTAGGGTTTATAGAATTGAACCCACAAATCCAGTGGGTATTAAAATTTGATGACCATCAATCCAATCACCAAAGCGGTTGGATTGATGGTCATCAAATTTTAATACCATTTTTTTGCAAAACCCTGAAATTATGGACAACCAAAAACCGTTTTGGACAATCCCATACACGTTGCCTGGCGTAGTTTAGAATCGAGGTTGCATGGATATTGAATCAACATGTAGAAGTTTTTTAAAATGCCTGTTCCTGCTGTTGGCCGGAATACCCTACCTCCACGCCCAACGCAGCCTGCACCTCCAAATCCCACCCACCGACAGCGCGCTTTTTGCACAAAACATCCGCTCGTTTGAACCGTTGCCACAAATGCAACCGGGAAACGTGGCCGTTTTTGAAAGCATCGACAGCGCTTCCATGCTGGCACTTGGCAAAAACCTGGTCACCCATTTTCAACAAAAAGCCTTTTGGGGCGCTTCCATCGACAGCCTCACAACAGAAAGCGATTCGGTGCTCAGCGCCGTGTTGTACCTCGGTCCGCAACTCCGTTGGATGCGCCTGAATTTGCAGTCCGGCATCGACAACAACTGGTTGCAATCGGCAGGGTACCGGGAAAAAAAATACAACGGCAAACTGCTCGATTACCCAACCCTGCTCGGCCTTCAAAAAGGATTGCTCGAACAGGCCGAAAACAACGGCTACCCTTTTGCGCAGGTGGGCCTCGACAGTTTCGGGATCGACAGCACAGGCGCGGTGACGGGGCTGCTGACGCTTAACCGGGGTCGGTACGTTACGTTCGGCGACCTGCGCGTGCAGGGCGACCTTAAATTGCCACCGGCTTACCTGCCCAATTACCTGGGTTTGCGCAGCGGTACGCCGTACAGTCGCGCCCGGGTGCTTCGTCTGCGCGACCAGTTGCGCGGCTTGCTTTTCCTCGAATCTACTGCCAATCCTACCGTCAGTTTTACGGGCAACGAGGCATACGTGAACCTTTTTCTCAACAAAAAACGCGCAGGCCGATTCGATTTTATCGTTGGTCTTTTGCCGCAACCCAACGCACCTGCAGGCGAAAAAAAACTCCTGCTCACCGGCACGCTCAGCGCCGCATTTCAAAACGCCCTCAACCTCGGTGAACGGTTTTCGGTGGAATTGGAAAGGCTTCGTCCGGAAACCCAAAAACTCGACTTGCAGGCAAGCGTGCCCTACCTGTTCGGTACACCTTTCGGTGTGGACGGACGGCTGAACATTTTTAAACGCGACAGTTCGTGGGTGGATGCCGCGTCAGACCTCGGCGTGCAATACCTTTTTGCCGGAGGCGACTACGTAAAAATGTTGTGGGAAACCAAAAGTTCGAGTTTGCAAAACGTGGATACCGCCTCGGTGATTCAAACACGCGCGTTGCCATCGGTAGTGGACCTGAGGCAAAACGGTTTTGGTTTGGAGGCCGGTGTCAACAGGCTGGACTACCGCTACAATCCCAGGCGTGGCGGCGCTTTTTCGCTGCGCACCGTGGCTGGTTTCAACGACATTTTGCGCAACAGCCAGATTGAAAACCTGAAAGACCCGGAAGACCCGTCGTTTGATTACGCGACATTGTACGACAGCGTGGAAACACGCACGGCTCGTTACCGTTTCGATGCCCGTGGAGAGTATTACATTCCGTTTGCCGCTCGGAGCACTTTGAAACTGGGTGTACGCGCTGCGGGTATTTTTTCCGAAACACCTGTGTACAACAACGAGCAATTCCGGCTTGGCGGCAACAAATTGCTGCGGGGTTTCGACGAGGAAAGTTTGTTCGCCACACGTTATGCCGTTGCCACCGCCGAAGTGCGCCTGCTCATCGGCCTCAACTCTTTCCTGTCGGCGTTTACAGACTACGGTTACGTGGAAAACATCACCACCAGCACAAGGGTGTTTCTGCGCCCCTGGGGTTTCGGCGCAGGTTTAAATTTCGAAACCGGCGCAGGCATTTTCGGCATTAGCGTGGCCGCCGGCCGGACCGACGCCGGGCAAAGCGTGGATTTGCGGGCCACGAAGTTTCATTTGGGGTATGTGAGTTTGTTTTAGTCGGTTGGTCGGTTGGTTAGGTTTGAATCGCTGGGTTTAGTTACTCCGGAATTTTTGCCCAAAAATGTCCGTTTGAAAACTCCATAAATTCATAGTGTTTGGGATCGGAGGTTGGCAAATGGGTAACTCTATAGGCCAGATGGAAACGTCCTTCGGCAATGCGTGCAAGGGTATCCCATCGGGTAATTTGAAGGAAAGGAGATGTAGCCGCAGATGTGTCAGGTTTGTAATAATCGAGAAGTAAGTCACCGTCATCTCCCAGTAATCCATACCTGGAAAAAGCATATATACCAAGATATCCTAAGAGTGTGGTGCTATGTACTATTGGATAGGTCCCTATTGGATCTGAATCTGTAAATCCGCCCAAAAAAATATCTTCCCGTATAAAACCATTGTAGGAGGTACAGGTTAACAAGTTCAGGTACCAACACAAGGTATCATTGGCTTCGTAGCGAATAAGTTCTACACCGCTAATCCAATCATTACCAAGTTTAGATGCACGTGCCACACCGGTACTGGTATCACATGGTTCGTAAATATAGACATCGGCAGATGGTGTTGGAGGCTCACTTGGTGGAGGTATTGGCGTAGGGTCGTCCTCTTTTTTACATGAAAAGAGAACAAGGAGGAGAAGTATGTAAATAGAGTACCGCATGGCGACTAATTTTCTACAATGATCGGATGGGAGAAAGAATACGCATCAGTTGCTATTTGAAGCATATAGTAACCATTGGGAAGGTTGATATGTATGCTAGCTGGTTGAGAATCTATCAAAACCAGCTGGCCAGATGATATACTTTTGCCGTCAACAGTGTAGATGGTATAATTTGCATTACCTGAAAAACCGGAAGATGTAAGGAATAATGCCCTTGAAGTTGGATTGGGAAAAATGAAAACCTCCGGTTTTGAAAGAGTAGCAACCAATGAAGTTTCAGCTGGTTCTTCCGGTAGACATACTCTATTTAATTGAAGTATCTGGTTGACTATAACACCATCTGCTGACATTACGCATACATATAGGAAAAAATTGGTTTGACTGTTTTGTGACAGGTCTACAAAAGGGTCAATGGTAATGTTATTTGTGTCACCGTAAGATTTGAAAGTGTATTGTGGGTTATCTGTAAAAATTCCAGTGCCCAGACGCCACAGGTAAGTAAAAGGGGGTTGGCCGGGAACGGCAGTTCCTGCAGCATCAACATTGATAGTAAATGTAACAGGATCTTCGCACAAAGTCGGGTTTCCCGAAATGGAAATTTCCAGCTCGTCGTCATCGTAATATACATCTGCTAAATCACAAAAAGTAGTGCTGATGTATTCAGCGTTAGCACTGGAACCATTTCCAAAATATCTTGGATTAGAAAAAACTAAACTTCGAAAATCAGTACTATCTGTCATTACTGACATAATGGAGTACTGATCAGGTAAGAAATTGCTACTTATAATACGCCATCCATAATTACATTGGCTTGAGCTGTCGGGTACATCTCCTAAATTTGATTGTCGATTGTGGCGTCCTTTTAACCAATGGCCTATTTCGTGCGCAAAAGTGTATCGTGGTCCCAACATATTTTTTGCAGAAACGATTCCAATCGGTGTAACTTCGCCTAATTGGCCCATTATACCGGCATAATTTCCATATCGATCATTAGTTAATAAAATGTACGCATCGGCTCGAACATTCTCTGCTATATCACTTGCATCCATATTGGAAAGAAGCACGCTGTGATCTTCTAAAATATCAATAGGATTGCTGTAGTAATTACTAAAATCAAATGATTCTACTGAAAATCTAAAGTTTTTTCCCACCAATCCACTGTTGTACATAGCAAAATTTAAGGTATGCATACCAAAAAGTATGTACAAATAGGGAATATGTGGTTGTAAGGTAGGATCATTAACTGGCATGGCAACAATCTCCTCCATAGCTTCGTCGGTTACAAGCACCAAGACATGGAATACGTTTTTACACGTATCAATTTCTAAACAGCCTTCAGGATTGGGGCCCTCCTCCATAGGTGTTGCACAGGCTTCATTCCAACGGATAGAATCTAATCTGTGTTCAACTAAAACATTATATCGGTTGCTTAATGGATGGGCAAAAAATATGCTGCTGCCAATTTTAGCATACATAGAACGGCCACCAGGAGTTGATGCGAGCGCCACCACATCTCCATATTGACCAACATTTCCCCACCAAACATATGTTGAATCGTTCCTTTTCTCATAATACTGTCCAACAGCCAATAAAGTGTCGCTTCTTCCGGGAAATACAAAGAGGAATGAATCGGCTTTTGAATTTGCAGGAATAACTTCCAAACCTATCAAAGTAACGGATAGCGTTGTCAGATCTTCTTTTAAGGCATCCCAAGCAGTTTGTTCATATGATGAACAATCGGAGTTGGTAGGTAAAAAACTCACCAAATGTGAAGTTTGACCGTAACTAATGGTCGCGAAAAGGATACTACAAACTACCGCTAGCGTGTGGGCGTGTGGGCGTGTTTTCATCAGGTATTTTTGACGAAGATAAAATATTAGATAATTACAAGCTACACATTTTTCAAATTTAACACTTTAATAAAATTTAGTTTT
>JADLBE010000398.1 GCA_020847915.1 Saprospiraceae bacterium | reverse complement strand
CCCAAAGTTGTAACTTAGGCCATGCTCAAAGCCAAAAAACAACGCGACGCCTTCAATAGGGCCTGGGAGAACCTTACAGACTATCTGTGGTGTTTTTATTACGACCGCGAGTCAACAGCGGTGCATCAGGCACGTGTGGCAACCAAACGAATGAAAGCGCAATTGCTGATTTTTCAGGCGTTGGGCGAGCCTAAGGCGAGGCCACCTGCCTTCAAAAAGGTACAAAAGATTTTCAAACATCTCGGGCTTATCCGCAGTGCACAGATCCACCTTGCACGGCTGGATGGCTATGGCTTAGCCGGTTCGGAACACGGTAGAAAAATCCACTTCACGCAAACCTTTGAAACGCGGCGTTTTGCCGACCGTTATGCTGCTTACGTAAAGGATTTGAAAAAAGCGCACGCAGCGCTGGAAGCAGGTTTTACCGACCTCGATCTTGCTGTTTTGGAGACGCTGTTGCTCAAGGAAATGCAGGATGTGGAGCGGTTTTTCAAAAAGCGTTACAAAAACGCAGACCAACTTCACGACGTCCGAAAAAAGATCAAAAACCTGCTTTACGTACTCCCTGTTTTGCCCAAAATCCTCCGAAAAAAACTTCTGATAAACACGGATTACCTCGATGAGCTTCAGGAAGCCATCGGGAAGTGGCACGATGCCCACGATGTGGTGGAGGAGCTGCGCATCATGAAATACGGCAATGAACAGGTGCTGGAGGAATTGATTGAATCACGGCATGTGCGACGCGAAGAAGTTTACACACTTTCAACAGACTTTGTATTAAAAGCGACGTTGGTGTAAGTTTGCGTGGTGTATACCTAAAAACCCTGTAAATCAAGCAATCCCAGAATCTTGATCCATGATAGAGTTCCTTGCCCCTTTTCATCCAGCCGTTCAGGCACTTTTCGCCACCTTGTTTACCTGGGGCGTTACCGCACTCGGCGCTGCGTTGGTGTTTTTTTTTAAAAACGTAAACCAACGCGTTCTCGACGCCATGATGGGTTTTGCCGCAGGCGTTATGATCGCTGCGAGTTTTTGGTCGCTGCTGGCGCCGGCCATCGAAATGAGCCGGGAATCGGTGACCTGGCTACCCGAGTGGGGGCCGGCGGTGATCGGATTTATGGGTGGCGGACTTTTTCTGGCGGCTGTGGATAAAATCATGCCGCACCTGCACCCGAGCCTGGCGCTCGAGCAGGCGGAAGGTGTGCCTACCAAGTGGCGACGCAGTGTTTTGCTGGTGCTGGCCATCACATTGCACAACATACCGGAGGGATTGGCGGTGGGTGTGGCTTTTGGTGCTGTGGCCCACGGATTGCCATCGGCCACACTTGGTGCGGCCGTGGCGTTGGCCATTGGCATCGGGCTACAAAATTTTCCGGAAGGCACTGCCGTTTCGGTGCCCTTGCGTCGGGAAGGCATGAGCCGGGGCAGAGCGTTTTGGTACGGTCAGCTTTCGGGCGCGGTGGAGCCGGTGTTTGGTGTGTTGGGCGCCGTAGCCGTAATGACCATGAAACCCGTTTTACCATTCGCCCTATCTTTTGCTGCAGGCGCCATGATATTCGTAGTGGTGGAGGAACTGATCCCCGAATCGCAACGTGCAGGCAATACCGATTTGGCAACGCTGTTTACGCTGCTGGGTTTCAGTGTGATGATGGTTTTGGATGTGTCGTTGGGGTGATGGCAGTTTAGCCCAATGTTGCGACTCAGGAAAATTGAAATGATAGCGGCAGCGCCGCGGTAATATTTGTAGAAGCAAGTTCGGGAGAAAGTCAGGAGGTGCAGCGCACCGAAATGCTCTTGAGATCACAAGGCGCATTTCGGTGCGCTGCACCTCCAACCTTTTACAACCGTTTATGCTACAAATATTACCGCGGCGCTGCCGCTATGACATCCTGTAACCTGAAATCTCAACAGCGTTTAAACTGCAATTTACCCCGCCTTCGGTAAAAAACTGGTATCCATCCAATACGCCTTCGGGTTGTCCGGATCAATGAGTACCCGCAGTTTTTTGGCGTTATCGCCGATGTAATTGGTGGGGTCGTACCAAATGTTGTCGCTTTCAAACGTGTACATGGTGTTGGTCACTTTGTCGTGCCACTGGGCCTGGATGACCCACGGGGAGCGCCCATTTACTTTGAGCGAAGTGTTGAGGAACACGCCCGTCATTTCTACTTCGATTGGTTTACCGTGGTCTCGAAGCCAGGTGCGTTTTTTGTTTTTGGCAATTTGCCCAAACAAACCGCCGAACCCTACGCCGCCGAATACCACGAAGAAAATACCAAATATGATTGGGATAAGCCACGATTCCCATCCTCCTAGCAGAACGTCATCGGGATTCTCCGGATTGTACCAAACTTTCACTTGTTCGCCTACATGATACGATGGAGGATCGCTGGATACCGTTGAGGTGTAGCGGTGCAACTCGCCGTCGTGGGTTTGAAATGCTACCACGGGAGATCCTCCATTCATTTCCACTACTTCTCCGGTGGTGCGCTCGCCGGTAACGCGCAACTTGTAGGTGTCGTAACCAACTACGCCGGCCACCAGGCCCATACAACCGCCAACAGAGGCGAAAATGCCGAAAAAGAAAATCCAGACGTTGTTTTTAAGCCAATTGCTCATAATATTTTAGGTAAAAAAGGCGAAAATGCGACCATCAGGCATCATCTGTTGTCGAAACGAAATCAACACTGATGCGCATCATCCACCAATGTGATGTAGCTCAGAATGAAAATTCGTGGTACTTAACCACTTTTGCCCCCAAAGCTACACGAACCAACCTTTTTTTGTCAAAGCAATCTGACAATTTCGGTGCGTAATTATTTCAGAACATTGATGAACATACGCTACATTTGCGCTGTTTGGATTTTGTCTAAATACACGTCCTGAGTAAATACCTTGCCACCCATGCCCAACATGCAACGCCGCTACCGCACGGTAATCGAACTCAAAGCACACGAAAGCGCCAAAACCATTGCATTTTCGGATCCTGCCCTGGCCGGCAAACTTACCGCCATGGGCGTATTGCCCGGTACCTGCATTGAAATGGTGCGCACCGCGCCTTTTGGTGAAGCCTATTACATCAAGGCCGACGGTGTTCGCATGGCCCTGCGCGAGGAAGAAGCTGCCAGTATTCTGATAGAGGCATGAGCAAACGCGAAGGACAAACCTTTCATGTGGCGCTGGTGGGCAATCCCAACAGCGGCAAGTCTACCTTATTCAACCAGCTTACCGGCCTGCGGCAAAAAACAGGCAATTTCCCCGGCGTAACCGTCGACATGAAAGAAGGTAAACTGCGCTTTGAAAATGGCCGTGAAGCCATACTCACCGATTACCCTGGAACATACAGCCTTTACCCCACGGCCTCCGATGAAAAAATGGTGGCCGCCGTACTTACCAACCCGGCTGATTCCAATTTTCCCAACGCGGTCGTGTATGTGGCCGACGTAAAAAACCTGGAAAAACACCTTCTGCTGCTCACCCAGCTGCTCGACCTCAACCTCCCGGTTATTCTTGCCCTCAACATGGCCGACCTGGCGGAGGAAATGGGCATCAAAACCAATACCACCAAACTCAGCGAACAACTCGGCATTCCGGTGGTGCTCCTCAGCAGCCGCACCGGCGACAACGTGCACAAACTCGTGGTGGAGCTCGAAAAAATGCTTGCTCCAAATACCGTTGCGCGAAAGCCTTTTTACCAGCTCAGCGACATAGAAAAACAAGTGGCGGAGGCCGTACAGCTCAACCTCGGAACCGACAATCCATACAGGGCGCTGCTGATCGCACACCACCATGCCTGGCTGCCTTTTATGAAGGCCCAGGACCGCGAAACGCTTTCCACCATCGTCGGGTCGAAACAATTTCAGTCGCTGCGCTCGCAGGTAGACGAAACACTCGACCGCTTCGACCGCTTTACCCCCATCGTGCAGGACACCATTTACCAGCCGCCTGCATTTCCGGAAACAACCACCGACCGCATCGACGCCCTGCTCACCAACCGTTGGGCCGGCCCTGCAATTTTCTTTTTGGTCATGTTGCTTATTTTCCAGGCGGTTTTCGACTGGAGCGAATATCCCATGGGATGGAT
>JADLBE010000397.1 GCA_020847915.1 Saprospiraceae bacterium | reverse complement strand
TGGTCAGCAGGGCAGTTCAGAACGCAAGGCTCCGGAGGTGCAGGAGGAACATCCGCTGCAATAGGAACCGTGAAATCGCTGATCTGTGGCTGTCCGGGCCAGCCGTCACCCTGGGTTTGTACTGCAACATTGAGTGGACCCGTAAAACCTGCAGGAACGTTAACCGTTACCGAGAAGTTGAAAGGACCGCCGTTGAATGCACCACAGCCGGATGGGTGAAAAGGTGTAAGCCACTGAGCTACAGTGCCTGCGAACGATGCATTACCGGCATCGCCGCCGCAGAAAGCGTATGGCTGTGAACCTGCAGTTCCTGTAACGGTTACACCGGCAGGAAAAGTGAAAATGAAGTTGTCAATGTACTCCGCATTGGGGGACGTGTGTGTCGCCACGAAGTTTATTGTATTGGATTGGCCGGCAATATAAGTCGAGGTTGACGTAACGGTAGCCGTATACGCAGCCAAGGCAGCCGTGGTAAAGCCCGCAACAAAAAGCAGCGCAAGAATGCTGCGGCCCATTGCCTGGGACAACCAATTTGTACCTTTTTTCATGAGATGAAGTTGGTTAAAATGAAAAAATTGTAATTTTTTACTTAAGAAAAACTAAACACAATCATTGATACGAACAACGAATCAACTTAGAACAAGTTGATCATCGAGTTGTAGATGGCAGGCAGTTGGTTTTGTGGAACAGTGCCTTTGGCCGTGCTGTTGGCTTCGAACAATTCCGTTACGATGGCCACTTCAACTGCTACGTCGTACTGGGTGATAAGACCGTACACACGCGAGTAGTAGAGGTAAGTAACCATGGTGGTTGCGCCGGCAGATCCATCAGCGATGGAACCCTGCATGGCATTCATAGCCTGAAGAATGGCAGGAGCAACGTCTCCTTCAGACCAGGTGCTGTGAGCATAAGGCGTAACGCCCAGCTTATCGGCCATTAATTGAATCCGGGAGCCGACACCCGTTGCTGCGCGTTCTTGGGCTGACGCATCCATACTGCCGAGCAGCATGAACATAACGACCAAAAACGCACCACCAAAGAGCCGGGAAACCGAGGCCTTGGTTTGGTTTGCGAATGATTGCATCATAATGTGAATTGTTGTTGAAGGTGAAAAAAAAAAGTACCAACCGTGCACAACGTGCATGATTGGTACTTTAATATATATAAGAGGATACTGTGATTGTTTGACAACCGCTGACGACTTTCATGAGATTAACTGTTGTATTACCTGTATCCTGCCGACATAAATTATGCAGACAATCCGTAAACGGAATATAGGATATGAGATAAGATTAAATCCGGAACACCGGAGGACTGCACTAAAGCAGTACCTAAAGATTATCAAATACCGGGCCAAGTTGTGATTAAGTGCTTCAGTTATCTTTAACTTTTGCTTAACTCAAACCGATGTGATTGCAAAAGTACATAACTTTCATAAAAAACAAATACGTTAGAAAAAAAAATTGTTGAATCTCAAGCCGCCTCAAGATTCCAAAGCGCTGAACATACGTATTAGCAAGTAAAATTAGCGGTTTGCAGCGTTAATATGCCCAAAGCCTTTACCTTTGCAGCCGCTTAAACCAAATAAACCACTTCACTTTTTTTTATCAACCATCAAGTCACACGTATGAATTTTAAAACGCTTTTCGGTTTCGCCTTCGTTTTGCTGCTGGCGGCTTCCTGCAAAGAAGATCCCAAATCATCGCCCGTTGCCAAAACCATGGGCATCGAAATTTCCAAACTGGAGTCTGCAAAACAATCCATCGTAGGTTACCGTGAACGTCTTCCAACATTGCGTACGGAACTCAATAACTTGCCTGAATCGGTAAAATCAGATACCGCTTCAGGGTTTTCCGAAGTTATGCGCTATGTCGATATTTCAGACATGAAATCGGAAGCCATGCTCGCCATGTACGATCGTGTCATTCCTCAAGTTACCGCTTTGCAACGTTCCCTCAACGACGGCATGGTAAAGCCAGAGCAGGCTCAAGCCTCCTATGATTCCATGTTCGTTTCATTCAAAGGTTATGAGACGGGTGTAGAGGCTGTTAAAACCAGCATCGAAAGAATCACCGAAGACATCAAACGTTTAAATGCAGGTGTAAAAAAGTAACCCTGTTTGAATTGCCCGGTGGGTGTCTCTCACAACAAATTTAAAAAACCGGCTAGCCTATATATATATGGTTAGCCGGTTTTTTATTTTGAATCGCCATCCCGGCTTGGCTTACACAATGTCCCCGTTGCTCATGATTTCGTATTCGTACATCTTTGAGGTGGTCGGATCCATGTAATCGTCGCCGGCCTTACTGGCGCCTTCGGCCACAAAAATAACGAGGTCTTCATCGATGGTACAAACCGCCCGTCGCAGCGCTTCGCCTTCACCACGGGTGAAAGCAATTACTTTACGACCTATCAGTTGACCCGTGGGCGTAAAAGTTGCGAGATGGTATTCGTAGTTCAGCAGTCCTGCCTTCCACCACACCAGGGCAAGGAACGGAGCTTCAAATTCGATACCGAAACAAGGCAGGTATTCGGTGAATTCATCGGCGCCGTCGGGATCCAACGGCAAGATGAACTGCTCAATCATGGGTTCCGGCAGAATGTCGTTTTCGGCACTGAATATAAAATGCGTGTCTTCGCCCAAGGTTACAGGCATGGTAACTGCCGGAAATTTGGCTACAAATTCGGCAAAGGTGTGTTTGGGCAGTAAAACAGGAATTTTCTCCATCGGAATACGTACGTTTTTCAAAAAGTGGCGCAAAGATCGGCAATTTGGCCTGGATAAAAAAGTCCGCACAGACTTAACCCAATGATAACCCTGACTTAACCATCAGGCAAGGGCCCTCCCCTACTTTTGCACACAAAACTACCTTATGGGATTGGCCAAACAATGGCAGGAAACCCTGTTTCAACAGGTGCACGGCAACAACCTGGTGTACAACACTTGCTGGGAGGACCCGCGCTGCGACCGACAAATGCTCGGACTCAACAACCAGAGCCGTGTGGTGATGCTTACCAGCGCGGGTTGCAACGCCCTCGACTACCTGCTCGACGACCCCGCATCGGTGCATTGTGTGGACCTGAACCACCGGCAAAATGCTTTGCTCGAGCTGAAAACAACACTGTTTGAACAGGGTTCGTACGAACAGCTTTACGCATTTTTCGGTGACGGTATTTGCAGCGAAGCACGGAAAGTATACAAAGAAACATTGCGCCCCCAATTGAACCGGGAGGCCAAATCCTTTTGGGATAAAAAAATCGGTAGTTTCGACGGTCGTGGCATGCGGAAATCATTTTACTGGTATGGCACCAGCGGCACCGTGGCATGGCTCATCTCACGGTGGCTGCGCAGCAGACCTGCGTTGCAACAACTCGTGGAAAGGCTGTTCGAGGCCCCTACCCTGGAAATGCAACGCGATGTTTACGAACAACTCGAGCCAAAGCTGCTCAACCCGTTTGTACGTTGGATTTTGGGCTTGCACCTCGTACAAAGCATGCTGGGTGTGCCAAAAAGCCAGCAAAACATGGCCAAAGCAAGTTTTGAAGAAGGTATGGCAGGATACATCCGCGCATGTTTCAGGCATGTTTTTACCCAACTCTCCCTGCGCGACAATTATTTCTGGAAATTGTATTTTTATGGACATTACACGCCATCCTGTTGCCCGAACTACCTGCTTTCGGAACATTTTGACACGTTGCGCAACCGGACCAACCGCCTGACAACGTTCACCGGCCCCCTGAGCGGCTTTCTGCACGCTTTTCCCGGGAAGTACACCCATTTTGTGCTTTTGGACCACCAGGATTGGCTGGCGGCCCATTTGAAACCCGCGTTGGAGGAAGAATGGCGCCTGATGCTTAACAACGCCGCACCGGGAGCAAAATTCCTGTTGCGGTCGGCTTCGGCGGAGCCCCATTTCATCCCCGATTTTGTCCACAAACGCCTACGGTTCGATCCATCGTCTGCGGCCCTGAGCCAGGCTTCCGACCGGGTTGGTACGTATGCCGGAACCTTCGTCGGAACCCTGCAATCATAATCCAAAAAGCTTGCCTAAACCCGCTTTATGAAAATCACCCACCTGCCGCTTTCTCCCGCCACCAGGCAACAAGGCGCCATGCAATCCTATTACCGCTGGCATGCCGTCGTATACGATGCCACACGTTGGACTTTTCTGTTTGGTCGCAATGCCATTTTACAAAAAATGGTTGCATTAAACCCGGGAACCGTACTCGAAGTGGGCTGTGGCACCGGCCGCAACCTCAAACGTCTGGCCGGCCTGATGCCGGATGTCCAGCTCGTTGGGGTAGATGTTTCGTCCGACATGCTGAAACGTGCAACACGTGCCAGTAGAAGGTTTTCGAGAAGGGTTTTGCTGTTTGAACGGGCCTACAAACCTGATGCTCAGGCATGGCCCGTACAGCCCGACGCCATACTTTTTTCCTATGCCCTCACCATGTTCAACCCCGGTGCGGAAGAAGCCCTTGACCGCGCCCTGAGCGACCTGCCTGCAGATGGCATGGTAGCTGTGGTCGATTTCCACGATACGCCTTTTCCATTTTTCAGATGGTGGATGGGAAAAAACCACGTGCGTATGGAAGGCCATTTGGCGCCGATGCTTGAAAAACGGTTTGTTACAAGGGAAAAAGTGATTGTTCGTGCCTGGTTCGGACTTTGGCGCTACATCCTGTACATCGGTGTTAAACGTAACCCGGATTTAATGTCCACTTAACAGCCGTAAAAGCCAGAACCTTCACCTTTGCACCCTGGAAAAGACAATTACAAGATTCATACGAAAATGGGTTTCAGTTTGATGGAATTCCTGCGCAATGCCGGAATTCCATTTTTTTTGTCTTAACCCGGATTTTGGGGACTCGTCCCGCAGGGATCTGGATGGGGATTTTACTGTGATTCAGGGATTGGGATGGATTGGATTGGATTTTTTGATGATGGGATTTGGAATGGATTGGATTTTTTGATGATGGGATTTGGAATGGATTTAAGGCCCGAAGCCATAATCCAATCCCATCCATCCCAATCCTTTTTTGTCCAATAAAATCCCCATCCAGATCCCTGCGGGACGAGTCCCAAAAATCCGGGTTAAGACTAGAATACCCACGATATCCCATTCCTCACAGCATACACTTCCACGGGCGCCAGGGCGGGCAGTCCTCGGTCGACGGCGTAATCGAATTCGATGATCAGTGCGAGGTGTTTGTTGAAAGGCACGGCGAACTGCCATTCGGTGGCAAACCGATAATTGTTGAGGTAGGTAGCAGCTGGTTGAAAGTAGGTTGTGGCGCTAAGTTCAACGTGTTTGGGCCGGAAAGTAAACGACAGGTAACTGCTGAGCCTGACGAAACTTTCGGTTGGGTTGGCTTCGATAAAATCATTCCGTTCGTACATCGCACTGGCGCCCAGATAAATGCGGTTTTTGCCGTTTTTTGATTTGAACAAACGCAGCCGTGGGCCGGTACCGGACAGCGTACGGCTCTGGATGTACAAAAGTTTGTTGGTTTGGATTTGTGCGTACGCTTCCCAGGTAAATCCATCGTGTATTTCAAAGTTGTAGCGCAAGTGGGCGAAGGCGTAATTTTTAAAATCCTCGTTGCCGGCGCGCACCAGATCGGTATTCCAGAGGCCCAGTGCCAAATGGCGTTTGTGTTTGTATTGCACCCGCGCCTCGCTGCGCATGAGCAGGCTGCTTTCCTGTACTTTGTTAAAATTGACGGCCATTTTGATGTTACCATACCAACGGGATGTATCGTTGGTGCCCCGTATGCGCAACTCTTCGATGTTGACGATTTGGGCGTTGAGGGAAACGTTCAAGAGCAACGCTGCCCAAAAAAGCAGTGCCGTAAACAACCGAAGATACTTTCCACCACAAGCGTTGAAAAGCTGCGGCGCGGCCTTGATTTTCAAAAACATGCTGTTTTAAAGGCAAAAGTGCTAAAACTTAAACACTTTTTAAATATGCCTGAAAATCAACCAGCTGGGCGCTTTTTAAAACACGCGGAATCTTGGCCTGGCCGTTGAATTTGCCTTTTTGTTCAAGCCAACCCATGAATTTGGCATTGGGCAATATGTCCACGTGAACTTTGCGAAGCACGTATTGCCGCTCTATGGCGTAATCGTCGTTGAGGCGGCACAAGGCTTCGTCAACAATTTTGGCAAATTCGTCAGCGGATACCCTGGGATTGTCCATGCTAACATACCATTGGTGGGCCCAATACGTGCCTTCACGCACACCTGCCACGGCGAATTCGCGGATGCCTGCGTTCAGCCGTACATCGGCTTCCTGAACGGCTGCGTTGAGGTTGTCGATCGAGAGGTGTTCGCCGCAAACCGAAAGGAATTGTTTGGTACGTCCGTTGATGCGGATCATGCCACGTGTGGGGTCTGTAACCACCACGGTGTCGCCAAGCAGGTAACGCCAGGCGCCCGAACAGGTGCTGATGAGCAGGGCATAGGTTTGTCCGGGTTCCGCATTTTCAAGCGTGTGCGTTTCCGGCTCCGGGCTGCGCAGGTCACCGTTGTCGTCGAAATTTTTGGCATTAAAAGGCACCAATTCAAAATAAATGCCTGCGTCGGGGAGCAGCCGCATGTCGGATTCCCCCGGACGTTGCTGGTAGGCAAAAAAGCCTTCGGAAGCGAGGTAACTGTTTACATAATGCACCGGTTTGCCGAGCAGATGTTCGAACGAAGCGCGGTAAGGCTCGAAAAATACGCCACCGTGGACATACACTGAAAAATTGGGCCACAGGTCGTGGATGTTGTTCAGATGGTACTGGCTGATGATGCGTTCAAGTATGAGCTGCAGCCACATCGGGTTCGCCACGGCAAAACCGACATCCCATTGGGGTGCTTCATCGGCAATGCGTGCGATGCGCTCGTCCCAGTCTGGCAGGTCGGTGATGTGCCTGCCCGGACGGTAAAAACGCTCCATCCATCCAGGTCTGTTGAGGCCGATGATGCCCGACAGGTCGCCGGAGTAATGCAGGCCTTCACGTTTGGGGCTGGTGCACGAACCTACCATGAGCATGTGTTTGGTAAAATGGCGCGGCGTTAGGCCGTAATGCGCCATATCAAACAACATACGGCGCGAGCCACGGCGCATGTACCGCAGCATATCCTCGGTTACGGGAATGTATTTGGACGCGGCCTGGCTGGTGCCGCTGGAAAGTGCGAAATACGGAATGATGCCGGGCCAGCACACATCGGGCGAATCGCAAAGGTGGGCTTGTTGCCACCAGCGATCGTAGATGCCGTGGTAATCCGTTGCGGGTACCTGTTCGCGAAAGGCGCGTGTCGGATCGGATGAAAATAAAATAGAAGAAAAGCCGTGATGCCTGCCAAATGCTGTGTTGCGTGCCTGGCGCAGCAATGCGATCAATTGTTTTTGCTGGTGTTCTGCGGTGGTTGCACGGACCTGTTGTCCGGCCAAAGCTCCGAGACGTGCTCCTTTCTGAATCAATGAACCGAGTATCGACATAGGGCTTCTGCTAATTTGGCAAGGGTACAGTTTGGTGCAAATATCCTTACTCCCTTTTGAACCTACGTCATCCAAACCCAATATTTACCTGGAATTAACACCGCACGGACAAACAGGCGTTTTTATACCCATTCTTTACAAAAACGTAACGATAACTTAAAGTACCCCAAGCGATAGCAGGCGTTTCTTTGCAGGTACAATCAAAACAGGATTTATGTTCCTAAGAGCCTACCGGCGCAACGACAAACGCCACCTTCAACAATTGTTTTTTGAGGTGGTACACAACATCAGTCATCAGGATTACACCACGGATGATCTTGGTCGTTGGGCGCCTGTAGTGCCTGATCGCGAAATCTGGAACAGGCTCGACGAGCAGTTTTGTTACGTGGTTGAACACCACAAAAGCATTGTTGGGTTCGGAAGTTTAAACACAAGCGGCATGCTTGAATGGTTGTATGTGCACCCAAGGCACCAGGGCAAAGGCATTGCCAAAGCGTTGCTTCGGCAAATCGAACGACAAGTCAGGAAACAAAACCGTCCCACCATCACAGCATACGTTACCACCAACGCATCGGACTTTTTTCAGTACATGGGTTACGGTCCTGCCGTAAATCACCCCGAATCCACACCTTTCCCGGCACATCGTTTTTGTATGGAAAAACAACTTGAGCCCGAGGCAGGCCCTTTGGCCGGTTAAAAATTTTTCGATTCAGCCCCCATTTTTGTCCGTTCACCCCTTTTTTCGTTTCTTTTATCGAATGCAACCCGGAGCGGTGCAACGCAACGGGATCGCCGTTCGTCTTTCCATTGCGTTGCCCGGCCGGACGTGTTAACACCACAACCCGGCTTGGCAAGCAGAGCAATAACACGGAGGTTTTAAAAAATGCGCCTGACGTAAGTTGGGCGCTTTTTTCATCATACCTGCTTTTTCAAAGGGGGGTGCGCCGTGGGTGGGTCGCCTGCGGCCGTACCCACGACGCACCCCCCTTTGAAAAAGCAGGCCCTGATGGTATTACCGCGCTGCTCCTGGCGCCACGGAGTGCAGACCAAAAGCTCAACACATCCCAACAATCTTTTCAGACCCTTGAAAATCAGGGTATTGAAAAAAAATTGGGTGTGTAAGGACGGCTAGCCGTCCTTACACACCCAATTTTTTTTCAATACCCTGATTTTCAAGGGTCTGAAAAGATTGTTGGGATGTGTTGAGCTTTTGGTCTGCACTCCGTGGCGCCAGGAGCAGCGCGGTAATACCATCAGGGCCTGCTTTTTCAAAGGGGGGTGCGTCGTGGGTACGGCCGCAGGCGACCCACCCACGGCGCACCCCCCTTTGAAAAAGCAGGTATGATGAAAAAAGCGCCCAACTTACGTCAGGCGCATTTTTTAAAACCTCCGTGTTATTGCTCTGCTTGCCAAGCCGGGTTGTGGTGTTAACACGTCCGGCCGGGCAACGCAATGGAAAGACGAACGGCGATCCCGTTGCGTTGCACCGCTCCGGGTTGCATTCGATAAAAGAAACGAAAAAAGGGGTGAACGGACAAAAATGGGGGCTGAATCGAAAAATTTTTAACCGGCCAAAGGGCCTGCCTCGGGCTCAAGTTGTTTTTCCATACAAAAACGATGTGCCGGGAAAGGTGTGGATTCGGGGTGATTTACGGCAGGACCGTAACCCATGTACTGAAAAAAGTCCGATGCGTTGGTGGTAACGTATGCTGTGATGGTGGGACGGTTTTGTTTCCTGACTTGTCGTTCGATTTGCCGAAGCAACGCTTTGGCAATGCCTTTGCCCTGGTGCCTTGGGTGCACATACAACCATTCAAGCATGCCGCTTGTGTTTAAACTTCCGAACCCAACAATGCTTTTGTGGTGTTCAACCACGTAACAAAACTGCTCGTCGAGCCTGTTCCAGATTTCGCGATCAGGCACTACAGGCGCCCAACGACCAAGATCATCCGTGGTGTAATCCTGATGACTGATGTTGTGTACCACCTCAAAAAACAATTGTTGAAGGTGGCGTTTGTCGTTGCGCCGGTAGGCTCTTAGGAACATAAATCCTGTTTTGATTGTACCTGCAAAGAAACGCCTGCTATCGCTTGGGGTACTTTAAGTTATCGTTACGTTTTTGTAAAGAATGGGTATAAAAACGCCTGTTTGTCCGTGCGGTGTTAATTCCAGGTAAATATTGGGTTTGGATGACGTAGGTTCAAAAGGGAGTAAGGATATTTGCACCAAACTGTACCCTTGCCAAATTAGCAGAAGCCCTATGTCGATACTCGGTTCATTGATTCAGAAAGGAGCACGTCTCGGAGCTTTGGCCGGACAACAGGTCCGTGCAACCACCGCAGAACACCAGCAAAAACAATTGATCGCATTGCTGCGCCAGGCACGCAACACAGCATTTGGCAGGCATCACGGCTTTTCTTCTATTTTATTTTCATCCGATCCGACACGCGCCTTTCGCGAACAGGTACCCGCAACGGATTACCACGGCATCTACGATCGCTGGTGGCAACAAGCCCACCTTTGCGATTCGCCCGATGTGTGCTGGCCCGGCATCATTCCGTATTTCGCACTTTCCAGCGGCACCAGCCAGGCCGCGTCCAAATACATTCCCGTAACCGAGGATATGCTGCGGTACATGCGCCGTGGCTCGCGCCGTATGTTGTTTGATATGGCGCATTACGGCCTAACGCCGCGCCATTTTACCAAACACATGCTCATGGTAGGTTCGTGCACCAGCCCCAAACGTGAAGGCCTGCATTACTCCGGCGACCTGTCGGGCATCATCGGCCTCAACAGACCTGGATGGATGGAGCGTTTTTACCGTCCGGGCAGGCACATCACCGACCTGCCAGACTGGGACGAGCGCATCGCACGCATTGCCGATGAAGCACCCCAATGGGATGTCGGTTTTGCCGTGGCGAACCCGATGTGGCTGCAGCTCATACTTGAACGCATCATCAGCCAGTACCATCTGAACAACATCCACGACCTGTGGCCCAATTTTTCAGTGTATGTCCACGGTGGCGTATTTTTCGAGCCTTACCGCGCTTCGTTCGAACATCTGCTCGGCAAACCGGTGCATTATGTAAACAGTTACCTCGCTTCCGAAGGCTTTTTTGCCTACCAGCAACGTCCGGGGGAATCCGACATGCGGCTGCTCCCCGACGCAGGCATTTATTTTGAATTGGTGCCTTTTAATGCCAAAAATTTCGACGACAACGGTGACCTGCGCAGCCCGGAGCCGGAAACGCACACGCTTGAAAATGCGGAACCCGGACAAACCTATGCCCTGCTCATCAGCACCTGTTCGGGCGCCTGGCGTTACCTGCTTGGCGACACCGTGGTGGTTACAGACCCCACACGTGGCATGATCCGCATCAACGGACGTACCAAACAATTCCTTTCGGTTTGCGGCGAACACCTCTCGATCGACAACCTCAACGCAGCCGTTCAGGAAGCCGATGTACGGCTGAACGCAGGCATCCGCGAATTCGCCGTGGCAGGTGTGCGTGAAGGCACGTATTGGGCCCACCAATGGTATGTTAGCATGGACAATCCCAGGGTATCCGCTGACGAATTTGCCAAAATTGTTGACGAAGCCTTGTGCCGCCTCAACGACGATTACGCCATAGAGCGGCAATACGTGCTTCGCAAAGTTCACGTGGACATATTGCCCAATGCCAAATTCATGGGTTGGCTTGAACAAAAAGGCAAATTCAACGGCCAGGCCAAGATTCCGCGTGTTTTAAAAAGCGCCCAGCTGGTTGATTTTCAGGCATATTTAAAAAGTGTTTAAGTTTTAGCACTTTTGCCTTTAAAACAGCATGTTTTTGAAAATCAAGGCCGCGCCGCAGCTTTTCAACGCTTGTGGTGGAAAGTATCTTCGGTTGTTTACGGCACTGCTTTTTTGGGCAGCGTTGCTCTTGAACGTTTCCCTCAACGCCCAAATCGTCAACATCGAAGAGTTGCGCATACGGGGCACCAACGATACATCCCGTTGGTATGGTAACATCAAAATGGCCGTCAATTTTAACAAAGTACAGGAAAGCAGCCTGCTCATGCGCAGCGAGGCGCGGGTGCAATACAAACACAAACGCCATTTGGCACTGGGCCTCTGGAATACCGATCTGGTGCGCGCCGGCAACGAGGATTTTAAAAATTACGCCTTCGCCCACTTGCGCTACAACTTTGAAATACACGATGGATTTACCTGGGAAGCGTACGCACAAATCCAAACCAACAAACTTTTGTACATCCAGAGCCGTACGCTGTCCGGTACCGGCCCACGGCTGCGTTTGTTCAAATCAAAAAACGGCAAAAACCGCATTTATCTGGGCGCCAGTGCGATGTACGAACGGAATGATTTTATCGAAGCCAACCCAACCGAAAGTTTCGTCAGGCTCAGCAGTTACCTGTCGTTTACTTTCCGGCCCAAACACGTTGAACTTAGCGCCACAACCTACTTTCAACCAGCTGCTACCTACCTCAACAATTATCGGTTTGCCACCGAATGGCAGTTCGCCGTGCCTTTCAACAAACACCTCGCACTGATCATCGAATTCGATTACGCCGTCGACCGAGGACTGCCCGCCCTGGCGCCCGTGGAAGTGTATGCTGTGAGGAATGGGATATCGTGGGTATTCTAGTCTTAACCCGGATTTTTGGGACTCGTCCCGCAGGGATCTGGATGGGGATTTTATTGGACAAAAAAGGATTGGGATGGATGGGATTGGATTATGGCTTCGGGCCTTAAATCCATTCCAAATCCCATCATCAAAAAATCCAATCCATTCCAAATCCCATCATCAAAAAATCCAATCCAATCCATCCCAATCCCTGAATCACAGTAAAATCCCCATCCAGATCCCTGCGGGACGAGTCCCCAAAATCCGGGTTAAGACAAAAAAAATGGAATTCCGGCATTGCGCAGGAATTCCATCAAACTGAAACCCATTTTCGTATGAATCTTGTAATTGTCTTTTCCAGGGTGCAAAGGTGAAGGTTCTGGCTTTTACGGCTGTTAAGTGGACATTAAATCCGGGTTACGTTTAACACCGATGTACAGGATGTAGCGCCAAAGTCCGAACCAGGCACGAACAATCACTTTTTCCCTTGTAACAAACCGTTTTTCAAGCATCGGCGCCAAATGGCCTTCCATACGCACGTGGTTTTTTCCCATCCACCATCTGAAAAATGGAAAAGGCGTATCGTGGAAATCGACCACAGCTACCATGCCATCTGCAGGCAGGTCGCTCAGGGCGCGGTCAAGGGCTTCTTCCGCACCGGGGTTGAACATGGTGAGGGCATAGGAAAAAAGTATGGCGTCGGGCTGTACGGGCCATGCCTGAGCATCAGGTTTGTAGGCCCGTTCAAACAGCAAAACCCTTCTCGAAAACCTTCTACTGGCACGTGTTGCACGTTTCAGCATGTCGGACGAAACATCTACCCCAACGAGCTGGACATCCGGCATCAGGCCGGCCAGACGTTTGAGGTTGCGGCCGGTGCCACAGCCCACTTCGAGTACGGTTCCCGGGTTTAATGCAACCATTTTTTGTAAAATGGCATTGCGACCAAACAGAAAAGTCCAACGTGTGGCATCGTATACGACGGCATGCCAGCGGTAATAGGATTGCATGGCGCCTTGTTGCCTGGTGGCGGGAGAAAGCGGCAGGTGGGTGATTTTCATAAAGCGGGTTTAGGCAAGCTTTTTGGATTATGATTGCAGGGTTCCGACGAAGGTTCCGGCATACGTACCAACCCGGTCGGAAGCCTGGCTCAGGGCCGCAGACGATGGATCGAACCGTAGGCGTTTGTGGACAAAATCGGGGATGAAATGGGGCTCCGCCGAAGCCGACCGCAACAGGAATTTTGCTCCCGGTGCGGCGTTGTTAAGCATCAGGCGCCATTCTTCCTCCAACGCGGGTTTCAAATGGGCCGCCAGCCAATCCTGGTGGTCCAAAAGCACAAAATGGGTGTACTTCCCGGGAAAAGCGTGCAGAAAGCCGCTCAGGGGGCCGGTGAACGTTGTCAGGCGGTTGGTCCGGTTGCGCAACGTGTCAAAATGTTCCGAAAGCAGGTAGTTCGGGCAACAGGATGGCGTGTAATGTCCATAAAAATACAATTTCCAGAAATAATTGTCGCGCAGGGAGAGTTGGGTAAAAACATGCCTGAAACATGCGCGGATGTATCCTGCCATACCTTCTTCAAAACTTGCTTTGGCCATGTTTTGCTGGCTTTTTGGCACACCCAGCATGCTTTGTACGAGGTGCAAGCCCAAAATCCAACGTACAAACGGGTTGAGCAGCTTTGGCTCGAGTTGTTCGTAAACATCGCGTTGCATTTCCAGGGTAGGGGCCTCGAACAGCCTTTCCACGAGTTGTTGCAACGCAGGTCTGCTGCGCAGCCACCGTGAGATGAGCCATGCCACGGTGCCGCTGGTGCCATACCAGTAAAATGATTTCCGCATGCCACGACCGTCGAAACTACCGATTTTTTTATCCCAAAAGGATTTGGCCTCCCGGTTCAATTGGGGGCGCAATGTTTCTTTGTATACTTTCCGTGCTTCGCTGCAAATACCGTCACCGAAAAATGCGTAAAGCTGTTCGTACGAACCCTGTTCAAACAGTGTTGTTTTCAGCTCGAGCAAAGCATTTTGCCGGTGGTTCAGGTCCACACAATGCACCGATGCGGGGTCGTCGAGCAGGTAGTCGAGGGCGTTGCAACCCGCGCTGGTAAGCATCACCACACGGCTCTGGTTGTTGAGTCCGAGCATTTGTCGGTCGCAGCGCGGGTCCTCCCAGCAAGTGTTGTACACCAGGTTGTTGCCGTGCACCTGTTGAAACAGGGTTTCCTGCCATTGTTTGGCCAATCCCATAAGGTAGTTTTGTGTGCAAAAGTAGGGGAGGGCCCTTGCCTGATGGTTAAGTCAGGGTTATCATTGGGTTAAGTCTGTGCGGACTTTTTTATCCAGGCCAAATTGCCGATCTTTGCGCCACTTTTTGAAAAACGTACGTATTCCGATGGAGAAAATTCCTGTTTTACTGCCCAAACACACCTTTGCCGAATTTGTAGCCAAATTTCCGGCAGTTACCATGCCTGTAACCTTGGGCGAAGACACGCATTTTATATTCAGTGCCGAAAACGACATTCTGCCGGAACCCATGATTGAGCAGTTCATCTTGCCGTTGGATCCCGACGGCGCCGATGAATTCACCGAATACCTGCCTTGTTTCGGTATCGAATTTGAAGCTCCGTTCCTTGCCCTGGTGTGGTGGAAGGCAGGACTGCTGAACTACGAATACCATCTCGCAACTTTTACGCCCACGGGTCAACTGATAGGTCGTAAAGTAATTGCTTTCACCCGTGGTGAAGGCGAAGCGCTGCGACGGGCGGTTTGTACCATCGATGAAGACCTCGTTATTTTTGTGGCCGAAGGCGCCAGTAAGGCCGGCGACGATTACATGGATCCGACCACCTCAAAGATGTACGAATACGAAATCATGAGCAACGGGGACATTGTGTAAGCCAAGCCGGGATGGCGATTCAAAATAAAAAACCGGCTAACCATATATATATAGGCTAGCCGGTTTTTTAAATTTGTTGTGAGAGACACCCACCGGGCAATTCAAACAGGGTTACTTTTTTACACCTGCATTTAAACGTTTGATGTCTTCGGTGATTCTTTCGATGCTGGTTTTAACAGCCTCTACACCCGTCTCATAACCTTTGAATGAAACGAACATGGAATCATAGGAGGCTTGAGCCTGCTCTGGCTTTACCATGCCGTCGTTGAGGGAACGTTGCAAAGCGGTAACTTGAGGAATGACACGATCGTACATGGCGAGCATGGCTTCCGATTTCATGTCTGAAATATCGACATAGCGCATAACTTCGGAAAACCCTGAAGCGGTATCTGATTTTACCGATTCAGGCAAGTTATTGAGTTCCGTACGCAATGTTGGAAGACGTTCACGGTAACCTACGATGGATTGTTTTGCAGACTCCAGTTTGGAAATTTCGATGCCCATGGTTTTGGCAACGGGCGATGATTTGGGATCTTCTTTGCAGGAAGCCGCCAGCAGCAAAACGAAGGCGAAACCGAAAAGCGTTTTAAAATTCATACGTGTGACTTGATGGTTGATAAAAAAAAGTGAAGTGGTTTATTTGGTTTAAGCGGCTGCAAAGGTAAAGGCTTTGGGCATATTAACGCTGCAAACCGCTAATTTTACTTGCTAATACGTATGTTCAGCGCTTTGGAATCTTGAGGCGGCTTGAGATTCAACAATTTTTTTTTCTAACGTATTTGTTTTTTATGAAAGTTATGTACTTTTGCAATCACATCGGTTTGAGTTAAGCAAAAGTTAAAGATAACTGAAGCACTTAATCACAACTTGGCCCGGTATTTGATAATCTTTAGGTACTGCTTTAGTGCAGTCCTCCGGTGTTCCGGATTTAATCTTATCTCATATCCTATATTCCGTTTACGGATTGTCTGCATAATTTATGTCGGCAGGATACAGGTAATACAACAGTTAATCTCATGAAAGTCGTCAGCGGTTGTCAAACAATCACAGTATCCTCTTATATATATTAAAGTACCAATCATGCACGTTGTGCACGGTTGGTACTTTTTTTTTTCACCTTCAACAACAATTCACATTATGATGCAATCATTCGCAAACCAAACCAAGGCCTCGGTTTCCCGGCTCTTTGGTGGTGCGTTTTTGGTCGTTATGTTCATGCTGCTCGGCAGTATGGATGCGTCAGCCCAAGAACGCGCAGCAACGGGTGTCGGCTCCCGGATTCAATTAATGGCCGATAAGCTGGGCGTTACGCCTTATGCTCACAGCACCTGGTCTGAAGGAGACGTTGCTCCTGCCATTCTTCAGGCTATGAATGCCATGCAGGGTTCCATCGCTGATGGATCTGCCGGCGCAACCACCATGGTTACTTACCTCTACTACTCGCGTGTGTACGGTCTTATCACCCAGTACGACGTAGCAGTTGAAGTGGCCATCGTAACGGAATTGTTCGAAGCCAACAGCACGGCCAAAGGCACTGTTCCACAAAACCAACTGCCTGCCATCTACAACTCGATGATCAACTTGTTCTAAGTTGATTCGTTGTTCGTATCAATGATTGTGTTTAGTTTTTCTTAAGTAAAAAATTACAATTTTTTCATTTTAACCAACTTCATCTCATGAAAAAAGGTACAAATTGGTTGTCCCAGGCAATGGGCCGCAGCATTCTTGCGCTGCTTTTTGTTGCGGGCTTTACCACGGCTGCCTTGGCTGCGTATACGGCTACCGTTACGTCAACCTCGACTTATATTGCCGGCCAATCCAATACAATAAACTTCGTGGCGACACACACGTCCCCCAATGCGGAGTACATTGACAACTTCATTTTCACTTTTCCTGCCGGTGTAACCGTTACAGGAACTGCAGGTTCACAGCCATACGCTTTCTGCGGCGGCGATGCCGGTAATGCATCGTTCGCAGGCACTGTAGCTCAGTGGCTTACACCTTTTCACCCATCCGGCTGTGGTGCATTCAACGGCGGTCCTTTCAACTTCTCGGTAACGGTTAACGTTCCTGCAGGTTTTACGGGTCCACTCAATGTTGCAGTACAAACCCAGGGTGACGGCTGGCCCGGACAGCCACAGATCAGCGATTTCACGGTTCCTATTGCAGCGGATGTTCCTCCTGCACCTCCGGAGCCTTGCGTTCTGAACTGCCCTGCTGACCA
>JADLBE010000396.1 GCA_020847915.1 Saprospiraceae bacterium | reverse complement strand
TTAGGATGCATTTCGAGCGCAGCGAGAAATCCGAATAATCCCTTTTGACACAACCCCAATATGCCCTGAAAATGTGTCATGTCGACCGAAGGGAGACACCTGATTTTTCCGACCGACCAACCGACCAACCGACCAACCGACCAACCGACTAACCGACTAACTCAGCATGCCTTGCAGCACATTGTCTATTTCTTCAAAAGCGTTGTCGTCTTTGATGACGTAATGCAGGGCGCCGCGGGCGATGGTTTGGGCGGCGATACCGTAATGTTCCTGGGAAGAAAGCATGACGATTTTGGTTTCCGGATTGGATTTGTGCATGGTTTTTAAAATCTCAAGTCCGTTCAGCGCGTTGGCGTCGTTGGAATCGAGGTAATAATCCAGGACAACAAAATCGGGGTTTACATGCATGTCTTTCAAAGCATCCTCTCCGGTAGCGTAAGTCGATGTGTTGTACATGCCTTTGGATTCCAGGTGGTCGGCAAGCATTGCGGTAAACATGTTATCATCGTCTACGATGAAAACTTTGGCTTTTTTCATGATGTCAGGTTTTCGTGCTGCAGCAAATGTAAAAGGTATGAATCAAATATGGGAAAGGTAGTTTTTTACCTTGTCCATGGTAGACTGAATGTGTTGGTTCAAGGACAACAACAAATCTGGCAGGGCATCCGTATCGGCATTGTCCAAAATGGTGTTTTCAATGTCGGATGCCAGGTTGGCAAGTTCCGGCATGTCGATCATTTTAAATTGCGGTTTGATGGCATGCACTGCCCGACGGATGTCGTTGAGCTCAGTGGATACGTTGATGGCATGTTGGGTTTTTTCTGCCGATTCAAGGTACAAACCGAGGTATTTTTTAATTTTTTCCACATCGCCGCGGGACAATTGGTGGATGAACGGGAATGGCGAAGCATGTAGTTGCGCCTCCGGTTCGGACGGTTCAGTTATCTTGTCGTGTGGTCTTAACACTTTGAGCAGTCCGGCGGCAAGGTCTGTTTCGCGGAATGGTTTGGTGATGCAACAGTTCATCCCGGCATCGAGGCATTGTTTTTGTTCCCTGGCGGCGGCATAAGCCGTAAAGGCGATCACGGGCACATTTCTGTTGGGGGAGTTCAAACTGCGCAACATCCGTGTGGCTTCCAGTCCGTCGAGCTCAGGCATGGAAACATCCATCAGAACCACATCAAAAATTTGTTTTTCCAACAGTTCCAGTGCTTTTCGACCATTTTCAGCGGTTGAAATTTGTGCATCCGGTAGCAGGTAACCCAGCGTTTCTTCGGCAACGATGCGGTTGTACTCGTTGTCTTCGGCCAACAGGATGCGCAAACCTTTAAGGTGTTGCAAGGCATCGGAAGGATCCTCCGTTTTTTTGTCGGTGGTTTGTCGGCTGCTTTTGAGGAAAGGAACGGTGAAAAAAAAGTTTGACCCCTGGTCTGGTATACTCGTCACTTCCAGGGATCCGCCGAACAATTCTACAAGCTGGCGTGCGATCGACAGGCCGAGGCCGGTACCGCCAAATTTGCGCGAGGTTTCGGACGATGCCTGCCTGAATTTATCAAAAACAAATTGCAGGGCATTTTCCGACATGCCGATGCCGGTATCCGTTACATCAAACCTAACCAACACGGTGTCACCCTCGTCTTTTATTGGTTTTACGCCAATTTGTACCGATCCTTTTTCTGTGAATTTGATGCCGTTGCCGACAAGATTCATCAGGATTTGTTGCAGGCGCAGGGGGTCTCCTTTAACAACTGGCGGCAATTCAGAACCAATATCAGCACTGAGGTTAAGACCTTTGCTGTGGGCGATGAAATCCAGGGTGCGGCATATGTGCTGAACGCTTTCTTCCAAACTGAAATCGACCGTCTCCAGATCGAGCCTGCCTGCCTGAATTTTGGAGATGTCCAAAATGTCGTTAAGAATCACCAACAGGGATTCCGATGCTTTTTGGATGCTCATGAGGTAGTCCGTCTGGTCTTCACGCGGTTTTTTGCGCATGAGCAGGTTGGTCATGCCCAAAACGGCGTTCATGGGCGTGCGTATTTCGTGGCTCATGTTGGCGAGGAACTGCTGTTCCAACCGTTCGCTTTGTTCCGCCCTTTGGCGCTGGTATTCCGCCTCGCGTTTTTCCCTTTCCGCCTGCTCAATCTGCAGGTGCAATTCAACGGTGCGTTCTTCAACCAATTGGGTCAGTTCCTTTTCCCGGTTGCGCAGTTGGTTGATCATGTTTTCCGTTTGTATGCGCAAACGTTCGGTGAGTGATCCAACGATTTTTTGAAAAACGTCAGGGTACGGACCCAGGACTTCGAAAAACAAGGATTTGCTGATGATGGCCAGCTCGGCAGGTTGGGTGCAGGTTGCGGAAAGGGAACGCAATCCTTCGTCGAGCAGCGAAAGCTCCCCGAAATAGTCGCTTTCCCGGAGGCTTACCACTTCAAACTCTCCGTCGTGAATGAGTACAGTGCCGCTGATGATGATGTACATCGAAGCGCCGGGATCGTTTTTTTGAAACACAACCTGGCCCGGTTGATACCATCGTACCAGACATCGCTCAGCAAGCTGCTGCAGGATGGTTGGAGGTAGCGATGCAAACAAAGACATTTCCCGAAATTGGGTCAACATCGCGTCGGGATGCGAGGGCATGTTTTATAAATTTGTCCAAAAGTAGGAATTACACGGTTTGTTTTTTGCCTGTATTGAATTATCGGCGAATTATTCCCTGATTGTTTCTAAAATTACCACTTCAATCACCTCTTTTTACAACACCCTTTTTCAAAACGCCGTACCCTGCGTATGAACAACAAACTTGTACTCTGGTCCATTACCGTCGGGCTCGGCGGATTTTTATTTGGTCTTGATACCGCCGTCATATCCGGCGCTGAACAGGATATCCAGACCCTGTGGTCGCTCGACGACTGGACGCATGGCCTTGCGGTCGCCATCGCATTGTACGGAACGGTTTTCGGCGCCGCTTTTGGCGGTGTGCCGGCCGACAGGTTTGGCAGGAAAAAAACACTGATCTGGATTGGTGTCCTGTTTTTTGTCACAGCCCTGGGTGCTGCGCTTGCACAGGATGTGAATACCTTTATGGTGTTTCGATTTTTGGGCGGATTGAGCATCGGAGCCTCGTCGGTGGTGGCGCCGGTATACATTTCCGAAATTGCGCCGCCGAAATACCGTGGACGGATGGGTATTTCCTTTCAGTTCAACATCGTATTGGGCATCCTGATCGCTTATGTTTCCAATTTTTTGCTGGAAGGAACGGGAGGCGCCGACGACTGGCGCTGGATGCTGGGCATTGTAGCCTTGCCGGCATTGGCGTTTGTGGGAATGATGTTTGTTACGCCTGAAAGTCCGCGCTGGCTGCTTTTGCACCAAAACAACGAAACCGAAGCCCGAAGGGTTTTGGCCATCACCGAAAACGATGTGGACACTGCCGTAAACGACATCATGGCATCGGCACAACAGGATGGCAAAAAAGAGACTTTTTTTGATAAAAAATACCTTTTTCCGATCATTTTGGCCTTTTTGTTTGCCTTTTTCAACCAACTTTCGGGCATCAATGCCATCATTTATTACGCGCCAAGGGTGTTTGAAATGACGGGTTTGGGCAAAGAAAGCGCGCTTTTATCCACAGCAGGCATCGGTGTTGTCAACCTGATTTTTACCGTCTTGGGTTGGTCGCTCATCGACCGTTACGGTCGCCGGACACTAATGTTTTTTGGCACTGTCGGATACGTCGTATCGCTTGCACTCATCGCCATGGCTTTTTACACCGAAAGTTACGGCATGGTGGTGTGGTATGTTTTCCTGTTTATAGCTGCGCATGCCATCGGACAAGGCGCGGTGATCTGGGTGTTTATTTCCGAAATTTTTCCCAACGCCGTACGCGCATCGGGCATGGCCTGGGGCAGCCTCACCCATTGGGTGTTTGCGGCGCTTATTGCCAACCTTTTCCCCGTGGTGGCAGGCAAATTGGG
>JADLBE010000395.1 GCA_020847915.1 Saprospiraceae bacterium | reverse complement strand
TGGATGAACGACGGCAACAACAACCATTACCTCGCCTGCTACCTGCGCGGTACCACCAGCAACCTCGACGCCGTGGGCGCCAAACTGACGTTGTACACCAGCGCCGGCATCCAGGTACGCGAAGTGCGCTCGGGTGAAAGCTACGGCATCATGAACTCGATGAACCAGATCTTCGGTCTGGGCAACCTCACCGCCGTAGACTCGCTGGTGATCCGCTGGCCCTCGGGCGCCAAAGATGTGCTCCCGGGTCTCGGCATCGACCAATACCACACCATCCAGGAAGGTGGTTGCGTGGTGCCCAGCATCGTTTTAACCCCCAACGGCGCCACAGTGATCTGCACCGGCGACAGCGTTGCCATCAGCGCTCCGGAAGGTTATGCCTACCTGTGGAGCAACGGCGCCGACAGCCAAACCATCCAGGCGACGGAAGCAGGCGTATACACGGTTACGGTTACCGCCGCAGGTGGCTGCACGGCCATTTCCAATGAAGTATCCGTCACGGTGGATCCCGTACAAATTCCTTCCATCGCGGTCACGGGCGACACGTTATTGTGTTCGGGCGGCACGGTTGTGCTCACGTCCACGCCCGCCACGTCGTACTTGTGGAGTAACGGCGCCACCACCCAAAGCATCGAAGTGAATGCCGGCGGACTTTACGCCGTTACCACACAAGGTTTGTGCGATGTGTTTACTTCGGTTCCGCAATCGGTTGATGTGATCGTTGCCGACGCACCGCAAGTCACAGGCGATACCATTTTTGAAGGCGAAACCGCCCTTCTTTCTGCACAAGGCGATTCGATTGTGTGGTACGCTACCGAAACATCCAATGTGCCGATTGCTTCGGGCAACTTTTTCGTAACCGGCGCCCTCACAACGGATACCCAATTTTGGGTAGAACAGGTGGTGTCTGTCGACCAGCCCAACGCTTTTGCGGGTATGACCGACCACCAGGGCACCACCTACAGCGGCAATACGTTCAACGGTCAAATCATTTTTGACGCTTACACGCCGTTCCGACTGAAGTCCGTCAAGGTGTACACCGACAAAGCCGGCGTACGCAAAATTGATTTGCGCGACGCGAACAACGGCGCCATCCAATCGGTGGCTGTGGACATTCCGGTCGGCACCTCCGTGATCGATCTCGGTTTGGATGTACCCGTCGGCAACGGCCTTATCCTCACCACCGACGAAGTCATCAACCAGCTTAACCTCGGCTATGCAAGCGCACGCCTGCGCCGCAGCGATGCCGGTGTTACGTATCCCTACAAAATCGACGGCGTGGTGAGCATCACCGGATCAAACGGTGGCGAAGACCGTTACTACTCGTTTTTCGATTGGGAAATTGATTTTTACGGCATCTCCTGCACCAGTCCGCGCATTCCCGTGGCCGTACAAGTCGATTCCATCGTTGGAACGGGTGAACCCATTGCTGCCGGCAAACTGGAGCTTTGGCCCAGTCCAACCACAGGCGTATACCACCTCGAACTGACAAACGTCCCCCACGGATCGTACGATTTGATGGTGATCAACGCTCAGGGCGAACAAGTGAACCGCCAAACCATCCAGGCGCAGGGCCAGGTACTGACCAGCCAGTTGGTGAAACTTCCGGCTGGCGTGTATACGGTGCAATTGCGTGGGGAAGCGGGTCTTTGGGTGGAAAAAGTGGTATTGGTGAAATAACGTAGATTTGTTTCGCACAGATGGGCACAGATGTAAACACAGATTTACACAGATGATTTCGCACAGATGGGCACAGATGTAAACACAGATTTTCACAGAAATTATTCTGCGTAAATCTGTGTTTACATCTGTGCCCATCTGTGTGAAACCCCTCTACGGCGCATCCGAAGGCGAAATTCCCCCCAAAACCTCATATTGATATATAATCGCTGCCACGGCCGTAGCAATCGCCAGTCTGGTTTCATCCGTGAGCCCCGGTGCAAAAAGCACGCGGCGGTCTTCAAAAACCTGCACCGCGGCGAGCAGTTCGTTGCCTTCGCGGAACTCCAGTCCGCTGTTGTTGATCATGAGGGCGCCCAGTCCTTTTTCGCCGGCGCTGGTGGTTACACTTTTGATGTCGATGTGTTTGCCGTCGGTGCGCAGGGAACCTTCGGGCCAGCCGGGCGTCCAGTGCATGCCGTCCTGGTGCATGTGCAGTTGCCACGGACCGTCGTTGCTGACGTAGAGGAAGGCGTAGAAGTCCGTCTCGTCCTTAAGCGTAAACTTGCCTGCGCTGCCGGCGTGCAGGTTTTTGGTTTTGGAGGTGAACAACAAATCGGCATCCACGATGTCGTGGCCGTCGGTGAGGCTCAGTTCCGATTTTTGCGATGTTTCGATACGTTCCGGACCGATGCCAAAAACGGCCCATCCGGTAGCGCCCAGTTTGGTGCCGCCGCGCCGGGAGTCGCTGAGGTGGTACGGACCAAATTCGATTTTGGCTTTTTTCAAAAATGGGGTTTTAACCTTGAGGTTGTGTTGTTCGGCCTGTTGGGTAAAAGCAGGTTCAAACAAAGGCGCTTTTTGGGCGGAGGCGGTGGTAAACACAGCGACCAAAAAAGCAAGGGCGGAAATAAAGCTTTTGAATTTCATGGAAGTTTTTGTTTTCAGCGTTTCAATTACACCATAAGACGCCATTCACCCCCGTCCATGTTGCAGATGTAAGTTTTAAAGAAATCTTAAAAAAAAGGGCCATAAAATCGGCGGCCTTGGTTTTCGGGGCTTCAGCACCGCCTTTGCCCCCCACAGCGCCTTGTCATCCCAGCGAAGCGTGGGATCTGTTTCTTTTCCCCGCAGTTGTCATCCCAGCGAAGCGTGGGATCTGTTTCTTTTCCCCGCAGTTGTCATCCCAGCGAAGCGTGGGATCTGTTTCTTTTCCCCGC
>JADLBE010000394.1 GCA_020847915.1 Saprospiraceae bacterium | reverse complement strand
GTCCTCCTCTGTGTTCTCCGTGTCCACGATTACGTGGCCAAGAGTTACCTTCGCAGCATGCAACTCAAAGACTCCTCCCTGCTCAAAACAAGCGCTTTTATTAACGGCGCCTGGACTGAAACCACCGCCACTTTCCCCGTCCACAACCCAGCCACCGGCGAAACCATCGCCCAGGTGACCAATTGCAACGCGGAACACACCAAACAAGCCATCACCCACGCTGCCAACGCCTGGCCATCGTGGCGCAAAAAAACCGCCGCCCAACGCAGCAGCATCCTGCGCCGCTGGTTCGATCTTATCGTTGAAAACACCGAGGACCTCTCCCTGCTCATGACCACCGAGCAAGGCAAACCGCTCGCCGAAGCCCGGGGCGAAGTGCGTTACGCCGCGAGTTTTGTGGAGTGGTTCGCTGAGGAATGCAAACGCGCGTACGGCGACATCATTCCGCCCCACGGACCCAACCTGCAACTGCTCGTGCGCAAGGAGCCCGTGGGCGTGGTGGCCGCCATCACCCCCTGGAATTTCCCGCTCGCCATGGTGACCCGCAAAGTAGCCCCCGCACTCGCGGCAGGTTGTACCGTTGTGCTCAAACCTTCGGAAGAAACGCCACTGTGTGCCCTCGCACTCGCCGAACTGGCCCAACGCGCAGGCGTGCCCGCCGGCGTGTTCAACGTGGTGACAGGCACCGACGCTCCCGCCATCGGTCGCGAACTGTGCGCAAACCCGCTGGTGCGCAAACTGTCGTTCACCGGAAGTACCGAAGTGGGCAAACTGCTCATGCGCCAATGTGCCGATACGGTGAAAAAAGTATCCCTTGAACTTGGCGGCAACGCGCCTTTCATCGTGTTCAACGACGCCGACATCAACGCAGCGGTGGAAGGCGCCATGACCAGCAAGTACCGCAATGCCGGACAAACCTGCATCTGCGCCAACCGCATTTACGTGCAGGCAGGCGTGTACGACGTTTTTGTAGAAAAATTCAGTGCGGCGGTGAAGGAACAAAAAGTGGGTCCGGGCACCGAACACGGCGTGACCATCGGTCCGCTCATCAATGCCGAAGCCATAGAAAAAGTGGAACGTCTGGTAAAAGACGCTACAAGCCGCGGCGCCCGCGTGGTGACTGGCGGACAAGCCCACGAAGGCCGGTTTTACGAACCCACCGTGCTTGCCGATGTGACGACGCAGATGGACATCCACCGCGAGGAAATTTTTGGTCCCGTGGCCCCCATCACCAAATTTGAAACGGAAAATGAAGTCGTAGCCCTGGCCAACGACACACCCTTCGGCCTGGCAGCTTATTTCTACGGCCGCGACGTAAGCCGCGTGTTCCGTGTATCCGAAGCCCTCGAATACGGCATGGTGGGTGTGAATACCGGCATCCTCGGCACCGCCGTAGCGCCTTTCGGCGGCATGAAAGAAAGCGGCATCGGCCGGGAAGGCTCGAAGTACGGGCTGGAGGAGTTTTGGGAGGTAAAGTTTATTTGTCTGGCGGTCGGTTAGTCGGTTAGTCGGTTGGTCGGTTGGTCGGTTGGTCGGTTGGTCAAATAAAAAAAATGTCGTCCACTCATATTGTGTGAACGACATTTTTTTTGACTAACCGACCAACTTGACTAGTTGGCAATCAACTTGCCGGAGGCTACAGGCTTACCGTCGGCGGTAAGCCTGTAGAATAGAATGCCTGCCGGAAATTGGAATCGGTGTATTCGGAATTCAGGATGTGTATAGACGCGATTGAAAATTAACTTGCCTTGTTGGTCGAAGATTTCGAAGCCGTATTGCTTGGCATCGACACCAGTGACCTGAACCGTAGCGCCGTCGACAAAGGGGTTTGGGAACACCTTCACATCGGCGCCGGGCTGGATGATGTTGATGGTTTGCACGACCACGAACGAGTCGAATTCGCAAACCGTGTGGCGCGTTTGGGTACTGAGCGCCGGGGCATTGAAATCAAAGTAGATAGCAGCGCGGTTCAGGATTTCCGTACCGCAGGGCAGAGAATCTTTCTGCGCCACGCGGAAGGAGACATATCCTTCGTTCGCGCTGCTATCCGGCGCGAGATTAGCATTGGAGAGCGTAAACTCTACGATGCCATTGGCATACACCGTAAAGTCGTAGTTGTGGCTGGAAGCGCCCGGATACACGGTAGCCGGATCGAGCGCTGCAGACAAGGTGTCTCGAACAATGATGTTCGTCACCGTGTCGCTCCCCGAATTCACAAAACGGATTAAATAGTCCAAATCGGTTTCAGGACTGACGTAATTAGGCACGTCGTAACCTTTGGGATGGCCTCTTTTTAGGAACAGAGGGGCATTGGTATTCGCTTCGCTGCTTTCCTGGCAATCAGACGACAAAAAGGCGTCGGCATCATCTTCCGGGAACATGGTGTAATAGCCCAGCGAAACGGTACTGGTATCGGTTGTGCAACCTTCTACGGCTGCGGTGGGATAGCTTACTCCGGGGTAGCCGGGGCTTTGTTCGGCAATGATGCGGTAAGTTTTACCGTTGGCTTCGTGCGACCAAACGGTGGTATCCTGGCCTGCATCGATGCGGAACTGGGTAGAGGGGTCGCCGGGTTGGGTAAGCATGATCACGTCTTCGGCGATGACGTAATCAAGTGTATTGGTCATGTTGCCCACGCCGATGTTTTGCAGGATCATACGTACGGTATCGCCGTCACAAACAGCTACGGCACGTACAACGGAACCATCCCAGTTGCTGCTCGGATTGCAAAATTCGTCGGGGAAAATGTGTGCTGAAACGCAATGTGCCTGCCCGGTAACCGTGCCTGCACAATCGAGGAAAGCATCAAACGTAAAGGCGGCACAGTCGCCGTTGGCCAGATAGCCTACGTTGAACTGGAACACATTGTTGCCCAGCGCCGTGTAGGGCACGGAGCTGGTGGTGATGCTCAAACTGGCGTCGAGGGTCACTTCCACAAGCGTATTGAGCGAGGGCAGGGTACCCGAGTTGCAATAACGTACGGTGTAGCGGTTGTCGGCGCAGCGGCGCAGCAGTGGCGTTGCAATGTCGACTTCGTTGCGTGGACAAGCCATCTCTGCCTGCACGGGGATGTAGGCATCCACCGTGGTGTAGAGATTGGGCACCGTAGCATACACGATCGAATCGCAGGCTTTCCAGTAGTTGTTGGGCGAAAAAAGCACCAATTGGAAATCGCCGGTATCCACCGGGAATTCAAACTGGCCGTTTGCGTTCGATACGGCATAAAACGTAGCGTACGAACTTTGGATTTTCACGATCCAGTCTTCAAGGGCTGGTTCGCCGGGATCCTGGGTACAGTTGAGGTTGAAGTCGTGGAAAAGATTGCCACGAAGCTTGCTGGTGTACACCTGACCAAGGCCGTCAACTTTCACCAGGTAAGCATATTCTTCGCCCAGGGGACTTACGAAAGGTTGGCTGGTGCCGGCAGCGGCGCAACCGCCGTCGGAGGTAGGAATCACGGCGTAGGCATTGTCCGGGCCCGGACGGCCAACCGCGGGTTCCCAAAGGATGTTGCCATCTTCATCGAAAGCTACGATGTAGAGTTCGGCAACGGCCGGAGAGAACGATTTGTTACCTGCCGCGAAGTAGCGGCCGTTGGCACCTTTCGTTAAAGCATTAAAATCGGTTTCTGGAATGGCCTCATTCCACAGTGGATTAGGATTGCCGTCGCCGGATACACGCATCAGAACGCCTGACCCGATGTTGGCATTGGTACTTCCGGCTACGATGTAATCGCCGTCGTCGGTTATTGCAATACCTTTGGCAATTTCGTCGCCCGGGACGTTGTTGATATCGAGCAACCCATACGTTTGTTCCCAAACAAGGTTACCGTTACCAACATTGACCCGGATAACGTAAAAATCTCGGTTGCTGGGCATGTTGTGTCGGATGTCGCCTGCTACCACCAGGTCGCCGTTGGCTTCCTGGAAAATGGCTGAGCCACGTCCTTCCACGTAAGATTGATTATAGGTTTGGGTCCATTGGGGGGACCCATCGGCCTGGGTGCGGATTATGAATAAATCGTCGTTGTTGTCGCTGCCTTTGGAATAGCCGGTGATGGCGAAACCACCGTCTGCCAGTTCGACCACGGCGTTGGCCTGGTCTTCGTTGGCGATGTCGATGGTACGGTCCCAAAGTTTGTTTCCGAATCCATCGATCTTAAGCAGGTATACGTTGCGTTCAAAACCTACCTGAATAAAACCGGCCACGAGGTAGCCGGTGTCGCGGGTAGCGATGATCGCCTTAGCGTTGATGTTGAGGTTGCCCGGTGCGGTGAAAAACTTGGTCCACTGCAAATCACCGTCGGCATCGGTCTTCAAAAGGTAAATGCGCGAGATACCATTGTAGTATCCGGCCATCACATAGCCGCCGTCGGGCGACAAGGCGAGGCCATTGGCCGCGTCGCCGCCGCTTCCACCGTAAACACGCTCCCAGCCTTGGGCGCCGGCAACACCGGTCCAGAGAAGAAAAAGCGAAGTAAAGATGTACTTGAACATGGGCGACTGGATTAGCTTTTGTTTGACGATACAAAAGTGCAGCGCCGTCATCGATGAAAAAAAGACAAAAAATCGCATTTGTTGATCGATTTTTTATGTTTAGATTTGCAAATCAGAAATGTTAGTGTCAACAGTTTCTTTAAAATGCGTTGAAAATCAAACATTTGTAAGGATATACAAAAAGACGTGTTTTACACGTTTTGTTGAATAACTAATTGAAATGGTCTATGCAAAAAAGCGTTCTGGCAGAGATTGTTCGCGCATTAAGCAAAAAAGAATCGCGCGACATCCATAAATGGTTGCTGTCGCCTGCCCACAACCAACGTCAGGACGTGATTCGTTTGTTCGAATACATGCACAAATCTTTGTCTGATGCCGACACGGCATTCGAAAAACAACGCGCCTGGAAGTACGTTTATCCCGACGAGCCGTTCGACGACGCGCGCATGCGGCAGGTGATGTATTTTTTGCTCAAGGGCATCGAAGAGTTTTTGGTTTTTGACGACTATGCCAACGACCCCGTTCGCTTCAACATAGCTCTGACCCGTATTTACCGGAACAGAAACCTGACAAAAGCTTACCGGCAAGCCTACCGTATTGGTAACGACAGCCTTGAAAGCCAGCCCCTGCGCAACCACTTTTACCTCATGCACCGCTACTTCCTGGAACAGGAAGAGTACGAACACCGCATGACCATCACCCAAAACGCACCGGTTAACCTTCAGGAAACCGCCGACGCGCTCGAGCAATGGTTTGCAGCAGAACGACTGCGCATCAGCAAAGACATGCTTGCACACCACCGTATTTTACAAACCATTCATTACGATTACGGACTTCAAAACGAAATCCTGACCTACAGCGAGCAGAAGAAACTGCTCGAAACCCCGGCGGTTGGGATTTATTATTATGCTTACCAGGCACTCACCAACCCTCAAAACGAGGATTATTTCGACGAGCTCGAGCGCAGCCTGCACCAGGAAATGGAGCATTTTCACCGCTCGGAAGTACGTACGTTGTACCTCGCAGCATTAAACTATTGTGTGGCCAAAATCAACCAGGGACGGAATGACTTTGCCAGCCGCGCTTTTGAGTTGTACAAAAAAGGCCTCAAAACGGGCATTTTGCTCGAAAACAACCTCGTTTCACGGTATACTTTCGGAAACGCCGTCGGCGCGGCCCTCAAAATACGGGAATTTGGCTGGGCAGAAAAATTCATTCACGATTTTGAACACCATCTTGACGAAAAGCACCGCAAAAGTATCGTCAATTTCAACCTCTCAAGGGTTTATTTTGAAAAAGGCGACTACGATAAAGCCCAGCGCCTGTTGTTTGATTTTGATTACGACGACATGTTGCTCAACATCATCGCCAAAACGATGTTGTTGAAAATATACTACGAACAAGGCGAGTTCGATGCCCTCGAATCTTTGCTCGAAAGCATGCGTATTTACCTGCAACGCAAGGAAGCACTCGACCCCGCCCGCAAATCGGCCTACAAAAACCTCATCAGCCTGATGAAAAAACTGCTCAACCTTAATCCTTACTCCAAAACACAAACCGAACGTATGCGTTCTTTGGTGGAAGGCACCGATCCGCTTATGGAACGCGAATGGCTGCTGCGCCAACTTGACGGTAACCGCAGGTGATTGTTCCCCAATCCCGCAAAAACATCGTTTCTTTGCGGACTTTTTTTATCAAAAACACCCTACACGACGTTGAAACGCTCGCTGCAAGTAACCCTGATCATCGTTCTGGTACTCCTTATAGACCAGCTTTCGAAGTTTTACATCAAAACCAACTTCGAATACAACCAGGACTACGCCATACT
>JADLBE010000393.1 GCA_020847915.1 Saprospiraceae bacterium | reverse complement strand
CGTAGTTCGAAAATCCGGCGATGCTTTTTTCGCCTTTACGCCAGCTGAGGGCGCCGATTTCGAGCCAGTTGTCGGCTACTTTTTCCTTTTTGAACATGCCTTTTTTCACGGCTTTGTTGTAGCCGTCGTTGGGGAAGTTCGGGTCGGTGTCGTTGTTTTCGGCGTCGTTGCCGGCGGCGTGTACGAGCAGTACGTCGTGTTCGGCGGCGTATTTCACAGCGGCGTCTACGTATTCTTTTTCAGGGCTGAAACCTTTACCGAACGACATGTTGATGATGCTGGCGCCGTTGTCCACAGCGTAGCGGATGGCGTTGGCCACGTCTTTGTCGCGTTCGTCGCCGTCGGGCACGCAGCGTACACTCATGATGCGCACATTGTCGGCTACGCCGTTGATGCCGATGCCGTTGTTGCGTTCGGCGGCGATGATGCCGGCTACGTGGGTGCCGTGGAATGCGTCGGGACCGCGGTAGTCGTTGTTGCCGTAGTAGCGGTTGTTGAGGTCTTCGTAGTTGTCGCCCACGATGTTGCGCGGGTTGTACTCGGTATTGTAACCGTAGTTGAGGCCACCGGCGAAGTATTTGCTGGCTTCTTCTTTCTGCTCGGTGAATTCTTCTTCCGTGATGCCCTGGCCAAATGCTTTTTGGAGGGTGGTTACGGCTTCTGCAAGTTTTTCGTCGCTGCCGGCGTTTACTTTACCGAGGTCGTCGGCCGTAACGGTTTTGAGGCCGGTGGCTTTTTTAACGGTAGCGAAAGCGTCGTCGATCTGGCCGAAATATTTGTCGACCTGGGCTTTTTGGGCTTCCAGTTCGCCGCGTTTTTCTTCGTAGGAAGCTTTTACAACCAGGTAGTAATCGTATTCTTTTTTGGCGTCTTTGCCGAGGTTTTCACCGTTGGTGTTGGCGTATTTTTTCGACAGGCGGGCGTACTCGCGGGTAAGTTCGTACGAGTCGTGGTCGATGTTTTTGCCGTCTTTGCCACCGATGAAGTTCCAGCCGTGGATGTCATCGATGTAACCGTTTTTGTCGTCGTCGATTTTGTTGCCTGGAATTTCACCCGGGTTTACCCACATGATGTTTTTCAGGTCTTCGTGCATGTAATCCACACCCGAGTCGAGAACGGCCACGATAACCGTTTGGCCTTTTTTGCCTTTTTCCTTAAGTTTTTGAATGGCGGCATCGCCGCTGGTGCCGTTTACGCCGTCTTTGCTGTTGTCGAGCGTAAACCAGTTTTCGGGAGCTTTCGAAGCCTGTGCCTGCACAAAAAGGGCGGGAAGGCAGAGGGCGAGCATCACCAGACTTTGTTTGAAATTCATGTTGGGAGAAAATTTTAAGTGAATTGGCTTTGATCGTTTAAGACGAAAAAAAGTCGCAAGGATACATCAAAACACGCCATCCCGAAACGTTGTTCGGGATGACGTGTATTTTCAAACGCAAAAATAGGCGTTTTTGTATGGAATTAACATGTTATAGACAAACCACGTGCTGTCGGCGCTGATCGCCGGGTTTGTGCGGATGATTTACAACGTACCGCGCAGTTCCTGTTCGCGTTCGATGGCTTCAAAAAGGGCTTTAAAATTGCCTTTACCGAACGATTTGGCGCCACGACGCTGGATGATTTCGAAAAACACGGTCGGACGGTCCTGCACCGGCTTGGTAAACAGTTGCAACAGGTAGCCGTCTTCGTCGCGGTCGATGAGGATGTTGAGTTTTTTGAGTTCATCAAGGTCCTCGTCGATGTGGCCCACACGTTCGAGCACGTCGTCGTAATAGGTTTCGGGCACGTACAGGAAATCGACGCCGTTGGCGCGCAGTTGCGTCACGGTTTCGATGATGTTGTCGGTAGCCACGGCGATGTGCTGCACGCCTGCGCCTTTGTAAAACTCGATGTATTCCTCAATCTGGCTTTTTTTGAGGCCTTTGGCGGGTTCGTTGATGGGGAACTTGATGTAACCGTTGCCGTTGGCCACCACTTTCGACATGAGGGCGGTGTATTCGGTGCTGATGTCTTTGTCGTCGAAGGTGATGAGCAGTTTGAAACCCATGACGTCCTGGTAAAATTTCACCCATTTGTTCATGTCGCCAAGTTCCACGTTACCCACGCAGTGGTCGACGTACAACAAACCGACGCTTTTAACCGGATACACACTTTTGCGGGCTTCGTAGCCGGGCATAAAGGCGCCTTTGTAGTTTTTGCGTTCCACAAGGGTGTGGATGGTATCGCCGTAAGTTTTTACGGAAGCCATCACCACTTCGCCGTGTGCATCGGTGAGGCGGATGGGCTCGAAAGCGCTTTGAGCGCCGCGGGCAATGGCCGTGTTGTAGGCTTTGGTGGCGTCGTCGACCCACAGGGCGAGCACCTTAACGCCATCGCCGTGGTGCGCCACGTGGCGGGCGATTTCGTGGTCGGGACGCAGGGCCGAGGTAAGCACCAGGCGGATTTTGTTTTGCTGCAACACGTAACTCGTACGGTCGCGTACGCCGGTTTCCGGACCCTGGTAGGCCACCAGTTCAAAACCAAAAGCCGCCTGGTAATACAAGGCGCTTTGTTTGGCATTGCCTACGTAAAGTTCGAGGTAGTCGGTGCCGTTGATGGGAAATTCATCGGCGGCATAAATGCTTTGGCTGGAAGCAGGTTTGGTTAAGGTATCCATAGAATCAATTGACTGCGGGTGGTTTGAAAAACGCAAAGGTAAGGGCTCGGGAATTGTGCGCAGGGATGATTTTCGTCACTGGTTGAAAAGCAGAAAGCGGAAAGCGGAAAGCAGAAAGTGAGGCCTGTGGTCATGATAACCACAGGCCTCGCTTTCTGCTTTCTGCTTTCTGCTTTCTGCTGCCTGCTCATTTATACGTCGCCTTAAATTTCAAATCCAACCTTACTTCCGATTCTATTTGCGGGATTTCGCGGATGCGCAGCACCACGTCGATGCCATAACGGTTGTCGGCGAGGAAACGTTTGGTATTGGCGAGTGTGGGAATGAGTCCGATGGAATTGTTGGCATCAAACGGAACGGGCTGACGGTAGCCGGCTTCGATGTAGTCGGACACGTCGATGCCGTCGTACAACCGGACGGAAATTTCCTGGATGAACTCGAGTTGTGCATCGCCGAACTGACCGGTCAAACTGCCCTGTTCGAGCAGAATCGACTCGATGTCTTCTTCCGTTTTGCCGTGTTGCACGAGGTATTGCTGAAAACGCGATTGTATGTTTTCGCGAAAAAAATGGTGCGTCTCAAAGGGACTGAGTCCCGGAGGAATGTAAAAATTCTCCTGGAAGATCATGTCGAACCCCGGGCCGCTGTCGTTTTCTTTGTTGCAACTGCCCGCAAGGAACAATAAAACCAAAGCTGCGAAGCTGTGTATCAGAATGGACTTGTTCATGGTTGTATAGACGCAAAAAGGGGTGAAAAGGTTGTATGTTAGCAGGCAGCGGTTAGCGGGCAGCAGGCAGCAGGCAGCGCGGGGTCCGGTAACGCGGCGTTCACGCCCCCCGCGCTACCCGCTACCCGCTGCCTGCTGCCTGCTAACCGCTAACCGCTAACAGCTGCCTAAAGATCAAAACATCCTCCAGCTTCAGCATTTCTCGGGAACTGCGCATTTCTGGTGGCAGTACCGACAAAGCTTTGCGGCCGGAAACGGCAGGTGCGTACCATCCGGCAGTCAGCAGGGCATTGTGCAAACGGACGATTTCATGGTTGTTTCTTCTTACGTGCTTGGTCATGGTTTGTAACAACAAGGGCAAAAAACGCGCATCCCAGGGTTGTTCGTGGGTTTCCAAAACCTCCCAAAAAACACCGGGCTTGATGGATTCCGGACGCCAGTTGGGGTGTTCCAACAGATCAGGAAAATGGCAAACCAGTTTGTATAAAGAAGTGGAAGACCACAATTCCGGAGCTTTTTCCACCGTAAGCCAGTCCATCAAAGCCGTAGCGCCCGGGGCGTTGTTGTGCAAAACGAGCGCCTCCACGACAAAAGGCAGGGTTGATACTGGATCTACCGCATCGAACAATGCCCCGGCCGACGGCAGGTGCAAATCGGCGCACAAATCGTCCAAATGCACCAACACCAACAACATGCGCAACACTTCCAGGGAGGCATGGGCATCGGCAACATCGTACCCAAAATGCACCAGCGGCGCCAGGTGTTCGAAGGTTACCCATTGCATGCGGTGTGCAAGGTTGCCTTCGCCCGTCATGTACGTTTTTGCAAATGTTCTGAAAAGCTGGTACACCGATCCTGCTCGCAATCGTCCACACAACAAGGCGGCATCGTAACGCACCTCCCGGTTTTTATCTTTCAAAGCTTTTTCCAGAAGTGGCAGATCAGCCGCAGACAACCCCATTTCCAAAGCGCCCAGAAACAAGCGTTTTTGTTTTACCGTTTCCTCATGCCAGCAGGTTTCGAGCCAGGAGGTTGCTTTGGAAGGATCTGTTTTGCGGACATGACGAAACAGCCGCATGCGATCATCCGATTTGGCCCGGAAAAAATCGGCTTCCGTCCAGGCAAACAAGGCCTTCCATTTCGGATTTTGTTCCAAAATCCAGGCAACACGGGTTCCCGGCAAAGGGAAACAAGGTTCCGTTGCCTCCGGATTGCGGCGCAGGTATTCAAAAAAAGCCGGGAGGTATTCGGGCGGCAGATCCAGCCCCCGGGATCGAAGGCATTCGATGTATTCGGGAAGTACGGGCAGGTAAACGCCCGAAAGGATGTGTTTAAACGCTCTGCTCAGTTCGGGACCGGGAAATTTCCCCTCGGGTGCAGGCTCGGGTTTGGAGGCCTCCTCTTCCAGTCGGAGTATGGGAAAACCTGCCCGACGGCGGAGATTTTCCGAGGCCAGAGCTGCCGTCACTTCCTGCACAGGCAATTGTTCCGTTGTAGGCAACCGGTCGGACCCGGCCAGCAAGCGGCGTTTCAGCGCTTCGTATGACAGTTTATTTTCCATGATAAGTTAACTCCGAAATGAATCCCCAAAATCCTAAAAATCAATCCTGAAAATCCTAAAATCCTAAAATCCTGATCAAAAAAACAAATCCGCGAGGGGCGCCAGGGTCCAGGTCAACCGATCGGCTTTCTTTTTCCGTTTTTCCTGATCTTTGGTAGGCGGTGGCACGGGCGTTTCGGTTTGGGTTTGGTCGCTGCCTACCTGGATGGACCGGCGCAAATTCCCGTGCATAAGTTTCAGGTTGGCGGTAGCGGTTGACACATCGTATACGCAGGCGGCAACTTCGGTGTTGAAGTTTTGCGATTTGATCTCGAGGTTGTAGCTGCCGATGACCGAAAAGGCGCTGTCGATCACCATGGCTTTGGTGTGCAACATTTTTTGGCCGTGGTATTCCCAAAGTTCGATGCCGGCTTTTCGGTATTTTTTGCGTTTCATTTGGTACACCGACTGGATGACGGGCACGTCGTTGGTGTAACCCGAGTTGGTGAGCACACGGATTTTTACGCCGCGTTTGTTTGCCGCTTTCAGGGCTTTGAGCCACCGTTTGGTGGGTATAAAATAGGCATTTTCGATGTCG
>JADLBE010000392.1 GCA_020847915.1 Saprospiraceae bacterium | reverse complement strand
CGGATTATTCTGAAACCTCTTCGATCAAGGCCCTCAAAAACGTTTCGGATGGTGAAGCCGGCGTTCGATCCGTGCTTGATGCCTTCCGTGTCCTACTCGTAAAACAACGTGAACTGCTGAACCTGGCCGCTGATGCCGGCGACGAAGGCACGAACGCCCTGATGAGCGATTACATCCGCGAACAGGAAAAACTCGTGTGGATGTACTCAGCTTACCTGGGTAAATAGCAGGCATGCCAAACAACCGTTTCACGCGCTTTTGGCGCAATTTGGGTCCTGGTCTGATCACCGGTGCCAGCGACGACGACCCTTCAGGCATTGCCACCTATACCCAGGCAGGCGCCATGTTCGGGCTCAGTACCTTGTGGACGGCGGTCGTAGCTTATCCACTCATGGTGGGCATTCAGGAAATGTGTGCGCGGATCGGTATTGTGACCCGTTCGGGCCTTTCCGGTGTGTTGAAAAAGCATTACCCCAGGCCATTTTTGTACCTGATGATTTTGTTCAGCGTGCCTGCCATCATCATCAACATCGGCGCCAACATCCAGGCCATGGGCGCCGTAACCAACATGCTTTTCCCGGCGTTCAACCCACACCTCGCCAGCGTTCTTTTTACGGTTTTACTGCTGGTTTTGATGGTTTTTTTGCCGTACAGACCCATCGCTTCGGTTTTGAAATACCTGTGCCTGTCGCTGTTGTTGTATCTGTTGGTACCCTTTTGGGTTAAACTGGATTGGCTGGCAGTGTTGAAACATACGTTGATTCCGTCCATCAGACTGGAAAAAGACTACTTGCTTGTGCTTGTCGCCATTTTTGGCACCACCGTTTCGCCCTATTTGTTTTTTTGGCAAACCAGCATGGAGGTGGAGGAAGCCGAAGGGCAAAGCAATACGGTCATGGTGGACAAAAAATTGATCACCAACATGAAGCGCGATGTGGACTTCGGCATGTTCCTCACCTGCATCGTTTTCTTTTTCATCATACTGAGTACGGGTACGGTGCTTTACAACCAGGGTTTACACAACGTCACTACCGTTCAGGAGGCCGCCACGGCCCTGCGCCCTCTGGTGGGTGAAAAAGCCTATTGGTTTTTTGCCCTCGGCGTGGTAGGTACGGGTTTGTTGTCCATCCCGGTGCTTGCAGGTTCCGTTTCCTACATCATGGCCGAAAGTTTCAACTGGAAAGTTGGGCTGAATAAAAAATGGTTCGACGCGCCCGGATTTTATGTTACCATGGCGGTAGCGTTGTTGCTCGGCCTGTTGTTCGACTTTGTTGGTATCAGCACCATGCAGGCTTTGTTTTTAGCGGCCATTTTGTACGGGCTTACCGCGCCGGTGCTTATTGGTTTGTTGTTACACATCGCCAACAACCCCGCCATCATGGGCAGTTTTGTTAACGGGAAGTGGTCAAATTTTTGGGGCTGGACAACGCTGGTTTTGATGACCGTTGCTGCCGGCTTGTTGGTGTATTATTTGTTGTAAAAACCAGGAAATCATGCGATATGCTCTCTTTTTTCTGATTGTATTTCATGGACTGATTCACCTTTTGGGATTTTTCAAGGCCTTCAGGCTGGCCGAAGTCAAACAACTTCTGCAACCCATCACGCCTTTTCAGGGTACTTTGTGGCTCCTCGCATTTGTTTTTTTCGGCGTAGCCGGAGCCCTTTTACTTTTAAAAAACGGCGCATGGTGGATGCCCGCCGCAGCAGGTATTTTGCTGTCGCAAATGTTGGTTTTTCAATCGTGGTCCGACGCCAAATTCGGCACTGCAGCAAATGTGCTTATCCTGCTGGCACTGCTACCGGCTTTGGGTGCGTGGCGTTTTCAGGGTATGGTCAATAAAGAAAAAACAAACCCTGCTGATCGGTGAAACCCAAACCTCAAAAACCGTCACCCAAAAAGACCTCGCAACCTTGCCACCCGTTGTGCAACGGTGGCTCGAACGTTCAGGCGCCGTCGGCAAACCCATCCCACAATTTGTACACCTTTCACAATCAGGGGAAATGAAAACCAAACCCGACGGGAAATGGATTTCTTTCACAGCAGAGCAGGATTTTAAGGTAAACAACCCGGGTTTTTTGTGGACCACGGAGATCGAAGCAGCGCCGGGCATGACACTCGGCGGCAGGGATCTTTACCTCAACGGTCGCGGCCACATGCTCATCAAAGCATTTTACCTGATGCCTGTGGCCGACGCCAAAGGTCCGGAAACCGACCAGGGCACCCTTTTGCGCTACCTGGCCGAAACTTCGTGGTTTCCCGGTGCAGCTTTAAGTTCGTACATACGTTGGGATAGCATCGACGACCAATCCGCCAGGGCTACGATGACCTACGGCGGTGTGACGGCTTCGGGTATTTTCTACTTCAACACCGACGGCGATTTCGCCGCTTTTGATGCCAAACGTTACTACACACGAAAAGAAGGCGCTACTCTTGAAGATTGGCACATCGAAGCCAGGGGATGGAAAACATTCGGCAACGGCGTGCGCATCGCCCACCAAAACGAGGTGACCTGGAAACTGTCCGAAGGTGATTTTACCTGGCTAAAACTGGAAATTACAGCGCTCGAAAGCAATCAATAGGCTGCAATCAAACTTTCTGCCCGTTCCAAAACCCGGCGCTCCTGATCCTGCCGGATGGTTTCCCTGCCTGCCTCATCGGGCGCCTCCAGCAGCGTTTGGGTCACATGCCACACATCATGACGCCAACCCGTAATGAGTTGGGAAAGCAGCCATTCATCCATGCGACCCATAAGCCTGTCCACCACCGACATGGCCGGCGACAGGGGCTCAACCACCGTATCCTGAACCATATCAATGGTATCGCAGATGATTTGATTGACGGCTTCGTGGTCGTCTTTCCGAATTTTTCTTTTTGTCTCGTCGAACAATGGCCAATCATGGTGCAAACAATCGTACAATGCCAGTGGCAGGTCGTAATTGATGTGCGCGTTTACGCCGAGCAACAAGTTCTGCAAAACATGTACCCCTGGCTTTTGGGAGGCATCAAACACCTGTCGCCATGCTGCAGGGGCTTGTTCGGGCAGTCGGTTGTACTTTTCCAGGGCCTCAAAATAATAGTGTGCAAAACCCAGCATGAGCGTTTTGACCCAGGGCGGATCAGCAAACCGGTCATCGCGGATGGCATTGGCCATGTTGGTACTCATCAAGCCGTAACAACGCAGGAAAATGAAGCGACGATCGCCCTTTCGCTCCCAGGCATTGGAGAGCTCCGTCATAGCGAGTAAAATATTGTCGACGTTTTGCATGTGCCAAAGAACGATAATATATGGAACATGCACAAGGCGGTGACCAACATCATGCTTTTATCTGACCTGCATCCATGGCTCAGCAATGCCGGGTAAAGCAACTTTGCAAAGAAGCTTTGAAAGACCAAAGCCTTCCTGTCATAACCAAATTATCACACCATGAAAAAGAAACAATCCGGTATCTGGCTCGATTTTCAGGACGCTTACATCATCAACCTCAAAGGTGAAGGCGATGCTGAAGTGCTTCACATCCACTCCGATGTTCACCACCAGGCGACCAAGGGCGGCTCGCGGTCCAAATCACCCTGGGGACCACAGTTTTCACCTCCCGACATCAACAACCTCGAACGCGATAAACACGCAGAAAAACAGTATTTCGAAGATATCCTCAAACACATCGAAACTGACACCGACGAGCTTGTGATCTTTGGTCCGGCCCAGGCCAAAATTGGCCTTAAAAAAGCCATCGAACACATCAAACATTACCACCCGCACATCGAAGAAATTCTGCCATCCGATTACCTCACCGAAAGGGAACGGGTAGCATGGGTGAAAAAATATTTCAAAAAACGGGCGGAGGAAAAAGCGAAAGAAGAAGAAGAAGTCGGCTAGTCAAAATAACCACATTAGGCACATAAGATGACTAAGGCACATTAGAAAAAAAACTCTAATGTGCCTTAGTAATCTTATGTGCCTAATGTGGTTATTTTACCCTGCCGACTAAACCCGCCTTTTGAGCAAGTACCTTCTAAGGTCTTTGTACACATAAACCTGGGCAACTTCCCACCCGTTTTCGTAGAGGAAATTGAGTCCGTCGATTTGGCTGCGAAATTCGTAGCGGCTGTTTTTTTCATCGGTCAGGAAATCACCTTTGGTAAGGTCGGCATCCTGGGTTTGTCCGTAATCGGCCACAAAATGGTAGCGTCCGTCGGCTTCTTTGCGCAGGGCCACCACTTCGAGATAAGCACTGCTGTTGGAAGCGTCGAGGCGAATGCCGTCGACAAAAATCTGGGCGGTGAGGGCAAAAGAGAGTGGCAGAAAAAGTAAAAGTAAAATGGCCTTTTTCATGGTGGAAGGTGTTTTTTCCACAAAGAAAAAGGCCATTTTGATATTCTGCACGTGCTTAACACGAGTTTGACGTCTTCTTAAGGAAGTGATAACTTAAGAAAAAATCCTCAAGGCATTTTCAGTAGTCACTTTGACGATTTGCGCGAGCGGCAGCACCTTGATTTCCGACAACATTTCGGCCACCAGTGGTACGTAACTGCTTTCGTTGCGTTTGCCGCGGTGGGGCACCGGCGGCAGGTAAGGGGCGTCGGTTTCGAGCACGATGTGTTCGAGGGGCACGCGTTTGAGTACGTCGGGCAGGGTGGATTTCGGGTACGTGAGCGTGCCGCCGATTCCGAGCAGGAAGCCCAGGTCGATGATGGTTTGCGCTTCTTCGAAAGTACCGGAAAAACAATGGAAAATACCGCGCAGGCGGCCGTCCTGTCCCTGCCGTACCACCTCAATACACTCGGTATTGCTTTCGCGCGAGTGCACGATGACGGGCCGGTTGAGGTCTTTGGCCCATTGGATTTGCCTTGCGAAGGCTATTTTCTGTATGTCGAGCGTAGATTTGTCCCAGTACAGATCGATGCCTGTTTCACCGATGCCTGCCCAGGTGCGTTTGCCGAGCCATTGTTCCACAAGGGCCAGTTCGCGCGTGTACGAATCGGGCAAAACATGGCAGGGGTGCAGTCCCATCATCGCAAAACAATGCTCCGGGAAAGCGGCTTCGAGCTCCAGCATGCCGGCGATGGATTCGGCGTCGATGTTGGGCAGGTACATGCGTGTTACGCCCGCTTTGATCGCGCGGCGAACCATGTCGTGCCTGTCGGCGTCGAACTTGGGGGAATAAAGGTGGGCGTGGGTATCGATATAGGTATGCATGGAATGCGGAATTAACCACATTAGGCACATGAGATTACCAAGGCACATTAGATAACAGAAAAAAATCTAATGTGCCTAGGTAATCTTATGTGCCTAATGTGGTAGAAAAACAGTCGGGATGACTGGATTCGAACCAGCGACCTCGTCGTCCCGAACGACGCGCGCTACCGAGCTGCGCTACATCCCGTTAGTACTTCGATCAATCAAACTTGGGGCGCGCTACCGAGCTGCGCTACATCCCGAATAAAAAAAAGCGGTCGTTTAGAACCGCCCTTTTCTGGAGCCACTCAAGGGATTTGAACCCTCGACCTGCTGATTACGAATCAGCTGCTCTACCGCTGAGCTAAAGTGGCTTTTACGACCAGATCAGGCTTGAATTACCTGCTTAGGAACGTTTGCTTGATGAGCGGGTGCAAAGATAATGCCGGGATGAACTTTTCACATAAGTTCTGTGGCATTTTTTTTCGTCATTCCTTTTTCCCCCAACGCTTGTAGGTGTTTTCGTCCATCCCCTGCCGGTTCCTGGGCATCACACGAAGCGGCTCGCATGGGCGCAGACTTTCGTAACATTCTGCCGGCAATTGCTGGTACAACCGGGTGCCTTCGGTTTTCCAGGCCAACATCTCGTCGCTTACCTCGCGAATGATTTTGCCCGGATTGCCCACCACCAAACTGCGCGGCGGTATTTTTTCTCCTGCTTTTAAAAAACAAAGGGCGCCCACGATGCTTTCGTCGCCGAGATCCACGTCATCCATCAATACGGCGTTCATACCCACCAAACAATTGCGACCGATGTGTGCACCGTGTACGATGGCGCCATGCCCTATGTGTGCACCTTCGCGCAGGTACACCGTGATGCCCGGAAACATGTGGATGGTGCAGTTTTCCTGCACATTGCAGCCGTCTTCGATGATGATGGCGCCCCAATCGCCACGTATGGCGGCGCCCGGGCCCACGTACACATCACGGCCAATGATCACGTTGCCTGTAACGGCAGCCTGCGGGTGGATGAAAGCGCTTTCGTGTACGACTGGCCGGAAGCCGTTGAAACTGTAGGTCATGGTGCAGGTTTTTTCGTCGGACAATGACGTAGCTGGCAACTTTTGATCCGCATCGGCGTCAAATCCTTTAGGTTTGCACTGCAGATACCATTTGCAAATAAACACCAATCTACGCGATCCTGCAAATTGTGACTTGATACTTGCAACTTGCAACTTTTAACTGATTCAACATGCGATTACTGCATCTCTCCCTTCTTTTTTCGGCTTTTACCCTTGTTTTGAACGCCCAAAACCCCATGTTCCCGGAATGGACGGCGCCCGTTTTCCAAAACGGACAGCCACTGCCCCATCCCTTTTCCGGTGGCATCAACGCACCCCAGTTCTCAACCGCTGATTTGAACAACGACGGTTTGGACGACATTGTGGTGTTTGAACGCGCGGGTGACAAGGTGCTCACCTTCCTTCGCTCCAGTCTCACCGGCGAGCTTATTTATGCACCTGAATACGCATGTTTGTTCCCAAAACTCAACGATTGGGCGCTGTTGCGCGACTACAATCAGGATGGCGCTCCCGACATTTTTTGCGCCTCCACCCAACAGGGATCACAGGAAATCCAGGTGTTCCGAGGGTATTATGAAAACGACGCCCTGCACTTCGAACCTTTCCTGTTTACGTATCCCGGCTGCGCCAACTGCGACGAGCGGTACATCTGGTACCCCGACGAAGACCAGCCCGGCTTTTACAACAACATGCAAATCGCCAAATCCGACGTGCCTGCCGTGGACGACATCGACGGCGACGGCGACCTCGACATCGTGGGTTTTGAAGCCGGCCTGAGCACCTACATGTGGTGGGTGCGCAACATGTCGGTGGAACAAGGGTTTGGTCTCGACAGCCTTAAATTCCGCGTACTCGACAAATGCTGGGGGCGTTTTTACGAAAACGGTCTGGAACCCTGCCGCGCCAAACTCAGCACAAACATCAACGAATGCGCACCACCTTTTGCGCCACCCGGTCCCCCTGTTGAAGACCGCGACGACCTTCGCCACCCCGGCGCCTCGGTGCTTACCGTAGACCTCGACGGCGACGGCGACCGGGAGGTTATTCTCGGCAACATTTCGTTTTCCTGTCTGGGCATGATGACCAATGGCGGCACCCCTACCCAGGCCTGGATGACAGCGCAGGACACCACTTTCCCGGTGTACGACGAACCGGTTGACCTCACGCTTTTCCCCGGCGCCTATTATGTTGACGCGGATTTTGACGGTAAAAAAGACCTGCTCGTGGCGCCCAACAACAAAACCATCGGTGAGGACCGCTCAAACGTTTGGTTTTACAAAAATACCGCCGCAACAGGCCACGACTTCGACCTTATTGAAAAACGCTGGATGGTGGGCGATATGATCGACCTTGGGACCGCCAGTCACCCCGCTTTTGTGGATGTAAACGGCGACGGGCTCACCGATATGGTGGTGGGCAACTACGGCTTTTACACACCCGGCATCAGTACCAATGCCCGTTTGGCCCTCTTTCTCAACACCGGAAACGCTACGGCGCCTGCCTTTACCCTGGCCGATACGGACTGGCTGGGCATGTCGGAATTTGCACCCAACGACTACGATTTTACACCCACTTTTGGCGACCTCGACAACGACAACGACCTCGACATGCTGGTGGGCAGCAACTACGGCGCCTTGTATTATTACCGCAACAGCGCAGGCGCCGGCAACCCGCTGGTGCTTACACGCGACCAAAATCCGAGCTGGTTGTCCATCGACGTAGGCCTCGCCTCAGCGCCGTTCATCATCGACCTCGATGAAGACGGTCTCGCCGATATCCTTATGGGCGAACGCAACGGCAACATCAATTTTTTCAAAAATACCGGTACACTGGGTTCACCCAGTTTTGCGACAACCCCGACGGTGCAAAAACTCGGCGACATCGACCTGCGCCTGCCCGGCGAAGCCGTGGGTTTCAGCATGCCCGTAGTGGTGCCTACCATCGACGGTGGCCGCATGCTGGTGGCCGGCGCACAAGGCGGCCAGTTGGAAGCCTACACCGTGGGCGTACCTACCGCAGATCCATGGACGGCCGTGTCGCTCACCTGGGGCAACACCGACGACGGCAACCGCAGTTCACCCGCCATTGGCGACCTCGATGCCGATGGCATACTTGATTTGGTAGTCGGCAACCTGCGCGGCGGCCTGCACCTTTACCGCACCGAACTGGCCGACTGCTCGCCGACTTCCGTATTTACGCCAAACACCCAACGTCTTCCAGTACGTCTTTACCCCAACCCCGTTGCCGAAGTATTGCGCGTAGAATCGGATGCAACCGGCGCTGTT
>JADLBE010000391.1 GCA_020847915.1 Saprospiraceae bacterium | reverse complement strand
CAGCACCTCGCCGAAAAACTGCCCATCAGCCGCCTGCAACGCGACCTCACCGACAGCACCGTGCTGCGCAACCTGGGCGTGCCCATGGCCCACACCCTCATCGCTTTCAAATCGATCCGAAAAGGTCTCGACAAACTGGTGCTTAACGAAGGCAAACTGTACTCAGATCTCGAAGACAATTACATGGTTGTAGCCGAAGGCATACAGGTTATCCTGCGCCGCGAAGGTTATCCGCAACCCTATGAAGCCCTTAAAGCGCTCACCCGGGGCAAAACCCTCGTCGGCCGCGACGATCTGCATGTTTTCATCGATACCCTGGAAGTTTCAGACGGCGTAAAAGAGGAGCTCAAAGCGCTTACACCGCATAATTACACGGGAGAGTTCTAAAAAATCTGTTTTTTATCTGTGTTCGAAGATCTGTGTCATCTGTGTACCATTACACTACGTTGTGATTGGTACACAGATGCCACAGATGCAAGCAACACAGATAAAAAACAGATTTATTTTCCCCGCAACACAACCTCCATTTCTTTTATCAGCGCCTTTCCCTCCGCCGAAAACTTCGCCGTACGCATCGGGTTGTTCAGGCTTTCGATGAAAAAGGCGAAGTTGTCGGCCAGCACTTCATCGGGGTGGATGATGTAGCCCGTGTTGTCGCGGATTTGTTTGAAAAAATCGGGCTGGGTTTCAACTTTGAGTGTGCTGGTGATGCCGTCGTCGGCTACCACAACTTTCCATTTGCCATTTTCCTGTTTTTGTACCTCAAACAAATTAAACTCCACGTAGGAAAAGAAAACGTCGTGGCCGTCGATGTATCCGAAGGCATTGGAATAAATGATGGGAATGGCCTGGATAACGCTGCCATCGGCCTGTTTCAGGTCGATTTTTTGGGCAAAATCAACGCCATCCGGGTTGTGAATGATGCGGTTGGCAAGCCACGGATGCAGTTCCAGGTTGTCGTAACCGATGCTTTCAAAACCTATGATTTTGTACAACTCAGCGCTTTTTTTCGGATTCAAACGCGAGTATACGTGGAATACCTCGTGGATCATGGTTGATTTGAAAGCGGCTTTGTTGCGGATGCGCAACACATCGGCGGGAATAACGATGGTGTTTTCCCGTGTATAATATACGCCGTCGCCCACGTGTTTTCCTTTGGTTTTGATGAGCAACAACGAGTCGGGCAGGATGTTGGCATTTACGGATTGACATGCCTTCATGATGTCCCGCATCAGATCGGTTACGAATTTCGCTTCTTCTGGCGTGAATGAAGCCACATCCGAACGCAGGAAGTTTTTGTAATTGTCTACCCAGGCATTCCTGTTTTGGTTCAGGAGTGGTTGTTTCATTTGGATGGACATTTCGACGGCCGTGATGCGGTCGAAATACTTGTCTGTTTGGTCCTGTGTAATCCTCCGTGCCGAAGCCGTGCTGTCGAGCAGGACGGTAATGTTCGGGCCGAGTTTTACCTCGTATGAAACTGGTTTTTGCGCCGTGCAGGCACAAAGGCTGAGCGTGAAAAGAAGGCTTAAGAGAAATTTCATGTATTTGTATTGAGCGTAGTTTTAAGTGCCGAAAATAGGATTAACGGCGCACAATATGCTGGATTATCGTCGAATGTATGGACAGAGGTTATCAAATAGCGTAATTAAAAAGGGAAACACCGTTTGTATTTGGAAGCTTTGTCAGCTTACATGCAGGTGTTTGAAATGAAATAAATCAAGGAGCTAGGCAGCTGTTTTTGTCGGAAACAACAAACGGAAAATACTTCCGCCTCCTTCCCTGTGTACCACCTCAAGCCGGATGCCGTGCACGTCGAGCACATTTTTGACCAAGGACAAACCAATACCAGTTCCTTTGATGTTGCCTCTGTGCCGTTCAAGACGGTAAAAGGGCTCAAACAGCAACGGTAGTTCAGCTTCCGGGATGCCCGGCCCGCGATCCAGTATTTCAATGTTAACATGGCTGCCATCGGCGGCATTGAGTCGCGCTGTTACCAGCTGTCCACCGCCATATTTGGCGCCGTTTTCCATCAGGTTGATGAGTGCGCTGCGCAGGAGTACCTCGTTGCCCACAAAGTTGAGCGCATCATCGGTTTCAGGCAATTGTTCAAAATCAAGGCTGATTTTGTACTGCGGATGTTGTTTCTGAACCTGCGATTTGCTCTGCCACAAAAGCTCGTCGAGCCTTAATGGTTCCATTACAATGCCCGCGGGGTCGTTGTAAATGCGTGCCAGCAACAACAGTTTCTCCTCCATGTCGTGCATGTAGTTAACATCGTCGAGTACGCTGGCAAGCGCCTGCCGGTATTGCTCCACTTCGCGCGGACGTTGCAGGGTGACCTCCAGTTGCGAACGCAAGGCCTGAAGTGGATTGCGCATTTCATGTGACACGTTCGACAAAAACATACGTTGCATTTGAAATGCTTTCTCCACACGGTCGAGCAGCCGGTTGAATGTTTCGGCAAGGCGGCCAAGTTCATCTTGTTTGCCCCCGGTATCCACCCGTCTGCTAAGGTCAGTTGGTTGCATGGCTTCTACTTCGCCCACAATGTTGGAAACAGGCTGCAATGCTTTGCCCGAAAAATACCAGCCACCGCCGGCCATCAAACCAAGTCCCAAAAAATACCCTGCCAACAATATGCGGCTGAGGTTCCACAGCGCAGCATCGTCGCAATATCCTTCGGCAATCACTACAAACTGCTGTTGGTTGTTGCTGCTGTACGTCATGCCAAGCGCCTGCAGATTGTAATGACTGAACCTGACCTCACCTTTGGTTTGTATGTCCTGCAACACTTTCACCGATACGGGCACCGCTTCAGGGTACAGGCTGAATACACGTTCGTAAGCATCGTTGTACACACTCACATTTTCAAGGTAGGGGAGGGTGTCGGTTTCGGGCGCCGACCACATGGCTGTCGTTTTTTCCGGGGTAAACTGCGGATTGTTGGCCGCAAGTTGTGCCTGCGAGCGCAGGTTTTTGTAAAAATTTTCTTCCGTATCCTTTTTAAAAACCAGCCACACCGCAACCAGTACCAACGCCAGGATAAACGCGGCAATGGCAAGGTAAAGCAAGGTTAAACGGGAACGGATCTGCATTTATTAGTTTGAAGTTTAAAGTTTGAAGTTTGAAGTTTAAAGAAAAGTCGACAGTCAACAGTCGACAGTCCGGTCAAGCTTTGATTCAGATTGTTGACTTTTAATCCAAATCAGTTTCAAATATCGGAATTCGTATCTCGTCAATTTTTTCCTTTAAACTTTAAACTTTAAACTTTAAACTTTAAACTTTAAACTTTAAACTTTAAACTTTTTCAGCTCCTCAACCACTTTCCAAAGTCCCGTCCCTGCCTTTTCCGCAACCACCCGAAGTCCGGGAATGGCCACCGGGGCAGGATCGGGGTCCACATAATACACCGGAATCCCGGCGGGAGCGTAGTGTACAAGTCCTGCGGCAGGATACACCTGCATGGAAGTGCCGACGATGATGAGCGCATCGGCTTTCCGGCACAGTTCGGTTGCCGGACCAATCATCGGCACCTCTTCACCGAACCAAACGATGTGTGGCCGAAGTTGGTGCCCGAGGTCGCAGGTATCGCCGACTTGGAGGTCGCCAGGCCAGTCGTAAATTTTATGGCTGCAACGTTCGCAGCGCACCTTGCGCAGTTCGCCATGGAGGTGCATGACCTGTTTGCTGCCAGCGCGTTCGTGCAGGTCGTCCACATTTTGGGTGATGATCTGCACTTCAAAGGTTTTTTCCAATTCCACCAGCGCTTCGTGCCCGGGATTGGGCGCAACGTCGAAAAGCTGCTTGCGCCGCTGGTTGTAAAAATCGAGTACGCCTTCGCGGTTGTTGTGCCATGCCTCGGGCGTAGCCACGTCTTCGATGCGGTAACGCTGCCAGATGCCGTTCGCATCCCGGAAAGTGGAAACTCCACTTTCGGCTGAAATACCCGATCCGCTCAACACGACCACCAGCATGGGTTAGGCGCGGTTGAGTTTGCTGTTTCGGTAGCCGTAACCAAAATAAATCACGAGTCCGACAAGCAGCCAGATGAAAAAACCGAACCAACTGTGCGCAGGTATTTGGGCCATCATGTAAAAACAAAAAACGAGCCCAAGCATGGGAATGAGCGACAAACTGTGGCGGAAAGCCAAAACCATGATGTACAGGCAGGTAAAAACAAAAAGCCACATGGGAATTTTGTGCTGAAACAAAGCCCAGCCGCTTTCAAATTTGTGGTCATCCTGTACGTTCATCGCGGCTACGGTACTTGCGTAGGTTGCATCGTCGAGTGCACCGAGGTATTCCGCCAGGTCGCCGGAAGTTGCGGCCAGGCCGGCGCTGTCGGCTGCGGCCACCTGGGTTTTGATGCCTTTGATTTCATTTTCATTGAGGTGCGACATGATGGTTTCCGCCTCGTAAATCACCCGGTCGTTGCGCACCCAGGCCATGGTATCGTCGCGGTGCATCATCAGGAGGTAAGCAACGATGCCGAAAACCAGTGCAGGAAACACCCATTTGCCGTTGATGTAGGGCGTGCGGAATTTTCCGCGTGGCGCTCCCGGCGTCATTTCAAGTTTCAGTACGCCTGCACAAACAAGCACAAACGCGAACAATGTGCCCATACTGCAAAGATCGAGCACCGTATCGCTCGGAATAAAAAGCATGGGAACCACCACGAAAAATCCGGTTACGATGGTTGCAAAGGCAGGTGTTTTGAACCGTGGATGGATGCGGGAGAATGGTTTGGGCAACAAGCCGTCGCGGCTCATGGTCATCCAGATGCGGGGCTGACCGATCTGGAAAACAAGAAACACACCTGCCATGGCCACCACGGCACTTACAGCGATGACGCCGGAGAACCATTTCAATCCAATCCTGTCAAAAACAAACGCAAGCGGGTCGTTGACGTTGAGCTCGGTGTAATTCACCATGCCAGTGAGCACCAGGGCGATGAGGATGTACAAAATGGTGCACACAATGATCGAGTTCACCATCGCTTTGGGCAGGTCGCGCTGCGGATTTTTACATTCTTCAGCGGTGGTCGACAAGGCGTCGAAACCGATGTAGGCAAAAAATACCGAGGAGACGCCGGCCATTACACCGCCGAAACCGTTGGGTGCAAAAGGATGCCAGTTGGCAGTATCCACGTAAAAAACGCCGACGATGATCACCAGAGCTACCACGATCAATTTGAGCACCACCATGACGTTGCCGGCATTTTTGGATTCCTTGATGCCTATGTACACGAGGGCCGTCATCAGGATGGACATCACGATGGCCGGGATGTCGAGGATGAGGCGCATGGCGCCCAGTTTCGGCGCATACGACCAGGCTTCCAGGACTTCCCGCTGGCTGTAGGTAAGTTCGGCCATGGTTTTGCCGGCAAGAATGAGTCCGTTGGCTTCTGCAAAGCCGTCTCGGGCCGACACGTAATCGATGGTAGCCCAACTCGGAATGTGCCATCCGGCGCTTTCACACAGACTGGTAAAATAACCCGACCAGGATACGGCTACGGTGATGTTGCCCACAGCGTATTCCATGATGAGTGCCCAGCCGATGATCCAGGCGATGAGCTCTCCGAAAGCGACGTACGAGTAGGTGTAAGCGCTGCCGGATACGGGCAACAACGAAGCGAATTCGGCGTAGGCAAAAGCGGCGAACCCACAGGCCAGGGCTGTAAAAATGAACAGGAACACCACGGCAGGACCGCCGTTGGCGCTGGCCGAACCGATGGTGCTGAAAATACCGGCGCCGATGATGGCGGCGATACCCAGGGCGGTGAGGTCCCGTACGCTGAGGTTTTTTTCAAGGGTTACGCCCAGGTGCTCCGTTTCGGCAGTGGCGATGGCATCGGGGACGCTTTTTTTGCGAAACAGGTTGTCGAAAAAGGCCATGGTTGGTGCAGGTGTTTGGTTTCGGCCGGCTTTCCCGGCGCGGACAAGATTGTTTTCCGGGGGAAAAATAGGGCTTATTTCGACACCTGCACCATACAAGGCCTATTTCACTGCCTTGATGCTGTACATCATCGGCAAAATACCTTCCAAGCCCTGAATGCGGTAGTTGCCGTCTTCACCTTTTACTGTTTTTGCAAAACAATTGTACGGCGAGAAATCATACTCGTTCAAAAACTCGATGCGGAGCCCGACGTTGATCAAACTGTTGATGATTTCACCCAAACTGTGGTTCCACCCGTATTCTTTGTATTCCAGGGCGGATTCGCGGTCGGCATAGGTGCCTTGTTGTTCTGTAACAATCACCTCTTTGTTGTGGTAAGGATACTTGAGGTGGGTCATGTCGTCGTCCATCATCCAAAGCACCGGATGAAAATCGGCGATGTAAAAAAAACCTCCCGGTTTTAAAAAATGGGCAACTACTTCCGCCCAGGGCTTCAGGTCGGGCAGCCAGCCAATGGTGCCGTAAGATGTAAAAACGATGTCGAATTGCCCCTGGAGGTGATCGCGCAGGTCGTACACGTTGCAACACACAAACTCAGCAGGCAGGTTCATTTCGGCGGCAAGTTCGCGGGCGTACTGCACGGCACTGTCCGACAAATCGGCGCCGGTCACCGTTGCGCCTTTGCGCGCCCAGGAAAGCGTATCCTGCCCGAAATGGCATTGCAAATGTAAAAGGCTTTTGCCCGACACATCGCCCACTTCGCGAAGCTCAACGGCCGTCAAAGCTTCGTCGCCCTTTTTCCAACCTTCAACGTTGTAAAATGCGCTGGTTTTGTGCACCTCGGTGCGTTTGTTCCAACCCTCCCGGTTGGCGTCGAAAAAATTCTGGTAGCTCATTAGCAGTTAGCAGTTAGCGGTTAGCAAATTCGGTTAAAAGCAAAAAAACGATTGTAAAACTTAATAAGTTCCGAAAATGGATTTTTTTCGGGCTAACGGCTAACGGCTAACGGCTAACGGCTAACGGCTAACGGCTAACGGCTAACGGCTAACGGCTAACGGCTAACGGCTAACGGCTAACGGCTAACGGCTAACGGCTAACGGCTAACGGCTAACGGCT
>JADLBE010000390.1 GCA_020847915.1 Saprospiraceae bacterium | reverse complement strand
CCTGCTGCCTGCTGCCTGCTGCCTGCTGCCTGCTGCCTGCTGCCTGCTGCCTGCTGCCTGCTGCCTGCTGCCTGCTGCCTGCTGCCTGCTGCCTGCTGCCTGCTGCCTGCTGCCTGCTAAACAAATGCAACCCTTGTTGTAACATGGTGTCCTTTCCTTACGTCTACCCTTTTTAACAAGCTGATTCCGCTTGATCATTGTTTGCAAATCCCCAATTCGAATCAAAACAATCACTTTCGGACTTCGAACTCCAAACGTCGAACTCCAAACTTTTAAAATCTCCGTTATGCTACGCACTTCCATTTTGGTGGCACTGAGCCTGTGCCTCTCCACCGTGAATCTGAATGCCCAGGACACCCATGAAGAAACCGTTTTTGGCCACAGTGGTATGGCCCTTACAGGTCTTTGGGTCAACTGGCACCATCAGGCCACATCCTTCGATCAAAGCAATACCTACCTGACAGGTTGGATGTACGGCATCGAATTCGGAAAAGCGATTTACATTGGATACGGACGCTCCAACATGCGCGACAACATTCAATGGGACGATCAGCCGAGCCAGGTTTTCGACATGCACTTCGATGCTTTTCGGGTTGGTTATGCTTACAAAGCCTACAAAGCCATACACCCTGTGATCAACGTCGATTTTGGTACCGGCCGCAACACGTTCGCAGAAGTTGAAGACAGGGTTTTTATCATCCAGCCAGGAATAGGTTTTGAAGTTAATGCTTTGCAATGGATTCGCATCGGGTTCGAAGGTGGTTACCGCTTCAATACAGGAAATGATATCAAAGGATTGAGCGACAGTGATTTGTCCGGCGCGTTTGGTCAGGTGGTTGTGCGCATGGGCTGCTCCTGGGGCCGCCACTACAAAAGTCCTGCAAAACGTTGGGGCAGTAATTGGGACAATTGGGGCGACGACGATGACGACGACGACGATGATGACAAAAAGGAAAAGAAAAAAGAGAACGACGAAATTCCCAAAAATTACGAAAAAGGGTAAATAGCTGAAAGCTGAAAGCTGAAAGCTGAAAGTGAAACATGATCCACTTTCAACTTTCAGCTTTCCACTTTCAACTTTCAGCTATCTTTGCAGTTGAAATTCAAAAACAATTGCCCGAATGAACGTTCTGACCAATGCCGCCGCCGCCCAGCACTCCTCTTACCTGATGGAGCTGGAAGATCTGTACAACGCCCACAACTACCACCCACTACCGGTCGTCCTCGAACGTGGATCGGGTATTGAAGTTTGGGACGTTGAAGGCAAACGTTACTACGATTTTTTGTCTGCCTACAGCGCCGTCAACCAGGGGCACTGCCATCCGCGCATCATTGGTGCACTTACGGAGCAGGCTCAAAAACTCACGCTTACCTCGCGCGCTTTTTACAGCAACCTGTTGGGTATCTATGCAGAGTACATTACTGGTTATTTTGGATTTGACCGGGTATTGCCCATGAATACAGGTGTTGAAGGTGGGGAAACAGCCATCAAACTGGCCCGCCGCTGGGGGTACGACGTAAAAGGTATTCCAACCAACCAGGCTAAAATTCTCTTTGTGGAAGGCAATTTTTGGGGACGTACCCTGGCTGCCATTTCTTCGAGCACCGATTCGACTTCGTACAAGGGTTACGGGCCGTTTATGCCCAATTTTGAAATTATTCCGTACAACGACCTTCCCGCACTGGAACGCGCCCTGCAAGATCCCAACGTAGCAGGATTTATGTTTGAACCCATACAGGGTGAAGCCGGGGTTGTGGTTCCCGACGATGATTACATTCCGGGAATACGGGCTTTGTGCAGCAAACACCGCGTTTTGATGATCGCCGACGAAGTTCAAACCGGCATCGCACGCACCGGCAAACGCCTGTGTTGCGACCATTACGACGTAAAACCAGACATCCTCATTCTTGGCAAAGCCCTTTCCGGTGGTGTACTGCCCGTAAGCGCAGTGCTCAGCAGCGACGAAGTGATGCTCACCATCAAACCAGGCGAACACGGTTCCACCTTTGGTGGCAATCCGTTGGCATGCGCCGTGGCCATGGAAGCCTTGCGCGTGGTTGTAGACGAAGACCTTTCCGGAAATGCCGAACGTATGGGTGTGATTTTCCGCAAACGTATGACGGATTTGCAGGCCAAACGCCCCGATCTCATCACGTTGGTACGTGGAAAAGGTCTGCTCAATGCCGTGGTCATCAACGATACGGAAGACAGCAAAACCGCCTGGAAAATTTGTTTGCAACTCGCCGAAAATGGTCTGCTTGCCAAACCGACCCACGGCAACATCATCCGTTTTGCACCACCGCTGGTAATAACAGAGGAACAAATCCATACCTGTTGCGACATCATCGAAAAGGTGGTCGCAACTTTCTAGGACGTATCAATTCAGGGTATAAAAAACAGGGTATTTTTCGGCGGAGCCGGAAAATACCCTGTTTTTTATACCCTGAATTGATACGTCAAAATTTAATCCTTGTACGGATCGATCACATCCGGGGCGGCCATGGCAACACCCAACGGGCGAAGCCGGTGCAAAACCTCAATGGTGCCAGCGTGGAATTCAAGCACTTGTTTGAGTTTTTTATAACACATCGGAGCTTCATCCGGACCACCGCCGCGCAATACGATTTTTTTCTTTTTCATATCCTTTTTCACTTCAGGCCAGTCCACCACACCTTTGGAGATGAACTTCACCTGGCCGTTTTTCCAGCGTTTTTTACCGGCGGCCTGCGTACGGCTCATCACGCGGCCGGCGCCGTGTACGGTGGAGTAGAGGCCCTGGCGGCTCAGTGGGCTGTCGACACCACGAACCACCACCGATTCGTCGGCCATGTTGGCGCCGATGAAACCGTCCTGGCCCGGAAAAGCCGGCGTAGCACCTTTGCGCACTACGAACCATTTTTCGCCGAAATGTTCTTCCTCCCAAAGGAAGTTGTGGTGGTTGTGTACGCTGTACGTTGCCTGGGCACCTAGGATGGACAAAACTTTATCGACCACCACATCGCGGCCTGCGTAGGCATATTCGCCGGCGAGGCGCATGGCGACAAGGTAATCCTGACCGAGGGCGCTACCGGCATCAAAAAGGATGGGAGGTGCGTCCATGCCGCCTTCAGGAACATGGTCGGTGAATGTTTTACCCTTGCTCAAGGCGATGAAACCTGTGGTGGTTTTGTGGCCAAAACCACGTGATCCGAAGTGCACACCGATCCACAACAAACCATTTTCATCTTCAAAAAGGTCGATGAAGTGGTTGCCGGAGCCTACCGTGCCGAGTTGTTGCATGGCAAGGCTCATCATATCGCGTTGTGGTTTAAAATCTGCTTTTGAAATGTGATCGAACACAGGGTGATCGATGGGTTGGGGGTTTGGGCGACCGATGCCAAAACCGATTTGTTTAAAAACCGCGTCCATAACTTTTTCCACATCCACATCGTCGGCACGGATGTTGGTTTGTACGGCTTTGTTGCCGCAGGCAATGTCGAAACCCACACCCGAGAGGCTGATTTTGTCGCGGTAAGCAACCACACCGCCAATAGGGTGGCCATAGCCGTAGTGTGCATCGGCGGTTAGGGTCATGCGGTCGTGCGGTGAAGACGCGCACCGTTTGATTTGTTCGACGGTTTTTTCGTCGATAAGGCTTTCGCCGAAAATGGTAAGATTTTCCATAATTGATACCCGTAACGTTGCCTTGAGACGTAAAAGTTCCGTAAAAGATTTCGTTTACAAACTTTTACAATTCATGTGGAAGTTAACACGTTAATTTCCCACTCAAAATCCTGCCTTCTACATGAAACAACCCTTTATCTTGCTGCTTGCCTGCCTTTGGTGGCTTTCTCTCAATGCCCAGGAAACCCGTGAAGGTGTTCCTTCTATTTTCCTCGAATGTCCGTGGGGGTGCGACATGGATTTTTTACGTCAGGAAATGACCTACGTCAATTTTGTTCGGGACCGCGCCATCTCAGATGTATTCATTCAACAAACTTATCTGGAAACAGGTGGAGGCGGTTTGCAATCGACGCTTAACTTTTTTGGCAACAAGGGGTTCAAAGGTCGTAACGATACGCTGGTTTACGTCATACCGCCGAATGCTTCTGAATCGGTACACCGTGAAATGCTAAAAACCAACCTGGAACGTGGGTTGGTGCCGTACCTCCTCCATTCGGAAATAGCGGACCGTATAACTTTCAGCATAAAACCAATGGAAGTCAACGAAAACACCACACAGAAAGCACCCACCCTTGACCCCTGGAATTACTGGACCCTGAGCATCAACGGCAACATCAATGCCAGTGGGCAGGAGGTAGCCAAAAATTTGAGTGTTTATGGTGGTTTTAATGCGCGGCGAATCACCAATGCCGTAAAATCACAGCTTTACGTCAGTGGAGACTACAACCACAGCAAGTTTGATTTTGGGGATGGCGAAATTGAGGAATACAACCAGGGTGGATACAGTGTGGGCGGTTCACAAATTTACTCCCTGACGCCCCACTGGTCGGCAGGTGTATTTGCCAATGCCGGACAATCGCTTTACAACAATACCCAACTCGGTGTTTTGTGTTTGCCGGCTGTGGAATATGATATTTTCCCGTATTCGGAAGCTACCAGGCGTTTGCTTACGATTCAGTATGCCATTGGTGCACGGTACAACCAATATTTTGACAAAACGATCTATTTTAAGGACAGTGAATTGCTGGGCGTGCAAAACCTGGGCGCTTATTACAGTCAGGTACTGACGTGGGGGAGTTTTAACGCAGGTGTGGCTTATGGGAATTACCTGCACGACTGGGATCTCAACGAAATCAATTTTTCAACGGGCATCGAGCTCAACCTGTTCAAAGGCTTTAACTTAAGCCTGTGGGGCAATTACTCGGTGGTGCACAACCAGATTGAACTGCCCGGCAATGGCGCTACCAAAGAAGAGGCATTGCTGGCGATCAGGCAGTTGCAAACAGGTTACAACTATTACATGTGGTGCGGTGTTTCTTACACGTTCGGCTCCATTTATTCCAACGTCGTCAATCCACGTTTCGACAACAGGCTTTTTTAAATCCCAAAATCCTTTAAAATCCCACTTCGGACCTCGCACTTCGGACTAATTTTTATTTACTTTCTTTTCGGTCGCGCTCCCAGTTGTTGTTGGCCAGGGCTATGATGACACCACCGGCCATAACCATGAGAATTTTGGCAACAAAAGCAAAAAGTCGTCCTCCCCATTCCAAAAAGCCTAAAAAAGCCCAGTTAACGCCAACCAGCGTCATAATAAGCGAAGTAAAACCGAGGATGACCAGCGAAAACCCGAGAAGGGTCCATAAACCTCTGTTTTTTAGCATAGCAGGTATTGTGTTTTTTACAAGAAACTTAAAATGTTTGAGCAGCGAACTTCTTACACATGCTCTAACTTTGAGCGGCCAAAATTGTTTACATAAAAAATTCCTGCCTTGCCCACCACCACCACAAATCAACCGGGAATCAAACTCATCGAATGTCCCCGCGATGCCATGCAGGGGCTTACCGAGTTTATCCCTACCGACGTCAAAGCTGCGTACATCAACCAGCTGTTGCGGGTAGGGTTTCACAGCCTCGATTTTGGCTCTTTTGTAAGCCCCAAAGCCATACCGCAAATGCGTGATACGGCTGAAGTGCTCGCAAAATTAGACCTTTCCAGCACGACGACCAAACTTTTGGCCATTGTTGCCAACCAGCGCGGTGCGGAAGATGCCTGTCAGTACGAACAGATCGACTACCTGGGTTATCCTTTCAGCGTGAGTGAAACATTTCAACTGCGCAATACCAATGCTACGCTGGCGGAAAGCGTGGACCGTACCCAGGCCATACAGGAACTTTGTGTAAAACACAACAAACAACTGGTTCTGTACCTGTCCATGGGTTTTGGCAATCCCTACGGCGACCCGTGGAACATAGAAATTGTGCAAAAATGGGTGGACAAACTGGTGCCGTTCGGAATCCGTATTTTTTCCCTGTCCGACACCATCGGTTGTTCCAACCCGGAAAACATTGCTTACCTGTTCGGCGACCTGATACCGGCTTATCCGGACATTGAATTTGGCGCCCACCTGCACACCCAGCCCCACAACTGGCGTGAAAAGGTGCAGTCTGCCTGGGAACAAGGTTGCAGGCGTTTCGACGGCGCCCTCCGGGGTTACGGAGGATGCCCCATGGCCAAAGACGACCTTACGGGCAACATGGCCACTGAAAACATGGTGTACTTTTTTGACGAAGTGGGCGAGACCATCGGCATCGACCGCTCGGCGTTCAGCAAAAGTCTGGCCATGACTACGGGTGTTTTTCCACACTGATTGTATGCGGTTGGTCGGTTGGATTGCTTAAATTTCTGTGGGTTCAACCATTGCATTGTTTACATTTGCGCCCACTTTACAGGAAGTACAAACCTTCCCCGGGAAACACTGCATGTTCAACATAGACTGGTCGAAAGTTGCCGACCTTTTTCGTTACCACCCCGAATCGCCACTGCTGTTCAGCAGCGGCTTGTTTTTGTTCCTTTTCCTGGGTTTTGTACTTGTTTACCGTGGACTGATCAACCACAACCGCGCCCGCATCCTTTGGGCAACGGCATTTTCGGTGTTTTTTTATTTTAAAAGCAGCGGCATCTATTTTTTGCTGCTGGTGGGCAGCGTGGTGGTTGATTACAACCTTGCCCGCTGGATCGAACAGGCTTCGACACAACGCGCCAGAAAATGGCTGCTGGTGCTTAGCCTTGTGGCCAATTTGGGACTTCTCGCCTATTTTAAATACACCAACTATTTCGCCACGTTGTGGAACGGCATTTCCGGCGGTACCCTGGGCCCGTTCGATATCTTTTTACCCGTCGGCATTTCGTTTTTTACGTTTCAGTCGCTGAGTTACACCATCGATGTGTACCGCGGACAACTTAAGGCGTTGGACAACATCCTGGACTACGCCTTTTTCGTAACATTTTTTCCACAAATGGTGGCGGGCCCAATCGTACGCGCGAGCGATTTTTTGCCACAAATCAACGAGCCGTTGCATGTGAGCCGCGAGCAGTTTGGTCGTGGTGTTTTTTTAATTTGCTGCGGGTTGTTTAAAAAAGCGGTGATATCGGACTACATCAGTTTGAACTTTGTAGACCGCATTTTTGATGCACCCGAACGTTTCAGCGGTTTGGAAAACCTGGTGGGGGTGTATGGTTACGCGTTGCAGATTTATTGCGATTTTAGTGGGTATTCCGACATGGCGATAGGTTTGAGTCTTTTGTTGGGATTCCGTTTCCCAATCAACTTTGACGCGCCTTACACGTCGTTCAGCATAACCGAGTTTTGGCGGCGTTGGCACATTTCATTGTCGACCTGGCTGCGCGATTACCTGTACATACCGCTTGGCGGCAACCGCAAGGGCAAATTTCGTACGTATGTGAACCTGATGATCACCATGTTGCTGGGTGGATTGTGGCACGGAGCGGCAACAAAATTTGTGGTTTGGGGTGGCATGCACGGCGCCGCCCTGGCGGTGGAGCGTTGGTGGAAAAACATTTATCCCTACCATCCTGGCAAGTTCAGGAAGATGCTGGGTTGGGTTGTAAGCTTTCACTTTGTTTGTTTGTGCTGGATTTTGTTTCGGGCTGCCGACATGACCACGGTTTGGGCCATTTTAAATCAGATTGCCACGGCCTTTCAGCCGCAGTTGATCGGTGAGTTTGTGCATTCGTACAAGGTGGTACTGGGCTTTATGGCGGTGGGTTACCTGTTGCATTTTACACCACAACGGTGGGATAGGGCGGTCCAAAGCGGTGTAACAGCGTTGCCTTTGGTGGGCAAGGCCATGCTGATCACGGTGATGGCGGCGTTGGTGATGCAGGTAAAATCGGCTGATGTACAGCCCTTTATTTATTTCCAGTTTTAAAGCATGTTTGAATTCGGACGTTGTGCTTTTGCACAAAACCGAAATCCAATCAGGCCGAAAGTTCGGCGAATTTTTCTTCCAGCCATTCCCAGTCTACGACCGGGCCTTCATCCAGTTTGTTTTTCCAGGCGGCGAGGTCTTTGGTGAGATCGGCGCGTTTGTCCATGTTGCGGCGTTCCTTGATGCGGTAAAGGCTTTTGGCCAGCGTAAAAAAGCGGAGACGTTCTTTTTTGCGGTTTTCGGGCAGTAGGGAGTCGCGGCGAATACGAGTGGATGCGGTGTGGATGAGGCGTTCGGACTCGTCGGAATCGAGGTCGTTGAGTGCGTAGCGGATGCGTACGTCGAGCGTAGCGGCTACGCAATACAGGTAGATGTCGGTTATTTCACCGTAATTGAAATAATGGTTGAGGTTATCAGCGGCATCTTTTGGACGGTTTTCCTGCAGCAGGATGGACGATCTGCAAACAGAAACGATCCAGTTGACTTGTTGTTCCCCAGTTAATTTGTCGTGGTAGGTTTGGAAAATGTGGTTGGCCAAATCGAGTTTTCCAAGTTTGATGGATCCAAGAATGATGTTTTGGAAGAAGGAGCCCGGTAACCCTTGCATGTCAACGTACTGTTTCATGTGATCGAGTTGAAGGCTGTGCAATCGTTCCAAAAAGCGTTTGTCTTTGGTTTCGCGGTATCTGCTGAGCCAAAAGCCTCTAAGAATGGCATGAATCCCTGTTTTTTGTGAGGAAGGCAATTTTTTTTCCTGTTCCAGGAAAAGTGGCATAAAATCGTTGAATTTCAGGTAGGCCTCATCCGGGTTGTCCTCAAGCAACAGATCCAGCAAATGGCAATACAGGCTCACCATCGGGCTTTGCAGGTAATTGTTGGCATGGATGGCTTTCACCATATCACGGGTAACAACCTTGTTGATGGTGAACCGATGAAATTCCTCGGATTGTTTGTCGTACAAATCGACCATGCTTTGAAAGTAGATCAACTTGCACATGTAATCCAGTTTGGTAATCAGGTAGTACCTGTCGAGCTCTTCGATGGCTTCCAGAATGTAAATCCTGTCGCTGCGTTTGTCGTTCAGACTTAAAAATGCCTTTTCCTGTTCGAGCAAAAAACGGAAATAAAACCGGTCGTTGAAGGTGTATTCGTTGTCCTTTGAAAAATCGTCACTTTCGTAAAGCGTCTTTTTAAGTTCGTTGTACAGATTTTGAAAGATGTTTTCGGCTTTTCGTTCTTTGCGTTTGCCGGGGTTTACGTCTTCGGCAACCTCGTTGTTTTTTTCCAGGAGTAACCGCTGGCTGTAAAAGCGGAGCAAGGCGAGTTGTTGCCGGACCTGGTTCAAATTGGAAACGAGGGAAAGTTCGTATTGTGCCTGATTGGTGCGCGTTTTAGAATTGTTGCGGGTGTTGTTGACATACATAAAAGCGATGAACTGCCGAACGATGTTCAACAACTGCGCCATGGTACGCTGCAACTCGGAATCGGGGTTTCGATGGTCGGGGAAAAAGTGTTTGGCGACCGTTTCTCTGTGAAGTTCCTGGGCTTTAAATTCTGGGTAATAGATTTTTATGTATTCAAATAATTCCCGGGTGTCTTTCGGCCTCATATCATTAAAAAGGGGCGTGGCCACGAACAAGTGAAGCGTCTCAAGTTCGTCCTGATTCAATAAGCGCATTGTTTTGATCAGCAAACTATCGATCATGGGAAGGGCATTTCCAGGGTTTTGGAAGTAATCGCATTTTTTGTGAATATAAAGAAATGTAAAAGTGGAATAGATTTGTTAAAAATTTCAGACTTATGACAACGTTTCAGATTTTACTCACCGTTTTGGTGGCCGCTGCTTTAGCATTCTGGGCTGGCGTGAAATTTTCAGGTAACCCAACAAGCTGTCCGGCGCCGACAAACTTACAGGTTACCAAGGACAATGACAGGCTTGAGGTCAATCTGAGTTGGGCAGCCGCCGCATCAGCAAGTGGCTATCTCATTTTGGTAAGTGATTCGCAAGATGTAAACAACATCATTGAAAGCCAGATTTCCGAAACCAATACGTTTACGTTGCGAAATTTGCCGGCAGGCAAATCGTACGTAGTAAGCGTATATTCCAAATGTGGTAACAGTGTAACTGGAGAAGTAAACCCAGTTCCTGTCCAGGAATCGTTTAATACCAACGATTGGATCATCATCGTGGATGATGTTGTGCATGTTCGGGATTCCGATGGCCAAAACAGAATGAATGACACCATTTGTCCCAAAACCGATATTTGCTCTCCGATCAGCAACTTCAGCAACAACCGCTTCAGTTGGGGTAACGCAGCCAGTGGAGAAGAGGTGTACAGTATTGAGATTGCCTCGGTAGCCAATCCTAAAACGGTACTTTCACGGGCGTTGATCATTAAACAGGTCAAACAAAACAAGCTTAGTGTGGTCAGCCATATCAATGTTGAATGCTCCAACAAGTTCACGACATTCAACGAACCTCGTGCTTCGTTGTGTTACCCGCAACCGACCCAGGCCTTTTGTGGCAGCTTCACCGATGGCACATCCGGTGTTCCATACAGGGTAGAATGTGATCTGCTCGGATGCAGGATTGTATTTCCAAACGCCGGGAATGCCAGCAATTACATCGTAACAGTAAAAAGTTGTGTGGCTCAGCCCAACCAGTAAGGCCTTTGACTTTTGGAAGTCATCCACTTTTTTGTGATTGGACATCCACTTGTTACAACCCCATCTTTGTATCATCAGAAAGCGCAACAACAAACTTTGTTCTTTGACATCCCCGAATAAACCAAACCCGCGTCCTGCATCCGGCGTCTTCAGACCCCAACAAACCCACATGAATGTTCCCCAAAATGAAGATGACCGGTTGCAGGACAGTACCGGGATGCAGGAAGTAAACCCCAAAAAACCAAACCCCAAAAAACCAAACCCCCTGATCGTTCCTACAAATCATCCCAATCATGAATCAAGTCCTAATCGAAGTACACTGTAACCTGCCCTCGGATGATCCGAATTGGAAAGAAATAGAAGGACTGCAACTTGAAATTGGCTATCCCGGCCGCGGCGGACAAACCTTGTGGAAACACATCGGATGGCTCCGCGACCAGATGACACCAGCCGGCAGACAATTTGCCCAGGCCATCTGGAGCCAGGAAATGAACAACCATGTTCTTGTTTTTGATTTTCTTCCGGTGATCACCAGCCAGGACAAAGGCCCTGAAAAAAGCTACCGCATCCGCAAAAGCGTCACCACCGCCAACGGACGTTCGAAAAAGATCGGCACGCGGTTGCTGAAAGGCGATTACCACGACGAACATTTTGCTTTTCATCCCATTTACCCAGACCCAAACCCGATTTGAAAACTGTGCCCTCAAAACCAACCCAACCATGAAAACGTATCCCAATTCCGCCACACTGCTGTCTGAAAACCCCAAACAACCAACCCCCAAAGCACACCCGCCCTGACAACCCTGTTTGCCCTAAAAAACCTTAAGTACCCCCAAAAGACCCCCAAACCTCAGCCCTGTTAACCAACCCCAATTGCCTTTAATCCCAACGAACCTCTTTGAATACCCCTTAAAGCCCTGTTAACCAACCCCAATACCTTGTAATCCCCTCAAACCATTGCCCCTTAAAGCCCTGTTAACCAACCCCAGTTTAATCCCGAAAAACCACTTTTTGATTTTTTCTCCTTAAAGCCCGGATAGACCCCAAATCACCCGAGTGCCCCTAAAACCCTTACTTTTTGCCTTCTCACCCAGGCGTTGTAATCCCTGAATTTGTCCAAGTGCTCCGCACTCAAATCCCATCGGAGCGCCCTGTATAATTCAAACAGACCAAATGAAATTGAAAAAGCCCGTTTCGCTGTAAAGTGAAACGGGCTTATTTGTTTGTTTTGGAATTTTTTAAACGAGTTTTGCTTTCAACTCGATGGGCACGGATGCAAGCGCTTTGCTTACCGGGCATCCACCTTTGGCGGCGTTGGCCAGTTCCTGGAATTTATCGTTGTCGATGCCCGGAATTTTGGCTTCCAGGTCGAGGGTTATTTTCATAAATGCCCAGCCGCCGCCACTGTTGTCCATGTCGATGTGTGCCGTACAGCGCAGTTCATCGGCTGTGAAACCTGCGCCTGCAAGTTGGAAGCTCAGTGCCATGCTGAAGCAGCCTGCATGTGCTGCGGCGATCAGTTCTTCGGGGTTGGTGCCTGCTTTACCGTCTTCGTTTTGAAAACGTGCTTTGAAAGAGTAGGGCGTGTCGTTGAAAAGACCGCCCGGGCCATTAAGTGTACCTTTGCCTTCGAGGCCGGAGCCTTGCCATACTGCGGTTGCAGTGCGTTGGAATGTTGCCATAATGTATTGTTTATCAGGATGAATAAGGGATGTTAAATGTCTTTTTCGTAGGCTTTTAAGCGCACTTTTTTACCTCGCTGTGTCAGTGCTGCGTCCTCCCAGACCAGTCTGAAACCTCCAAAGATTTCCAGTTCCGGACGTTTGTGTGGTGTAATGACCACAAGCAGGGGTGCGGCATCGAGCAGGTTCCAGCAAAGGGGAAACAAAGAAGATGCCGGACAAAGGTGCAATGCAAAGGAACTGATGACGGTACTAAAAGTGAACGGTAAACCTTCTCTTACAACGTCGGAAAACGACCAGGGTTCGCAGTCCAGCCCGGTATTTTTTTTATACAGCGCCCCTGTAAACGGATCTGCGCCGGTAACGTTCTGAATGCCATCATCCATCAGTACGCGTGTAACTTCACCTCCTCCTGCTGCAAAATCCAAAATACGGGTGGTATCGATGCGGTGCAGGTTGTTTCGAAGCAAAATTTCGATCTCCGGAAAATGTGGATTTTCGTAAGAGTCGCCCAGGTTTTGGTAATAACCTTCGGCGCCGTGTTCTTCGTAAAGCAGGCGAATCGGTTTCATATTGTCTTAACCCGGATTTTTGGGATTGGGGGGATTGGATTTTTGAGGATTGGGGGATTGGGATGGATTGGATGGGATTTTGGATTGGGATAAAAGGATTTACGGATTTTGGCCTGAGATAATGAATGATGGCAAATTTTCAACCGACCAAAATCCCATCAAATCCATCCAAATCTCCAAATCCCATAAAATCCCAATCCCCCCAATCCCAAAAATCCGGGTCAGTTTTTGATTTTATCGTTGTAATCCCTTTCCAGGCTGTCGATCAGCAATTGGTATGCGGGGTCATCGGTGGGGATTTCGTAGGGTTTTTTGTTTTTACCCAGAAGTTTTACCCTAACGGTATTGTAACGGCTCGGATTCAGTCGCAGGTCCTGAACCAGGAGTTGTAGTTGGCGGCTGGAACGGACAAGGTTTTCGTAAAGTGCTTCATCGGTCAGCAGTTTGCCGGCCATGCCTTCGCCATCGATAAGTCGTCCGGCCAGGGTATCCACACGCATCATGGTGTGTTGGGTGGTGTTCAGGGTGTTGCGCAAATCGGCTATGGCTACTGCAACGGAATCGATGGCAGCGGTAGCCCGGCCTGCACTTTCGCCGAGGTTTGCGTTTTTCAGCTGCTCACTTACTGCGGCGAGGTTGTTGAGTGTTTTTTGCATATCCTCCCTGCTTTCACTGATGGCTTTGGTAATTTCGGCACTGTTGTGGACAGTTGCGGAGATACCTGCTGAAGAGGCGTCGAGCAGGCGGTTGATTTTGGCGCTCATGACGGCCAGGTTGGCCATAGACTTCTCGAGCGAGACAAGCGTGCGTCCGATGCCTTTCGGGTCGTTGGGATCGGCTATGGAGTCGTACCAGGTGGTCAAACTATTTCCCAGGCGTTCGGTGTAGGCATCCATTTCTTCCGGACTACCCACCACGGTTTCGAGGAAACCTTTGGATGCCCCGAGCAGGTAGTCGCCACTTACCGCACAGTCGTCGCCTGTACACGGACCGGTAATGACGAGTTCGATGGCTTTGCCGCCCATCAGGGAAAGACCGATGATGGTAGCGCGGGTGTCTTTGGGGATGTCTAGACCAGCTTCGATGTTGAGGGTTACAATGATGGATTTATCGTCTTCGGGATCTACGTACATCTCCATCACTGTGCCAACCTGGAGTCCATTGATAAAAATGGGACTGGATGGTCGCAGTTGGTCGACATTGTCGTATTTCACATAAAAAGTTTGTGAACGTCCCAGCATGTTGATCCCTTTCAGGAATTGGAAGCCCCAGATGGCAAGGCCAATGGCGACAACGGCCAGAATGCCAATTTTAGTTTCGTTGGTTAGTTTTAACATCAATGGGTGTTTGTATGGTAAGCCGGGGCTCGGGCTTGATTAGTGTTGAGGAACGACTGAGGCTGTTTTGAATCCGAGGTTTTTGATTTCAGCGAGTTCTTTTTCTGCTTCAGCCTTCGTGGCAAAATTACCAACAAAATAGCGATACTGTTTGTCCGCTTTTTCTTCCTGGATGTCTGCCAGCAAAGCAAGTTGTCCGCTTTTGAGGTCGAGCCTTGAAGGCCAGTCGAGCAGGTGGATCCGGAAGGCGCCTTTGATGGGCGCATTGACGGGTGTAGGTTTGGGTTCTGTTTTAACGGGTGTAGGTTTGGGTTCTGTTTTAACGGGTGTTGGTTTGG
>JADLBE010000389.1 GCA_020847915.1 Saprospiraceae bacterium | reverse complement strand
CTTGTTGCGGCTGCCCGGCCGGTCTGTTGCGTTCAAAATCGCGTAGGTCGCGGTTTTGCGGTCTGTTGCGGTCGAATTCACGGCGTTGTTCAGGCGTTTCACCACGGCGCTGGTCCGGCTGATTTGGATTGTCGCGGCGTTGCTGATCCTGGTTGCGTTCAAAATCGCGGCGTTGCTGATCCTGGTTGCGTTCAAAATCACGGCGTTGCTGATCCTGGTTGGGATTGTCGCGGCGCTGTTGATCCTGGTTGGGATTGTCGCGGCGTTGTTGGTCCTGGTTGGGATTGTCGCGGCGTTGTTGGTCGGGATTGGCCGGAGTATCGCGGCGCTGATCGGGGCCGGCGGGTGCATCGCGGCGGGGTTCAAATCCGCGGGCTGGGGGTTGTTGGCGCTGGCGGTCAGGATTGTTGGGCGCAGGTCGGTTTTCCGGATTTTGTTGAGGCGCCTGAGGCGTCTCTTTTTTCTCCGGTTGAGGAGCGGGCGCTTTTTTAGCAGCGGGCTTGACGGCGGCTTTAACCGGTTTGCGCGCAGGTTTGGCGGCTTTTTCGTCGAGATCGCCCAGCCCGTCTTTGCCCAGTCCGTCCTCGTAAACGGGACGGTTTTTAGCCAAAGACCCTGAAGCGGGTTCATCTACGACCGGCACACGGCGGCCTGTGGCATTTTTTTCGGCAAGGGCTTGCTCGTCAAGAATTTTGTAAACGAGTTCCTGTTTGTTGAGCTTGTTGTAACCTTTGAGGCCCAGCTGGTGTGCAACCTCTTTAAGTTCAGTCACCAACATGTCGTTCAGCTGTAATATGTCGTACATAGCAGGTATAAAAACGGTGTGTAATTAAGTGGGATAGAAGGTGGGAATTGTGGCGTTACCCGGGCGGGCATGTTCGCCGGAAGGGAATCGGGAGGGGTAATGGTATGGAACTGGGTGTTCAAAAGAAATCAATAAATGTGATGTGGGTCGTCACGTCCGCTGTGGAAGCGGCAAAACTTGTTTATACAGGAATGGACTTTCTGGTTGGTTGAGATCTTCTGAAACTGCAGACAGCACCTGTTTTTCCGTAAATGCGATACTAAAAGCAGGAAACAACGGAGGAGTGGTGCGGGGAACAGTGCGGAAAATCGCTGCGGCGGAAAACGCTCGTTCAGAATTGATGACAGCAAAGATAAGCCTTTTTTGAAATTCAAGCTATCTTGCGCCACTTTTTTGCATCATGCGGGCTTTTTTACTTGAAACAAACCTGCAACATGCTCTTAAACGAGGGAACATCCTGTTTTGTTGCAACAAAAGACCTTACGACTAACACCGAAACATGCTACAGGTAAAAATTATCCGCGACGAAAAACAACGCATCCTTACAGGTTTGCGCAAACGCAACTGGCAAGGCGCTCAACTCAAGGTCATTGATCAGATCATTGCCCTGGACGACGACCGCCGCGCCACCCAAAAAGAACTTGACGACCTCCTTGCCGAACAAAACCGCGTGGCCAAACAAATCGGCCAACTTATGGGCCAGGGGAAAAAAGACGAAGCCGAAAACGCCAAGTCCGGTGTCGCTGCCATGAAAGAAAAATCAAAGGAGCGGGAAGAACAGCTGGAAAGCATCAAATCCCGCCTTGAAGATTTGCTTTATTCGGTACCCAACATTCCGCACAAAACCGTTCCCAAAGGCAAAACACCTGAGGAAAACAAGGTTTTTCGTGCCTGGAAAGGTGAACTGCCTACCCTTCCCGCCGAAGCCAAAGCCCACTGGGATCTGGCGAAGGACTACAACCTCTTCGATCTCGAACTGGGTGTAAAACTAACGGGTGCAGGTTTTCCGGTGTACCGCGGACAAGGCGCCCGACTCCAACGTGCCCTCATCCAGTTTTTTCTCGATGAGGCCGTGAAAGCCGGTTACGAAGAAATCATGCCGCCTCACCTCGTGAACGAAGCCACCGCCCGCGGAACCGGTCAGCTTCCCGATAAAGAAGCCCAGATGTACACTTGTGAGCGCGACAACCTGTACCTCATACCCACGGCGGAGGTGCCGGTTACAAACATCATGCGCGACGAAATCGTACCGGAAAAAAACCTGCCTATCAAAATGACTGCCTACACGCCTTGCTTCCGCCGCGAAGCCGGCGCCTGGGGGGCTCACGTACGCGGACTGAACCGGGTACACCAGTTTGATAAAATTGAAATTGTTCAGATCGAACACCCCGACCGCTCGTACGAAACCCTTCAGGGTATGCTCAAACACGTGATGGGCCTGTTGAAAAAACTCGAATTGCCTTACCGCATTTTGCTGCTTTGCGGCGGCGATATGGGTTTTGCTTCGGCCAAAACGTACGATTTTGAAGTATGGTCGGCAGCCCAACAGCGTTGGCTCGAGGTGAGTTCGGTATCGAACTTCGAAACGTTCCAAACCAACCGCATGCAGTTGCGTTACCGCGATGCCGACGGTAAAATCCAGTTGGCCCACACCCTCAACGGCTCAGCTTTGGCTTTGGCGCGCATCGTAGCAGCTTTGTTGGAAAACAACCAGACGGATGAAGGCATCCGGATCCCGAAAGCACTTCAGAAGTACACGGGTTTCAGCATGATCAAACGTTGAACAAGCAGCGTCCGGAAGTTGTTAATAAGCAGTGTTTGTCAGTGCACAGCTTGTTTTTATCGAAAATCTGTTACTTTAGCTGATCGTCAGCGTTTTTACAACCAAATACTCACACCAAAATCGCCCAGTCATTATGATGTTGATAGTCATAAGCATTTTGTTCACGGCCATCGGGTTCATCCTGAGTTCCGTGTTGAAAAGCAAATTTAAAAAATACAGCCTGGTACCGCTTACCAACGGCATGAGCGGCGCCGAAGTAGCTGCCACCATGTTGCGCCACTACGGCCTTACCGATGTGGACATCACACAGGTGGACGGCCAGCTTACCGACCACTACAACCCGCAAAACCGCACCGTAAATCTTAGCTACGACGTTTACCACGGCCGCAGTGTTGCCGCAGCTGCCGTTGCTTCCCACGAATGCGGACATGCCGTGCAACACGCCACTTCGTACAATTTCCTGCAAATGCGCTCTGCCCTGGTGCCTGTGGTGAACATCGCCGCAAGCGTTCAGCAATACCTGTTCATGTTCGGTCTGGTTGGTATGTCCTTCCTGAAAAGTCCGTGGATCATGGTTATCGTACTCATCGCCTTCGGCATCACGGCATTGTTCAGCCTCATCACCTTGCCCGTAGAGTTCGACGCCAGCCGTCGCGCCCTCGCATGGCTCGATGAAACCGGGTTCGCCCGCGGCGAAGAATACGCCGGCGCCAAAGATGCCCTCACCTGGGCCGCCATGACCTACGTTTCGGCCGCATTGGCCGCGCTGGTGCAGTTTTTGTACCTGTTGATGACGTTTTTGGGTCGCAGGGATTAAAGGCACAGATCCCACGCTTCGCTGGGATGACAATACATCCGCAAGTCCGATTTTAATCGGGTTTGCGGATTTTTTATTTTACTGAAAATCAATAGTTTATGAGCGGGGCACTAAGTCTATAGACTTTCCAGGTTTTAAGACTTTCCAGGTCTTAAAACCTGGAAGGTTTATAATCCTGGTGCCCCTGCCGTTCTGGCTTTGGTTTTTCTGTTACTTTAGCGCAACCCGCTACCTTTCAGGTTCAAACAGCAATTCCATGAAAAGCCTTTTGCCGCTCCTGTTTTTGATTCCATGGTCTGGCCTCACAGCCCAGGTGTATTACCCCATGGTTCAACCGACGCCATTTCCGACTTACGAGGAGGTTTTAAACCACTTTTACCGGCAGTACCAGGGAGCTGCCGAACCCAAAATTGAAATAAGCAAACGCCAGGATGGATTTCATGTAACCCTGGTAGACGATTACGGCGTTCCGCAGGCAGCGGCTCAACAGATCTGGACACCCAAACGTGGCTGGCAGGCACCTGTGTTTGTGGATGCCGAGCCGTCGAATATGCCGGTTGCAACCTACGATCCGGAACAATGGCAACAGTATGTGGAACAACACCTTTGGTACCATGCCGCAGCCCGTGACGAATGCGACCGGCAGCCATTTTTTGGCTACGCTGGTTTTTACAACGATGTAATCCGCATTTTGGAGCCGAAACTTGAAAGTTTGAACAATCAACAACTCCACAGTTTGGCCAGAGCCTACTCGTTCGCGTCTTCCGGATTGTTGAACAACAACTCAGGCTATGCCGATTCGACAAGCATGTTCCGTTTGCCGACAGGCCAAAAAGCCATGGATGACGCGCAGCTTGATCAATACAAAAGTGCGGTACGGAAAGCCGTTGCCGCCTACGATCGGTTGCAACAACGCGATCCTGAATTTGAAACGCCAATTGGTCCTGCCCGCACCAAATATGCGAATGAAATTGTCGACAGCTACCTGATCCTATTGTATTTTCAGGATGAAAAGGAAGCCCGAACCATGCTTAAACCGGGCTTGTACGACGATTTTTTGTTGCAAACCGCCCGTAACATGCTTGCTTCCTGCCCAAAGGATGCGGTACTTTTTGCCTACGGCGACAGCGACACTTACCTGCCCTTGTATGTTCAGGCCATGGAAAATTTCCGGACCGATGTGACGGTAGCAAACCTGATGATGCTCCATTTGCCGCGGTATTGTAATTTTCTTTACCACGGTGCACCGGGAGCAGCTTCTTTAAAAACAAGTCTGCCGGATGCTTTTTTCCGCGAATTGTTTGTTGTTAAAAACATGGGGTGGACCAACATGCAGGAGCAAAATGCCGCTGATTTTTTTAAAAACCTGGAGCGGGCAGATGTCGTTTACGAAGGGCCTGAATACAAAATGCTGGAGTTCAGTGTTAATAAGGTGATGTTGCCCCCAGCGCCTGATTCGGCTTCCATTCCTGGTCAGACACGCACACCGGTTTATTGGAATCAGAACAGAGACTATTTTTATGCAGATGCACTGGTGCTTTTGGACATAGCAGCGTCCAATGCCTGGTCACGACCTTTGTGTTTTTCCACCACCTGTATTCCGGATAATTACACGGAATATCAAAACCATCTTGCGTTGGAAGGTTTGGTTTACCGCTTGTATCCCAATCAATTTCCAAAATTGGAACCCTACAGCTTTGAATGCCCCGTTTCGGAACAAAAAAGTGTTGATTTGTGGAAAAGCACCTTTCGTTGGGTTGCGTCCGACAAACCATTGTCGACCGACAAAACGCCATTTTATCAAAGTCACTGGTATGCCGGATTGCATTTGGCGCTTCATTTAAAAAACAAAGATGCCTGTCAGGATGCTTTGACCATAACAGAAATAGTGGATGCGTCTTTCACCGATGCCATGCAGCCCCGGGATTACAGCTGGATAAGTTTTGTGGATGTTTACGCAAGTTGTGGAAAACCGGATTCAGCCGAGCGCTTGGGACTGCAGATCTGGGAAAATTACAAATCCCAAAGGTTGCCACGGGAAATGACGGAGCGCACGAAGGTTGTGGCTGAACGGTTGAGGGAAATTGGCGAAAAATACGGGTTGGAACGGTTGAAAAATCTGCCCTGAGTTTTAACAAATGTTAGATGCTTGACAATTTTTTCCGTTGTTGGTTTGGGAAATTCAGCGTTAAAACAAATATATTGCAGTTCGTGACGTATTTCTGATCGAACCTTTTTTTGTTTTACAAACTTCCAAACCGATGAAACAACCCTCTATTCTGCTT
>JADLBE010000388.1 GCA_020847915.1 Saprospiraceae bacterium | reverse complement strand
GCTTCGTTGTGGGCGGAGTCGCATAAAATATCTGGCTGTTTTCCGATGAACTGCCAGCGGCCCATAAAACGGGTGTAGGCGCTCAGGTTGGCGAGTCCGTCGGTTATGTTTTGTTCCGTGATGGGCAATATGTTTTTTAAATCTTCGGCGGCTTGCAACATGGTGGCGATGTTGTGTTGCTGGTACGGTCCGCCGGCGTCTACGGCCAGGCGCTCAAATTGTATTTTATTTTTGAAAAAAACGCGGTAATTCCCGTTTTCACGTGGTTCCACACGGTAGTTGGCATCGGCAAAAACGATGTCCGAACCCGTTTCCCCGGCTTTTTGCCGGAACACCGGAGCGCTTTCGGGATGTGTTTCGCCGATCACCACAGGCACGCCCGGTTTGATGATGCCTGCCTTTTCTCCGGCAATGAGCGGGAGGGTGTTTCCCAGCATGTCCATGTGGTCGAAACTGATGTTGGTGATCACGCTCAGGAGCGGAGTGATGACGTTGGTGCTGTCGAGCCGACCGCCCAACCCCGTTTCCACGATGGCCACATCCACCTTTTCTTTTGCGAAATGATCAAACGCCATCGCCACGCACAGTTCGAAAAACGACGGCTGGATTTGTTCGATGATGTCGCGGTTTTTTTCAACAAAAGAAACCACCCTGCGTCGGGGAATGTACACGCCGTTGATTTTGATGCGTTCGCGAAAATCCTTGTAGTGCGGACTTATGTACAAACCCGTTTTTAATCCCGCACTTTGGCAAATGGCCGCCAACATGTGGCTTGTGGAACCTTTGCCGTTGGTGCCCGCAAGGTGCACGCTCGGGAAATGTTGGTGCGGATTGCCGAGGTGTTCGAGCAGGGCAAGGGTGTTGGTGAGGTCTTTTTTGTAAGCCGCCGCACCGATGCGCTGGTACATGGGCAGGCGCGAAAAGAGGTAATCGAGCGTTTCCTGGTAAGTCATTTTGAATAGAAATGAAACTGGCGTGCAAAGGTGCGGAATTTTCGTTCCCTTCCTTGGGCGTGCGCTGTTTAGTTTGCACATTTGCACACCCGGCCACGCCAAGTAATCGATATGAAGATCCTCCTCGTTCAAAACAGTAAACTACCCGTTGTCACCTACGAAGAAGCAGAAAGGGTGATCTGGTGGCTGGGCAAAGCGCTGGTACAACGCGGGCACGAAGTGGTGCTGCTGGCCAAAAAAGGATCGGAATGTCCGTTTGCCCAAACGTTGTTCATCGACGACAAAAAAACGCTCGAAGCACAAATCCCCCACGACATCGACCTCATCCATTTCCATTGTGAACCCAAATGGGGCGACATCACCAAACCATACCTGATTACCTGCTACGATAATTACGCCGAACCACGGCATTTTGATCCCAACACGGTGTTTTTGTCGCAAAGCCACGCCCGCGCGCATGGCGCCGAGGTGTTTGTGTACCCGGGCATCGACTGGTCGGAGTACGGCACACCCATCCTCGAAAACAAACGCCTGTATTTCCACTTCCAGGGCAATACCGAATGGCGGGTAAAAAACGTGCGCGGCGCCATCGACATCGCCAGCGAAGCCGGCGCACGCCTGCACGTGATCGGGGGCAATAGGGTGAATTTTCGGCAGGGACTGCGCATCACGCTTAGTCCAAACGTGCGTTTCCACGGCACGCTCAACCCGGAAGGCCGCAACATGTTGCTCAACAACTCGCGCGGACTCATCTACCCCGTCGTGTGGCAGGAGCCTTTCGGCATCGCCGCCATCGAAAGTTTGTACTTCGGCGCACCGGTGTTTGGCACACCTTACGGCGCACTCAACGAACTCCTGGGCGCCTCGGCGCTTGCCGAACGCAAACCGAACCACAGCAAAGGACAAGTGGAAGCGCTTTACGCCGAATTCGGCTGCTTGTCTCTGAAAAAATCGGAACTTGTGGAAGCATTAAACCATGCCGGCGCCTACAACCGGCAGCGGTGCCACGAATATGCACACGATCGGTTTTCAGCCACACGTATGGCCGATGATTATTTGAAGTTGTATGAAAAAGTGTTGGCAGGAAAACAAATCCACGATTTTGAACCGGTGATGGAGGTGGGATTGGCGGAGACATTGCCGTTGAAGTCTTAACCCGGATTTTAGGGACTCGTCCTGAAAGGATCCGGATTGGATTTGAGGTCCCACGCTTCGCTGGGATGACAAAATGGGATTTGGGAAGATTGGATTGGATTTCTGGCTTCAATTCTATCCATCACTCCGTAACTTTGCAAACTTTTCCCTTTTCTTTCTGTTTAAACGGCCAAGGTTCCTTTCAGGATAACCAAAACACTAACCGACCAACCGACCAACCGACCAACCGACCAACCGACTAACAGACTAACAGACCAATTCTCATGGCTCCCTGGCTTCTTTATACTTTGGTAACGCTTGCCGCGTATGTCGGTATGGAATTTATGGCGTGGTTCACGCACAAGTTCGTAATGCACGGCATTTTGTGGAACTGGCACGAAGACCACCACCAGCCCAAACACCACAAACACGGTTTTTTTGAAAAAAACGACCGCTTTTTTCTCGTTTTTGCCATTCCATCCGCATTTTCTTACATGTTTGGCAGCATGACGCCGCACTTTTGGGTGTTTTTCATCGGGGTGGGTATTTCGTTGTACGGACTCACGTATTTCCTCATCCACGACGTGTACATCCACCGCCGTTTTTCCTGGTTTAAACAGCTGGACAGCACCTATTCACGCGCCATTTTGCGCGCACACGGCGCCCACCATGCCAAACAGGAGAAGGAAGAGGGCGAGTCGTTCGGATTGCTGGTGGTGCATCCGAAGTTTTTCAGAAAACGCTCGAGCTGGAAAAAAGAGGCCAAAGTGGCTGAGACGCGGGAAGCCTAGAGACCTAAAAAAACATGAGCCACTCCATGGTTATGGAGCGACTCACGTACTGGTTTCTCAAGGTTTGAGGTTGTGGTTACATTCTGACAGTGGCTCAGCGTCAGTACTACTTGATTTGTTGGGAGGTTTCCCGGAATCAATTAACTGTGCAATGTTGCAGCTTATTGGACGGAACCGTTCAATATTTCTGATAACTGTGCAGAAGGACACTGTAAGTGTGCAAAATGCCGAGCCTGGAGTTAGGTGTTTTCGTAAAACGGCCGCTCTTCTTCCTCCAACTTTAATGGTTTGGGCTCCGGGCCTGATTTCAGGATGGCTACAACCATCCACACGATCAACACGGGAATTAGAAACGATACGAGCAAAGCAAATACGCCGTCCGGGAACCAGCCCAGCAGTGTGAAAAAAAACATGATGGCAACGGAAAAGATGCCGACGATGTGGAGGTGTTTCATATCCGCATTTTTAAAAATAACGCAGAGTAAGGAGGTTTGGTTGTAAAAGAGCGTGTTGAAAAATCAACATGCTCTAAAACGGCTCCCAGTCTTCGCCCAACGCCTCCGCAGGACTCCAGAGGTATTTTTTCAATTCCACTACCTTATCGTTTTC
>JADLBE010000387.1 GCA_020847915.1 Saprospiraceae bacterium | reverse complement strand
AACTATACGCCCTGGGATACAACAGCACCACCGGCGAAGCGCGCCTTTATGTGATCAATCCCGCAACAGCCACCGCAACTGCCATGGGTATGGCCGCCATCAACCTCGGCGCCAACCTGGGCAACATTGGTTTTGATTTTAATCCGACCGTTGACCGCATTCGTGTGGTGGCCGGCTCCAACGCCAACTTCAGGCTCCACCCAGTCACAGGCGCCATCGTGGCCATCGACGGCATGATCGCTTTTGCCGCCGGCGACGTGAACGAAGGCGTGAATCCTGCCATCGGTTCGTGCGCCTATACCAACAGTTACATCGGCGCCACAAGCACCACCTTGTATACGTACGACGACTCGCTCAACATCCTCAGTACCCAAATCCCGCCGAACAACGGCACCCAAAACACCATCGGCAATTCGGGCATTTTCCTCAACCTGACCGATCCAACCCTCGACATCGACATCTTTTTCGACAACGAAAGTTCCGCCAATGTGGCGCTGCTGGTCGCCAATACCGACATCGCAATCACGGACGTGCTTTTTTCCCTCAACCTCTCGAACGGACAAACTACACCGATTGGTCCAGTTGGACTGGGCGTTGCACTTTCCGACATCGCTGTGGCCATCGACCGCACGGTGCCGGCAACAATAAGTGGCCGGCTTATGTACGCCCTGGCCTCGAACAACAATCTTTTGACTTTTGATTCGGACAACACCGAACTGATCCGCACTGCCGTAGCCATTTCCGGCCTGGCCATGGGTCAGGTACTTGTGGGACTCGACGTGCGCCCTGCCACCGGCGAACTGTACGCGCTGGGTTACAACAACACCACCGGCGAAGCCATGTTGTACGTGGTGAACCCCACAACAGCGGTATGCACACCCATCGGCGCTGCACCCATCATGCTGGGCGCCAATTTGGGTAAAATTGGGTTTGATTTCAACCCGACGGTAGACCGCATCCGTGTGGTATCCAGTTCCAACGCCAACTTCCGTTTGCACCCCGAAACAGGTGTACTCGTAGCTACCGACGGCACGCTTGCTTTCGCTGCCGGCGACCCGAACGCAGGCGCCGATCCTTCCATTGGGTCCTGCGCATACACCAACAGTTTCAATGGCGCCACGACCACCACGCTGTTCACGTACGACGATTCGCTCAACGTATTTTGCACGCAAGTGCCACCCAACAACGGCACGCAAAACACGGTAGGCTTGTCGGGACTGATGCTCAACCCCGGCGATGCCAGCGGCGACCTCGACATTTATTTTGATTTTGAAACCAACACCAACACAGCCTACCAAAGCCTCAACGGCGTGGGTTCGGCGTTCGATCAGTTGTTTACCGTCAATCTCGCTACGGGCAGTGCAAGTCTCGTAGGCAAAATTGGTTTCGGCATCGCCGTAAACGACATCGCCGTAGCGCTCGATTCGGTGGTGACCGTGGGTGTTCAGGAAGTAGTGGCACAAAACGCCAACCGCCTCGCCGTGTACCCCAATCCGGTGCAATTTGCTGCAAACATAACTTTCGATCTCCCGCAACAATCTGATGTTCGTGTTGTTTTGACCGACATCTCAGGCCGTAATGTGGCTGTTATTTACGATGTGACAACCAGCGCGGGCCCCCAAAACATCACCCTGGACGCAGCCTTGCTGCCTCCGGGTATGTATTTCCTGCAATTGTACCTTGATGGCAATATACATGGTGTGCAAAAGATGTTGAAACAGTGAAGCATACTTGTTACGATTAACGAGTACATCAACCATGGCCGCTCCGAAATGTCGGGGCGGCTTATTAGTTTAAAGTTTAAAGTTTAAAGTTTAAAGTCCGCGTTTCGTCAGATCCGCGTACTCCGCGTTCCCCTTTGGCATCTTATTGGGAACGCGGATACCACAGATCTGACGAAACGCGGACTTTAAACTTTAAACTTTAAACTTTAAACTCTCCGTACCTTTGCGTACGATGCATTACCTCGACGAACTCAATCCTGTACAACGCGAAGCCGTTACCCAAACCGATGGCCCCATACTGGTGATTGCCGGTCCGGGTTCGGGCAAAACACGCGTGCTTACTTACCGAATCGCTCATCTCATCGAGCAGGGCATTCCTCCGTACAACATCCTGACGCTGACGTTCACCAACAAGTCGGCCAAAGAGATGAAAGACCGTATTGAAAAAGTGGTGGGCGCCCGTGCACAACAGGTCTGGGCAGGAACCTTTCACTCCATTTTTGCCCGCATTTTGCGCGCCGAGGCATCAAAAATTGGTTTTCCATCCAGTTTTTCCATTTACGATACCGACGATACTACGAGCCTGCTGCGCTCCATCATCAAGGAAAAAAACCTCGATCCCAACGCCTACAACGCCTCGGCCATACGCTCGCGCATTTCGCTGGCGAAAAGCAATTTGTTGTCGCCCACGGCCTACCGCGAAAATGCGGACATGATGTCGCAGGACCGGCAGCAGCGCCGTCCGTACGTGGTGGATATTTACGAAACCTACCTTAACCGCTGTCAGCGCGCCGGAGCCATGGACTTCGACGACCTGCTGTTTCAACTGTACCGCCTGTTTCGGGAGAACCCCGACAACATCGTCGAAAAATACCGCAACCGTTTCCGCTACATCCACGTGGATGAGTTTCAGGACACCAACTTCCTGCAATACGCCATCCTGCGCCGCCTGTTGAAATACGACGGCAGTCCGGAAAACGTGTTCGTCGTTGGCGACGATGCCCAGAGCATCTACGCTTTCCGCGGCGCCACCATCGACAACATCCTCGATTTTGAGAAGGATTACCCCAATTTGCGGACTTACAAACTCGAGCAAAACTACCGCAGCACGCACCACATCGTGCAGGCTGCCAACGAGGTGATCAGTTACAACCGCAAACAACTGCAAAAAACGATCTGGACCGACCGCGAGGAAAGCAACAAGATCAAACTGCTGAAATGCACCACCGACGATGAGGAAGGACGCCGCGTGGCCGACAGCATCCTCGAGCAAAAACACCGCTACCACCTGCCCAACAGCGAAATCGCGATCCTGTACCGCACCAACGCGCAAAGCCGGAAGTTTGAAGAACACCTTCGCCGCCACAACATGCCGTACCGCATCATTGGAGGCATGTCGTTTTACCAGCGCAAGGAGGTGAAAGATTTTGTGGGTTACCTGCGTCTTGCCGTGAACCCGCGCGACGAGGAAGCCCTGCGCCGGGTGATCAATTACCCTACACGCGGCATCAGCGACGCCACGGTGGACAAACTCGTGATGCTTGCCTCCGGCAAAAACATCAGTCTGTGGGAAGCTTTGCGCGACCCCGCGCTCGATGTAAACCCTAAGGCCCGGCAGTCTTTGCACAACTTTTACCTCCTGGTAAGCAACTGGCAGCAACGCGCCGAAAAAGATTTGGCTTCGAAACTGGCCGACGACATTTTGCGGCAGTCAGGCTTGCTTGTGCACCTCAAGGCCGACACGAGTCCGGAAGGCATCAGTCGCCTCGAAAACGCCCAGGCGGTGCTCGACGCCATTTCCGAATTCACCGACAACCCGGAACCCGACCTCGAAACCGGCGAGCCCGGCGAACGCACCTTGTCGTTGTACCTTCAAACCATTTCCCTGCTGAGCGATGCCGACGAAAAAAACGACGGACAGGATCAGATTACCCTCATGAGTGTACACGGCGCCAAGGGCCTCGAGTTCAAAAGTGTGTTTGTGACGGGTTTGGAAGAAACGTTGTTTCCGTCGTTTATGTCGTTCGAGGACCCGAACGGGCTGGACGAAGAACGGCGCCTTTTTTACGTGGCCATTACCCGCGCCAAGGAATTTTTAACTTTAACATTTGCCAAACACCGCTACAAATACGGACAGATCCGTGAAAATGATCCTTCACGTTTCCTGGAAGAAATTGATGAAAAACACTTTGATATCGTGGGTGGTATCGGAGCAGGCAGGGCGTCGGCCAAAGAGGCGCCAGTATCGCCCCGGGCCAGTGTGAGCGGCTCGTTTGCCACCCCGCGCAACCGTCAGCAGGCGTCGGCGCAACCCGCCATCGATCCGGCAGGGTTCAAACCTTCGGCACCCGACGCCATCGTGGCCGGTGCGACCGTGTTGCATTTGAAATTCGGTGAAGGCAAGGTGTTGAGCGTGGATGGCGCGAAAGACAACAAGGTGGCTGCGATCCAGTTTAAAGGCGATGAGTTGCCGGAAAGAAGGATTGTGTTGAAGTTTGCGAAGTTGCAGGTTATGTGAAAAAAAAGTCCGAAGTGCAATGTCCGAAGTCGAAAATGGAGCGTGGGGAACTGCGAAATTTTGCTTTGTTGCTTCGAAAGCGTTATTTTTGTAGATAAACATATAAAATGACAGCTCAGAACAAGTTGACCAACCTGCAACTCGAATTGTTAAAGGTTTTTAGTTTTGATGTTTCTGAAAATGATCTTTTGGAAATCAAGACCATTATTTCCAATTATTTTTTGGAAAAAGCGAGGGATGAGGCTGACCAATTTTGGGATGAAAAAGGCTGGACGGAGAAGACTATGCGGGAATGGGCAGCTGAACACATGCGTACAACCGTTCATCCTGAATAGAACTTCAACCTTCAAATATGCGTATTGTCCTAGACACAAGTGCATTGTTGGTTTCTATTCCCCGGCGTTCTCCTTACCGAGTTATTTTTGATCGTATCCTTGATGGTAGTTTGGAAATTGCGGTGACTCAGGATATTTTATTAGAATACGAAGAAAAATTAATTGAAAAGACCAATGGCATAGTTTCTGCCAATATTCTGGAAGGTTTTGCCAACCGATCCAATGTGACTTTGGTCACAGTGTATTTTAACTGGCAGCTTATAGAGAAAGATCCTGACGACAATAAATTTGTGGACTGTTATGTGGCGGCACAGGCTGAGTATTTGGTAAGCAATGATCGCCATTTTCAGGTGCTTTCAACTGAGGATTTTCCTCCAGTTCAGGTTGTTGGAATAGAGCAGTTTGTTGAAATACTTCAGGAAAAATAAATTGTAATTTTCTTCGCAAGCGCGGAAGGCGACGAGTTGCCGGAAAGAAGGATAGTTTTGAAGTTTGCGAAGTTGCAGGTGGTGTGATTTTCACCACTTCACCCATTCCTCGTCTTTTATCCACCAGAATGTAGCTTTTAAACCGGCCTTTTTCGGAAAAGGGTGCCCCTCGCCATCCGACCAGCCTGTGGTTAGTTCCTGGGTTTTTATATCAAAATCGCTCACCCGGCATTTCCCGCATTCGGCCGGGGTTCGGGTGTATACAACGCTTTGATTCTTATCAACAAACAACTCGACGCCGGGCAGTTCGAACCAATCGCCGTTTTGTGTAATGAGGTAAAACGTGCCGGTAAATTCGTCGGCGGCGTACACCAAAAAATACCCTGGGACAACTTGTTCGCGCGACACGGCCACGCCGCTTTCATTTCCGATGCCGCCAAAGGTATTTTCCACGAAAGGGATTGCCGTTGTACGTTTGTTCCAACCATACCTGGTCTTCCTGCAAAATTTTATGCCGCAAAACGGTGAGTACGACCCGGGATGTACCCCAGGTGTACTCCTGTTGTTTTACGGCAAAGGTATCGGCGGGGTACGGCCGGGCATCGAAATAATCGCCGCAACGGTTCCAATAGGAATAGCCCTGTGCATCGGCGTGTTGAACACAAACCAATTGGCAAAAAAGAAAAAAGATGGTTCTCAAATGCATGCTTTTTTGAATATCCATGCCTGTTTAATTTTTTCCGCATTCCGCATTACCTTATCACCGTAACTTCCCCCTTTTCCTGCCCCGTTTTTCCATCAATAAGCAGATAATCAAACACATACACATAGACGTCTGACGGTGCGTTTTTGCCGTTCCAGCCTTCGGCAGGACGGGTGGAGGTGAAAATCTTTTGTCCCCAGCGGTTGTAAATGGCCAGTGTATATTGTTCGAAAATTTCCCCTTCAAACACGGCGTTGAACACATCGTTGGTGCCGTCGCCGTCGGGTGTGAATGCGTTGGGCATCACAAATATCGGTTCCGGAAGTACGTCCACACGCACCGTATCTGTGCCCACACAACCTGCGTCATTTAAGCCGGTCACGGTAAATGTGGTGGTGGTATCGGCTGTGAACAACGGGTTATCGCATTCGGTGCAATTCAGTCCGTTTGTGGGCATCCAGGTGTACGTTACGGCGCCGGTAGCGCTGAGTTGCACGGGCTCGCCGGCGTACACCGTGGTGTCGCCCACGGCGGTGATGGCTGGTGGACCGGCAAGCGTAATCAACACGGTATCAATCGTTCCACAAATGCCGCCCTGGCTGTAAAACACAGTGTAGGAGCCTGTGTCGAGTGTTGAAGCCAGGAACAAACCGTCCGAAGAGATGCACAGGTCGCAACTGGCTGTCCACGTGCCACCCGGACCGGAAGGAGGCGTCAGCAGGGTGTCCTTTGCGGGTGTACATAAGGTCAGCAAATTGGTGGAGCCTTCCACCGGCGTTGCCTCTTTAAGCACGTTCACCGAGCAGTCTTCCACAATTTCCACGAGGCGGTTCAGAGCAAATTGGGTAAACACACAGGTGGCGCCCGAAGGCCATTCCACGATGAGGGTATCCGCAACGGCAGCCTGATCGAAGCCGAAATGTTGCCTTTGCGGATTTTGGCCCGTAGCCGAGGTTTGGGCCGAAACCTGCCGCATCTGCCACACCGGCGCGCCGTTGATGTTGGCTTTGGCGCGCAGGGTAGCGCCGATGGCGGCGCGGTTGGATTCCGTGCCGGTGAGTTTAATTTCCAGCCATGATTTGCAGGGCGCACCGAGGTTGTGGTAAAAATAATCGGCTACGCCCGGCCCTGGCTGGGTGATGTGCAGATCAAGCCAGCCGTCGTTGTCCTCATCTACAAATATGACGCCGTTGCTGTTGGAACCGTTGGTGGCGAGCGGGAAGATGTTGGGGAAAAAATTGGTGATGTCTGTAAGGTTTCCCAAACCGTCGTTTTGGTAAAAACGGCTTTCGGCATCCCAAAAACCGATGGTAATGAGATCCTGGTCGCCGTCGTTGTCGAAATCGCCCCAGTTCGACGACCAGGCAGTGTACCCGGGCGAGCCTACAGGTTGCGAACCGAAGGTGCCGTTCCCGAGGTTGAGGTGCAATAGGTTTTGTCCAAACTGGTTGCACACAAAAAGGTCGAGCAAGCCGTCGTTGTTGGCGTCCACCCAGTTGGCCGAGCGGGTATTTTGGGCATCGGTGACGGCCGGACCGGCTGTGGTTATTTTGGTAAACGTACCGTCGCCGTTGTTTCTGAAAAGGTCGTTGATGCCGGGGGCGGAAGCGCCGGTTTGGTAATTGACCACGTACAGGTCCTGGTCGCGGTCGTTGTCGTAATCGCCCCAGAACCCGCCGGAGGTCCAGTCGAGGTCGGTTACGATGGCATCTGTGGGCACGGCGGAAAACGTGCCGTCGCCATTGCTTTTATACAACACATTTTTGAGGTTGTTCCAACGTGCGACAAAGAGGTCGGTGAATCCGTCGTTGTTGTAATCGGCCCAGCTTACCGTGCCTTCGTAGGGTTGTGGTGTGTTGGGTGTGGCGCCGGTGCCGGTGGTGAGGGTGAACGATGTGCCGTCGTTGTTGAGCCAAAGTTCATTTACGCCGCCATTGTTCCAGGTGGCGCCGAAATACACGTCGAGGTCGCCATCGTTGTCCACATCCGACCAACCGTGGCGCATGCCGTCTTTTTGCGTGCTGTTGATGAGTCCGGTATTTTCAAAAACGCCGTTGCCCTGGTTGATAAAAATGGCGTTGGGATTGGTGTTGTTTGGGAACGTGCCGCCGATGCCGCTTACACACACATCAAGGTCGTTGTCGTTGTCCACATCGATCCAGCTCACACCGTTGAGGTAGGCTGCTGTGTCGAGGAAGGTTGGGAAACGGGCTTCGAAAGCGATTTGGGCGGAGGCTTTTTGCAAAAAACAAAAAAGAAACAGACCGATGGGTAGGAGACGCATGGTTGGTGCTGGTTTTAGATGGGGAAAATAAGGAAGGTTGGGCAATTCGTTATATTTTGAATATTTACAGTATTTTCGCTACCATGAAAAAGGACAAATCCTACGAAAAATGGATCGAAGGCGGTTACGATCTGTTGGCACATGAAGGTCTTGAGGGTGTGCAAATCGAAAAGTTGGCACGCATCGTCGGGCTAAACAAATCGGGATTTTACCATTATTTCAGCGATCGCGATGGGTTTTTGAAACAACTGATGCAATACCATGGAGTCAAGGCAACGGAATTAGCGACGGACGTCAGCAAGGCCAAAAACATAGATCCTGAGTTTATCGATGTACTGTTGAAATATAAAGTACCTGTCATTGTGCACATGCAACTCGTACGAAACCGCAACAACATCATTTTACATGTGGGATTTGAACACGTAAATGCAATGGTTGATCCCACCATTGTTCCGTTGTGGGCTGATTTTGTTGGACTTACAGGCAATCATGACCTTGCATACCGCCATTACATTCAAATCCGTGACATGTTTTATTCCCGGATCACCTTAGAAAATATGAATTATGAATATTTAATGTCCATTTTGATGGAGGCAAGGGCGGTTGTTCGGGACGTGCTGAAAATGAATGAATTAGACGGCCCCGTCTAATGATTTTTAATAACAACTTTGGTTTGAGTTAACAAACTGCTGTTAACTTTACGGTTCATTTTTACAAATATTTAAATCCTAAACAATGCAACGAAAACAACTGGTTACTATTT
>JADLBE010000386.1 GCA_020847915.1 Saprospiraceae bacterium | reverse complement strand
CGCCGCATTTGTTTGGCCACCGCCGACGGACTGGAGTTCCTAAACGTTGATGAAATCGTTTATTGCGAAGCCGCAGGCTCTTATACCCAATTTCAACTGCGCGACGGCCGCAAGGTGCTGGTAAGCAAAAACCTGCGCGAATACGAACTCATGCTCGACAACGAATCGTTCATGCGTGTGCACAACAGTTACCTCGTAAACCTGCGCGAAGTGCAGCGCTACGTAAAAACCGAAGGCGGCTATTTGTTGATGAAAAATGGCGCACAAATTGGCATTTCTCCCAAAAAAAGGGAGGAGTTTTTGGAAAGAATGGCCAGAAGCTGAAAGTGGAAAGCTGAAAGTGGCGTTTACTTTCAGCTTTCAGCTTTCAGCTTTCCACTTTCAGCTTTCCACTTGCAACTATAAACGTTTCCATAAACCGTTTTTTCTCAAAAAGTGTGGTCAGCGTGCAGCCGTACATTTCCGCCACGCGCCGGATGCCATCCATGTCGCAGGTATCGGCGAGGATCATCCAAACCTGGCTTTCGGCATGTACGAAGTGTGGCAAATCCTTGAAAAAACGGTGAAAAAAATCGAATTCCGGGCCGCAGTACCAGGCATGCGATGCCGCGTCGGTGGGTTTTCCCTGGTAAAAGGGCGGGTTCACTACGATGCGGTCGAAAGGTTGTTTGGGTACATTGTCAAAAACGTCTGAGAGGTCCGTTTCTACCGTCAAACCGTTTGTGTGCGCGTTTTTCCGGGTGGCGTCTACGGCAGCCTGATTGATGTCGCAGGCCGTTACCCGGGCGCCCAAACGTGCGGCCGTCAGGGAAAGCAGGCCACTGCCGCACCCGATTTCTAGCAGGGAAAGACCGGTGAGTGTTTGTTTTTTTAAAAATGCGGCAAACACTTTGGAGCTGCCGAAAAATGCCGGGTGGAACACACTTTTGGGCACCAGCATGCGCAGGCCATCGTAGCGGTAGCGCCGGTCTTTGCGAAGGTAATGCAGCAACAAAGGCCTGTACAGGTGGTACATGAGTGGACGAAGGAGCCGGCGCATCATCAGAATCCTTCGGTTTCGGGTTGACGGTATTTCAGCCAAAAGCGCTGCAGGGCTTTCAATTCGTAGGGATAACTGTGGATTTTCCACCGGTACCTCCAGGCGGCTGCCAACCGAACAACGCGGCGTTGCAGCGGGTTGAGTTTGATATCGGAAACGGTAGGATAGTACGCGTTGAGCACCGTTTCGAAGTTTTTGATTTTGTCGATCACACGGGCGGTGAGCCAGGGTGTGAGCGGGTTTTTTCGCATGTCGAACTTTTCCCAAGCCGGCAGCAGCCAGTCCTCCAAATTTTGGGGAAACGTAAAACCCAATTGTTTGGCCTGCTCGTACATCTGCGATCCTTCGGTAGGCACCGGACTGTACACGTAAATGATGATTTCCGTCGCAGGATTGATCTCTTTTACCTTGCGGATGAAATCGATTTCTGCATCTACCTGGCGAAGGGCTTCCTGTTCGTTGGCGGCCGGCCACCCCAAAACGAAGGAATATTCGGGGATGATGTCGAATTTTTTCAGTCTTTCCGCAAACTTAAGGATCTGGCTGCCGGTTTGTTTGCCGCCTTTGTCCATGTACGCCAGCAAATCATCGCTGCCCGACTCGGCCCCGAAAAAAATCATTTTACACCCGGCTTCCCGCATCAGCGCCAGGCTTTCGTCGCTGTATTTGTCGAGCGTATCGATGCGGGCTTCGCCCCACCAGGTAATGCCGTGTCCTTTGACGAGGCGTGCAAATTCCACCGTTCTTTTTTCGGAAACGAAAAAGTTGTTGTCGTGAAATTCGATGGCATCGCCACCGTAACGTTCTTTCAAATACAGGATGTCCTTGAAAATTTTTTCGGCGGATTTGCCGTTCCAGCGGGCTTCATAAATGGGCACCACCGCACAAAAAGAGCATTTGAAAGGGCAACCAAAACTGCTGTGGTAGGCGATGGTTTTTTGTCCGAGGTAGCTGCGGCCGAGGTAGCGCGACAAGGGGTAAAACCGATCGAGTTTTTGGTAGGGAAGATCGGGCAAACTGTCGTATTCGAGCAGGGGTTCCTTGGGTGTTTTTACCAGCCGGTCGCCTTCCATAAAGGCAATGCTCCGGATGTCGTAGTGGGAAGTGCCGTTTGTCAGGGCATCCAACAGTTGAGGGAAAACCTGGTCGCCGGGACCGTTGATTACAAAATCAACATAACCGGATTTCAGGACGGGTTCCATTTGGTTGGAAGGGAAATAGCCGCCCCAGATGTTGATGATGTTGGGGTATTGTAATCTTACGGCTTTGGTAATGGGGATGGCCTGTTTCAATTGCTGGCCGGGCATCACCGTAACGCCGAAAAAACCGAATGCCCCGGTTTTTAAATATTCGAACAAAACGGACTGTGGATCATCCTCGAGGTTGCCGTCCACTATGACCCATTCGTAACGCCCTTCAATACTGGCTGCGACCTGCAGGATGGAGTTGGGTATACGGGCTTTGTAATTCGAGCTCCGCGGATTGAACAGCAAT
>JADLBE010000385.1 GCA_020847915.1 Saprospiraceae bacterium | reverse complement strand
CATTCTCGGTGCAGGCGTCGTGGCTGAATTTGCCACACGCACCGCCATAGGATTGGGCGCTGAAGTGCGTATTTTCGACAACAATGTGTACAAACTCATGCGCCTGCAAAAACACGTGGGCCGCCAGTTGCATACTTCCATCATCAATCCGGTGCATTTACGCGAGCAACTGCTCACGGCCGACGTGGCCATCGGCGCCATCCACTCGGCGCAGGCGCGTACGCCCATGGTGGTTTCGGCCGATATCGTGCAACGTATGAAACCCGGCTCCGTCATCGTCGACGTGAGCATCGACCAGGGCGGCTGTTTTGAAACGTCGGAAATCACCTCGCACGACAAACCGACCTTTGAAAAATTCGGGGTAACGCATTATTGTGTGCCCAACATCCCTTCCCGCGTAGCGCGCACCGCCTCGGACGCCATCAGCAACATCCTCAGTTCTTTGCTTTTAAAAGCAGAAAATGGCGGCATCATTCAACTCATCACCAGCCACGAAGGTCTGCGCAATGGTGTGTACACCTACAAAGGCTGTTTGACCAACACCTATTTGGGTGAGCGGTTTCAGTTGAAAAGTACGAGTTTGGATTTGTTGATTACGTCGGATTATTAATTGGGAGGTGAACTTATAGAAGTTTCAATTATTCCACCTTCACCACTTTCCCCTGCTGCGTTTGCACGCCTTTCCAAAACAACTGCCACGCGTACACGCCATTGGGTAAACCCGGCAAGGGTATGTTTGTTTCAAAATCGCGAAGGGTCGTGTTTGTGATTTGACGACCATACATGTCGGAAAGGATGAATCGCGGTTCGATGTCCAATTGGGCGGAAAGATGCACCCGAATTTCCTGAGAGAATGGATTGGGTGAAATGCTTATGTGGGGCAAAACAGGAAGTTCGTGAAGACTTGTTGTACCCACCGTCACCGAACTGCAAAAGGTATCTGCAGCAAAAGCATTGGCGGCAATGAGACAAACGTTGTACGTGCCGGATAGGGCGTAAGTATGCACCGGATTGGTATCCTGGCTCATGGTACCGTCTCCAAAATCCCATTGCCACGACGTAGGCTCGTAGGAAGAAGCATCGGTAAAAGTAACTTGCAACGGCGCCAGGGTATCTTCCAAATCGTGCCGAAACAATGCGCTGGGGTGGTTGTTTAAACCCAGTGTATCGCAAGAGCTGCCGTCAATCGGCCCCAAACGGTATCGGGGAAAATAAATGCTTGCACCTGCACTGGTGCCGAGCAACTCAATGGCACGCTGTCGCAAGCCGCAGTCCGTCCCGCGCCGGTTGGGGAAATCCACAATGTGCATGTAATGGCTGCCGCCGCCCCAAATGTACAATTTGCCATCGGGACCGTGTTGCATAAAACCGAACACTGTGGGTATTTGCCAAGAGTCCAGGGCGCCGTCCCAAACTCCAATAAGTTCCTGGGAAGCGTTCACATCAGGTGCGTTTAAATCGTATTGCACCAATTTGGTTGAAATACTATCAACGGTGTAAAGCAACTTGCTGTCGGGTGAAAAAGTTGCGCCAAAATTCCATGCTGTATTTCTCACTAGAAAATTCCCGTTGGAAAGCTCGCCGGTGCATCGGTTGAAATTGTACATAATCACCCCAACGTGACATTGATTTATCAAATAACGGGATCCATCAGAAGAAAATTCAGACCATGCGCAAGATGAATCGTTGCCAGCAGTTGGATTTGGCAGTATTTGTTCCCATGGACCTTCCAGCCCCAAAGGTGTAAGAAGCCAACGAAAAAAACGGCCTTGTTGGTTGTCAGGCAGCAGAATCCACCAATCGCGCCCGTTGGCATGTCGGTTGGCTGTAGGTTCCTGAAAGCAACCGGATAGAATGAGTTGCTCTTTTAACGTAACCGCACCTAATCCTTGGTTGGCTGACATGTCGATGTAGTGTGCCACCATTCGGTTGGTTTGGCAAGGAACCGGAGGAAGTGGGTAACCGGCGCTTAAACTAAACATAATGTACTGGTCGGGAGTAAAGGAGGGCAACGTTAAGCCGGCGCTGTGTGCCAGGTTCATATATCCATCAGACGTACAGAAGTAATCGATCTGCAACAAAGAATCTCCATTCTCCATCTCCTCGTGCTCGGCATTTTGAAGCGTGCAACCGTTGGAATAAAACATGGGATTGCCATCTTTGTCATTCATAAAGGCCATTGTACGCAGGAAGGTGTAATCGCTGTTTACCGTGTAAAGACTTGGCGGAAAACTGGCGAAATCTATGTAATATTTATTGTAATTGCCGTTCATCCAGACGTTGTCGTGCGTCTGGGCGTGAGCAGCCTGGAAAGTTAAAAAACCAATTAGAAGGAAAATGAGGCGCATAGGACGAAGGTTAAAATCCGGTTGTTGCGAAAAATGACTAGGCTTTTTCTTCCTAAAATTCATACCCGATATTGCAGTTTAACCCCAACTGGTTTTTAGGATTGGTATCAAATCGAATGTATTCACCTTTAAGACCGATTGAAAAATTTTTATAAAATCTGTATTTCATCTCCAGGCCAGCACTGCCTCCCCAGGCATTGATGTCATGTACAAATGTTATTGCTTCCTCCCACCAACCTTTGTCTATGTAGAATAAGATGCCGATATCAAATCCACGAAATCTTCGAACAGCATTTAAACTCACCACGGTTTCGAATTTATTGGCTTTAAAAACATAGGCAACCACCCCAGCTTGAATTTGATAGAACTGCCTATTGGTGACTGTCATTGGTTCAGGTCGAGGGCAACCTTTACAATATCTTACATCATACTGTTCAAAACTTACCCTGAAACCGAAATGGTTGAATTGGCGTCTTGTATAGGATAAATAAGGTAGGGAAGCAATTATTCTAATGCCGTGATTTTTAAATCCGACCCCAGATCTTCCAAATCTGAATGGTTGATCTCCAAAATAATATCCACTACGGCCAACCTGGATTAGATTTTTTTTGAAATCAGTTTGACCATTTGCTTCGAAAATGAAAACAATCATCATTAAAGAAATTCCAATTACATTTTTCATTTTTAAATCATTGCCTGGATATGGATAAATTGAAACAAAAGCATTTTAGAGTTGTCCCATTTTTTTAAAAATAAATTCAACCCCGTAGGTGCATGCACATACAGAATTCAAAAGTTATTTACTACAAACAGTGGGTTATGGTTTCAGGCCTGATTCAGGCAAAAGGGGAATAAAAAATTGCCGGGGAAGCAATGTCTAAACAAAAAAATACGGTTGTTTGGTTTAATGTTTTGAGGTGAATTTAAACATCAGCAACTCAATTAAACTTTGAAAGGTGCTGCCTGACAAAAATATATTTATATTCCAAAATATCATTTTCTTTTTTTGATGTTAACATATTAATTTTATTTCATATTATAAAATATTCAATGTTTTATTTTACTTAAAACTTAAATTACCGAGCATACTTCCTCTTCCTTCTCCAATTGAAAAACCAGCCAAACATGCCCAGGAAGGCAAGCGGCAATACGATGTTCACCAGCCGCCAGGTGTTTTTTTCGTCGCGGGCGCGTACGCTGTCCAGCAGGCGCAGTTTGACTTCTTTGGCCCGTGCTTCGATTACGCCGTTGGCCTCGATGAGGTACTCCACGGCATTGATCATAAGTTCCTTGTTGGCGTAGGTTTCGTTTTCGAAACGGTTGAAACCAAGCGGGTACCATTGGCGTGCCGCCGAGTCGCGCACAATGTTGGCAACCACGTCGCCGTCGCTGATCACCAGCATGCGGTTTTCAACACTTTGGGGTTTAAATTCCATACCCATTTGGCGCATGCCGGCCATCATTTCCTCCGAAACCCTGTTTTCGTAATTGGAAGGGAAAACACCTTCGAGCAAAACGGCCACCGTTTGGGCGCCTTTGTTGAATTTGGCCGGATCGGGTTCTGCCTGCAGGATGTTGAAGTTCAGGTCGATGGGACTGAACTGCAAGCGGCTGTACCTGCTGGATTTGAGGATGGGTATTTTTTTAACCTGTGTTTTGGTGCGGATCGTGTCGATGGAAGAGCAAAACTTAAGTTCCACCTGATCGATGTTTTTAACCATCGGATGGTTGGCCGACGATTGTACGGCGGGGAAATAGTACCAGTCGAAAAGCGCAAGTTGCGGAGCGTTGCCCATTTGTCCGACGACCTGGGGTATTTTGGTGCACTCGAGGTCGAGCACCAGGTCGGGCTGGATGCGCACGCCGTATTTAAACAACATGTCTTCGAGGTTGAGCGGAAAATCGGAAGGCATAAACCTGCCGGTGTGGCGCATGCTGTCGAGGTCGGCATTGAGGCGGTCGATGAGCCAGATGACCTTTCCGCCCTGCATGATGTACTGGTCTAATTTAAATTTGTCGCGTTCGGAAAAGGCGGTGCTGGGTTTGGCGACGATGAGCAGGTTGCACAGGTCGGGTTTGAGTTGCACCACCGAATCGAGCAAAACACGGTCGGTTTCGTAAAACTGGCGCAAACTGCGTTCAAAATCCGCTGTTTGCAATTCGGTGAGTTCGCCATGTCCTTCGGTAAAAAATACAACCGGTTTGGCGTTGGCCTGTAGTTTTTTAATGGCGTTGGCCAGTTTGTATTCGAGCAAACTCACCGAGGTGTTGAGGGTTTCCTCGGGGTTCATGTTTGGCGAATCGTTTTCGAGCAATTTGACCGGAATACGGCGGTTGCCGTAGTGAATGATGGCCACGGGGTAAATGATTTTTTGGGAACTTTGTCCCTGGTCGGCCACGCGCAAATTGACCGGAGCGATGCCTTGTTCGGCGAGGGCTTTGCGGCGGTCGTTGATTTCTTCAACCGATCCCTGGTTGGGATCTTCAAAACTGTAATCGATGTAGCCGGTTACGCTGCGGAAATCGTCGAGCATTTCCCGGGTAGCCGTTTGCAGGCGTTTGAAACCGGCTGGGAAGTCGCCTTCGAGCAAAACTTGAATGTAAACACGGTCTTTAAGGCCGCCCAACAAAGTACGGGTGGGTTTGGTCAGCGTGAAACGTTTTTCCTCGGTGAGGTCGAGGTTGGAGTAAAACGTGTTGGCCATGATGTTGACAAACAGGATGATGCCGCAAAGCAGGGCAAACTGCAACAAAGCCTGTGTACGTTGGGTGCGCGCCATAAATCGATTTTTTCAGCTGCAAAAATACAGCTAAATAAAATAACCCCGTGTATCGAGGTTACCTCAAGGCGGTTTGATACAATAAATAAAGAACCACATTGGTTTTAACACTTCCTACGCATCTTTGCCAAACATCCTTTTATTCCGGTTACCATGTTCAGATCCCTCGCTGTTTTCCTTTGTGTTTTTTGTTTTTTTTCAACCAATATCCATGCTCAATGTGTTGCAGGCAACTGCATCAACGGCAAAGGCACGTTTGTTTACCCGTCGGGCGCCAAATACATAGGCGACTTTAGAAACGGGGAAATAAGCGGCATGGGCGTTTGTTATTACACCGACGGGTCCAAATACAGCGGTGAGTGGAAAAGCCGGTACCCGGAAGGCAAAGGCACCAAAACCTACGCCGACGGCACCAAACGCACGGGACTTTGGAAAAAAGGCAAACCGGTGGACGGAAGCGGCAAAATCCAGGAAGAATACATCGCCAAAAAAGAAGAAGAACAACAGGACGATGGCACCAACATACAGTCGGGCTGCCTGAGCGGCAACTGTCAGACTGGTTCAGGCGTTTTTGCCTATCCCGACGGCAGCAAATACGAGGGTGCTTTTGCCAACGGCAAATTTGAGGGTCAGGGCACATTTTATTTTGCCAGCGGCGATAAATACATCGGTTCCTTCAAGGAAAATTTCCCCAACGGTCAAGGCACGCGATTTTATGCCGACGGCAGGAAAGAAGAAGGCACCTGGGCGGAAGGCGAATACCGCGGCTCAAGTTTGGTCGACAGCGGTAAAACCGGTTGCATCGACGGTGATTGCTCCGATGGCAACGGCATTTATGTTTACAAAGAAGGATCGGCAAAATACACAGGCGCATTTGCCAACGGCATGCCCAACGGCAAAGGTGAATGTTTGTACGCCAACGGCGACAGGTTCAACGGCGAATGGGCAGAAGGAGCTTTCAACGGTCGTGGCACCTTGTACAAACACGACGGCTCGGAAGTGAGCGGGTACTGGAGGGCCGGGGAATACCTCGGCAAAAACAATCCCGACGAACAACAAGTTTCGGATCCCGTGGTTGTTCGTCAGGAAGATGCACCAACTCCGGCAGATGCGAAAGTATGGGCAGTAGTGGTGGGTGTTGCCGCTTACAACCACATGCCGGTGCTGCGTTACACCGACGACGATGCCTACCGTTTTTTCGCTTTTTTAAAAAGTTTGGAAGGCGGCGCTTTGCCCGACAACCAGGTAACCATCCTCATCGATGAAGAGGCTACGCACGACAACATCATGGAAACCATGCAGGATGTTTTTGGACAGGCCGGACCGCAGGATCTGGTGGTGTTTTATTTCTCGGGCCACGGATTGAACGGTTCGTTTTTGCCCATCGATTTTGACGGTTACAACAACAAAATCAGCCACGAGGAAATTGCCGAGATGTTCAACAAGTGCCGCGCCAAATACAAGCTGTGTTTGGCCGATGCCTGTCACTCGGGAAGTTTGTTTGCGATGCGTTCGGGCGAAGAGGAGCCTGTTTTGAACCAGTATTACAAAACGTTGGCCAAATCGGTGTCGGGTACGGCGCTGATCATGTCGTCGAAAGCCGACGAAACCTCCCTCGAGTCGGCGGGTTTGCGCCAGGGTGTTTTCAGTCATTTTTTGATCCGTGGTTTGAAGGGTGAAGCCGACCTGGACAAGGACAAAGTGGTTTCGATCGCCGAATTGTACGACTACATCTATTCCAAGGTGCGCGATTACACCGGCAACCGGCAGAGTCCGGTGATCAAAGGATCGTACGATCCGAAGATGACGGTGTCTGTTGTGCGGTGATAAATTGAATGACGATTGATGATTACATGATTGTTGAATTTTGATATTTTTTGATCTGTAGTAAGCTTGGGATGGAGCGCTGTGCCAAATCCCAAACTCACCACAGATCAAAAAATATCAAAATTCAACAATCATGTAATCATCAATCGTCAATCAATCGTACCCAATACTTGTTAAAGATGACCGAGGGTTTATCCCATCTCCACACCTTTTGCAACAAATTGCATCCGCTCCCGGAGGCATCCTGGCTGGCTTTTGCCGAAATCTGGCAGCCGTTGAAGCTGCCGCGCAAGGCGATGATGACCCAGGCGGGCGAGGTGGAACGTCACCTGTATTTTGTATTGGAGGGTACGCAACGCGCCTATTACGTCACGGAGGCAGGCAAAGAGCAGACGGTGGTATTTACCTATCCGTTTTCTTTTTCAGGCGTGGCCGATGCTTTTTTGTTGCAGGCGCCTGCCTTGTACTTTTTGGAAACGCTTACGGCGAGCGTATTTTTGCGTTGCCGGCACGACCGGTTGGTGGAGGTGATGGAAAGACACCGGGAGGTGGAACGTATGGTTGCCAGGGCTACTGCTTTGGCGTTAAACGGCGCGTTGGAGCGGCAAATTGAGCTGTCGAGTTACACGTCGGAAGAGAAGTTCAGGACCCTTTTAAAGCGAAGTCCGCATCTTTTACAACACATTCCGCACAAGTACCTGGCGAACTACCTGGGTATGGACCCAACGAATTTCAGCAAATTGCTGGCGAGCGTGCGGATTTCCTGAAGGGAAATCCATGAATCATTGGGTAACCTTGGGCTACAAACATTATCGCCCCGCTGGGGCTTTTATTTCTAAATGCCTGATTTACAATAGTATTTTTTAAAAAAAGGCAATCTGTCTTCACATGTCTCATCCCCAAAAAAACCGGGACGACCCATGTTTGGCCGATACTTTGAGTTTATCCTCGGGCATCCATTACAAAAAACTGATATGGTATGGTAATTGAAGCTAATACAGCTAACAAGTTGTAAAGAGCAAGTTGTAATCCGTCCCGTCAAATGACCATATTGAATGTATTGATCGCCGATGATCAGCCCGTATTTGTGGAAGGTTTGCGCACCGTTTTAACGGCGCCTGCAGGCATGCACAAACCCTTTAAAGTTGCCGGTGTTGCGCGCTCCGGCCAACAGTTGCTTGAGCTCATGCGTCTGCAGCCGGTAGATTTGCTGGTGATCGATTTGAGTTTACCGGACACCGACAGCCTTAAAATGCTGATTGGTTTAAAAAAGGTGTATCCTCAATTGCGGATACTGGTATTTACGTCCTACGATGATGCGAGGCTGGTGAAGGCTACGTTTAAGTCCGGCGCCGACGGGTACATGCTCAAATCATCCGGTAAAGAGGAATTGTACAGGGCGATTGATGAGGTGATACGGGGCCAGACGTATGTGGGCAGGGGCGTGGTACTGGCCGATCAGCGGCCGGGCGCCAGTTCGCCGGGTGCTTTGCTCGAAAGTCGTTTTGCCCGCAGGTTCGGGCTAACGCGCCGCGAGATGGAGATTATGGCATACATCGGACAGGCGATGAACAACAAGGATATTGCCGGAAAATTGTTCATCAGCGACCAGACGGTGAGTGTGCACCGAAAAAACATCATGCGGAAGTTGGGTGTAAACAATACCGCCAGTTTGATCAAAATCGCTTTTGAGAACAACCTGGTTGGTTAATTTTTCCACTTTGTGTATGTTTTACAATTTGGAATGGCCGTTCGGCCAAAGTTGGCACCATCTTTGCACTTCATCTAATCCGGTTTAAAAACAAAATATGAACACTTTAACAAACTTCACTTGCGAAATTCCGCTAATGTTGAGTAACTTTGTGACTTGTAAAGTGCATTGTGTATTTAATCCGGATTTAAATGTTCATCCCATGAACTACAAAAGGTCCACCTGTCGTCCTTCTGCCCGGCTTTTTCCGGTGCTTAATTCCTACGCCGCAGGATTCCCCTTGTGTATTTCGTCCGATTCTGTACATCGACCTTAAAGATGGGTTGATGTTCTGCCCGAGAGGGCTTTATGTGTTTAATACCTTTAATACTCATGAACAATATTTTTTTTAATTTTCAAACATCACAATCTAATCTCATGAAAAAAGCGAACTACACTTCATTCGCTCAAGTTTGGGGATGGCTGGTTGCAATGGCACTCATCGTATCGGTAGGTACGGCTGCCAACGCCCAATGTACCCTGGCTTGTAATGATCTTGTTCAGATCTCGCTCGATGAGGACTGTACGGTGGAAATCCTCCCCGACATGATCCTCGAAGGCAACGGCTGTCCCAACGGCAACCTCCAGGTTCAGGCCAAAGTTAATGGCGCCTGGGTTCCTGCCAACGGCAACTTCGTTGCTACTTCGGGCAACATCGGTCAGACGCTTCAAATTCGCGTACGCGATCTTACCTCGGGCAATTCCTGCTGGGGTTATGCCAAATTTGAAGACAAACTTGCGCCGGTTCTTACCTGCGAAGACATCTACCTCAACTGCGCGGTTACCACTTACACGCCTGCTTACCTTGACGTGCAACTGAATATCGCAGCGGCTTACCCTGATGTTGACGAAAACTGCGGTCCGCAAACACTTACGTATGCTGACACGTGGTTTGACCTCAACTGCGACCAAACGATCAACGGCAACGATGAAATCAGCGCCTATGTACGTCGTGTATGGACTTCGACCGACCCAAGCGGCAACCAGTCGACCTGTACTCAATTCATCTACTTCGAACGCATCCACGTATACGATGTGACGTTCCCTGCTGATGTAACGGTATCGTGCGAAAATCCCACTACGTCGCCTTCGGTAACGGGCTCCCCGTTCTACGAAGACATCGATCTGGGCTTCGACTTCCCGCTTTCACCAGCAAGCACATACTGCGAACTGAACATCGCGTACAACGACCAGATTCTTCCAGTTTGCGACGGAACGTACAAAATCCTGCGCACCTGGACGGTTTACGACTGGTGTTTGCCAACTTCGCCGTTCCCACCCACAACCAACCCGCTTTACTTCATCCAGCTCATCAAAGTTGTTGATGATCAGGGTCCTGTAGTTGCTTGTCCGGACGATATTACTGTGAGCACCAATCCTTTCGATTGCGAAAGCGACTTGAACCTGCCCGACGTAATCATTGAAGACGCATGCTCGCGTATCGCTTCGATCATTGCTGAATACGAAGTAAACGGTGTTACCTACACGGTTAACGGCACACTGACGTCGTTCCCAGGCAACAACCTTTGGGCGCCCGATACCCTTGGTGTTGTAGGCTTTGCCAACAACCTTCCGCTCGGCGCTACCGATGTTAAATACATTGTTACCGACGACTGTGGCAACTCCACCGTTTGTAATTTCGAAGTATTTGTTGAAGACGGCGCGCCACCGGCAGCTGTTTGCGACGAGTTCACCCAGGTTTCACTTGGTGCTACCGGCATGATTTTCGTAAACGCATCGACGTTTGACGACGGTTCGTACGACAACTGCTCGCCAGTTGAATTCAAAGTGCGTCGTATGAACACCAACACTTGCCAGGAAGTGGATAAATTCCACGACCAGGTTAAGTTCTGCTGCGAAGACATCGGCGACACCATCACGGTTATCTTCCGTGTATACGACGTAGACGTTCCTTCGGGCGACGTAGACCTCGACTTCGAGGAAGACCACAGCAACGATTGTATGGTTCAGGTGTTTGTCGACGACAAACTCAAACCCATTTGCTCGGCTCCTGCCAACGTAACGGTTTCCTGCGAAAACTTTGACCCCAGCCTCTGGGCTTACGGTTCCGCTACCGCTACCGACAACTGCTGCATCGACACCATCACGTCGGTCACCATCCTGACCAACTTTGATACCACTTGTAACAAAGGTACCATCACACGCCGCTTCACGGCTGTAGACTGCGGTGGCCTCACCAGCACCTGCACCCAGCGCATCATTGTGAACTACGAGCAGGACTACTTCGTTCGTTTCCCGAGCGATAAAATCCTTCTTGCCTGCGACAGCACTTCGTTCGATCAGCCTACCTTCTTTGGTGAAGATTGCGAACTGCTTGCTGTATCGTTCCACGATGACATCTTTACCGTTGTTCCAGACGCTTGCTACAAAATCGAGCGCACCTGGACGGTTATCAACTGGTGCACATACAACCCGAACCTTGGTTGCATTTATGTACCAAACCCGAACCCAAACCCGAACGTGAACTCGCCGCAGAACCTTCCAGGTCCTGTCGTATCGGCTCCCGGCACGGTAGGCGTATGGGCACCAACGGTTGTTCGCATCAACCCGACCGACCCAACCACGACCAACTTCTCGATCTTCTGGGATGCCAATGCAAACTGCTACCAGTACAAACAGATCATCAAAGTTGTTGACAACCAGGATCCTGTCGTTACCAACTGCCCAGCTTCGCCGGTTGAGATCTGTGATCTTACTCCGAACGATCCTTTGTTCTGGAACGAAATGTACTGGTGGGATAACTCGATCGGCTCGCATGACCTTTGCGAAGCTCCGACCGACCTTACCATCACGGCTACCGACGGTTGCGGCGGTGAAAACGTAAACATCCGTTACCTCCTGTTCCTCGACCTCGACCAGAGCGGCGACATGGAAACGGTAATTTCGAGCACCAACCTGCCAGGCTTCAACAACGTACAGTTCAACAACTTCAACACGCTGAACTACGCTGGTGGTACTTCGCGCGCTTTCGATGGCCGTCCGGTTTCTTTCAACCAGAAATACGGTTTTGCACTGCAAACGACCACGAACCTCGCTGCCAAAACCAAAACGGCTGCTGTTCGCTGGAATACCCTCCAGAGCCCAACCAACTACCAGATTCCACAACTTCCTTACGGCACCCACAAAATCAAGTGGATTGTTGAAGATGGTTGCGGTAACGAGACGATCTGCGAATACGTATTCGTAGTGAAAGATTGCAAAGCTCCGACGGTAGTTTGTCTGAACGGTTTGAGCGTGAACATCATGCCAACGCAAATGATCTCCCTGTGGGCTTCGGATTTCCTCCAGTACACGGAAGATAACTGCACACCAACCGACCAGATCAAAGTCGCCATCCGCCGCAAAGGCGCCGGCACAGGTTTCCCAACGAACCCTGACGGCACGCCACAAACGGGTGTTAACTTTACTTGCGCCGACCTCGGCACCCAGTATGTTGAACTTTGGGGACAAGACGCAGCCGGCAACGCCGACTACTGCGAAACGTACCTGATCGTTCAGGACAACGGTGGATTCTGCAACAACAGCAACGTATCGGTTGCAGGTGATCTGAAAACCGAAGACCAAACCGGTCTTGCAGATGCTCAGGTGAATCTGGCCGGTATGAGCAACATGAACGCCATGTCCGACAACAGCGGTGCTTACATCTTCAGCAATTCCGTACCGAAAGCTTCCAGCTTCACCATCGATCCTACGAAAGACGACGACCACCTCAACGGTGTTTCGACCTATGACCTCGTGCTCATCAACAAGCACATCCTGGGTATCGAATCGTTCGACTCGCCTTACAAAATGATCGCTGCCGATGCCAACAACAGCAAATCGATCACAACGTTCGACATCGCTGAAATTCGCAAACTGATTCTGGGTATCTACACCGAGCTGCCACAAAACGAATCGTGGCGCTTTGTTGACGCTGCTTACACGTTCCCGAACCCGGACAACCCGTTTGTTCCTGCATTCCCGGAAACCAAAGCTGTAGCCGATGTTCAGTTCAGCGTTGTAAATGCTGACTTCATCTCGATGAAAGTTGGTGACGTTAACGGATCCGCCATCGCCAACTCGCTGATGGACGCCGATGATCGCACTGCAGGTACCCTGTACTTCGACGTTGCCGACCGCAAAGTAGTTGCCGGCGAAGAAGTAACGGTTAACTTCAAAGCTGCTGAAAAAGCACTGGCTTACCAGTTCACCATGAACCTGAAAGGCCTCGAAGTTGCCGAACTGATCGCTCTTGAAGGCGTAAGTGCAGATAACTTCGCTGTATTCACGAAAGAAAACGCCATCACGGCTGCCATCGAAAGTGGCGCCGGCGAATTCGCAGTGAAATTCCGCGCTACACAGGAAGGTGATCTGAGCAAAATGATCAGCGTATCGGGCGCCATCACGGCGGCTGAAGCTTACAACCAGGGCGGCGACCGTCTTGATGTAGCTTTCCGCTTCAACGGCGCCAACGGTGCCGTAGTTGCTGGCGCTGGTTTCGAACTCATGCAAAACACGCCGAACCCGGTTAAAGACGCTACCATCGTATCGTTCAACCTGCCGGAAGCCGGCGAGGCTACGCTGACCCTCACCAACGTTGAAGGCCGCGTGATCAAAGTGGTAAAAGGCGCTTTTGCCAAGGGTCTGAACTCGGTTACTTTCAACCGCAGCGACCTCGAAGCAGGCGTTCTGTTCTACCAGCTTGAAACCGCCGGTAACAGCGCTGTGAAAAAAATGATCGTGGTTGAATAACCCCGTTCAAACAGCCTAACATACAAGGGCTGGTGGTGTTGGAAACAACGCCACCAGCCTTTTTCCTTTTTGTAGAAGCAGGTTTAAGAGCTGTTTTTTACGCAGTAAGGTATTATCTTTTAAAAAAGATGTGTTTTTGCGCATAAAATGTTATTTTTGGCCCGCTTTTTGACTTTAATCCTGTATGCCCTTTAATCCCGTATCGTTGCAAAACGAACCCATGCCTGAACGGCCGCCCTGGCGGCATTTTGACATCTAACCTAATCCACACCAACCGATTTTCCCATGAATCAACGGTTACGCATTGCCCTGGCAGGCCTTTGGCTTTGCCTTTTATCCTCTCCTCTGTTGGCCCAGCCAGGTTTTTACCTGCCATTTGCCAACAATGCGACGCCCAACGGCCTGATCAACATGCCGATTAAAGTCGTACGATTCGACAGCGTCATTACCGCACAATTTGTCCTGCGTTGGGATCCTGCGGTTCTTGAATTCCTATTTGTCGATCAACTCAACCTGCCTGAACTGGTTATTGAAAATTTCAATACCTCGCAAGCATTGGACAGTGGCATCATGCGTTTTGCATGGGTAGCCAGTGACTTTGACGCCGGGGTGAGTTTGCCCGACAGCAGCACGATTTTCCGACTGCGCTTCCGCATCCTTGGAGAAATTGGGGATACCTCAAACGTTGAAATCACAGAAATTTCACCCAACACCATTTTTGAAATCGGTACGGCATCAGGCGATATCTATCTGCTTGATTCGGTCGAAATAACCTCCGGTTTTGTAGCCGTTGGTTTTACAGTTGAAACCGGTGAACCTGGTTTCGACCCATTTGAAGCCAGAGTATTTCCCAATCCGTTCGTTGATCGCATTCATTTGACCTTTCAAATACAAAATGCCGGTCCTGTAGATGTGTTGCTGACGGATGCACAGGGAAAAATACTTTACGAAGAAAATACTTATTTTACGGTAGGCAAACATGGCATGGAAATTGCATATCCCTCAATGCAGATGTATACGGGACCAATTTTCCTGCTTTTGCGCTGCGCCGGCGAAGTAAGTGTACACCCGCTGGTTAAGCATTGATCCAAATCCAATTTTCATCATCATCCCATATTCCGCGTTTAAGATGAAACCGATTACGAACCTTCTCATCGCAGGATTGCTGTTGTTTGTCCATACCCTTGTGGGCCAAAACCTTCAGACATCCTTTTCACCCACTTCGATCACGGCCAGTGTTGGCGAACAAGTATCCGTTGAATTCCGGGTTACAAACTTCACCAACATCAACTCGGTCCAACTTCCCATCTCCTACAATGCCTCCGTGCTGCGCTTCGATTCGCTCGATGCTGCCTTCTTCGGTCCCGACGATCCGGTCCTTCCGGGTTACGGCGACTCGACGACAGCTTCGCACCCGAATGCCGGCAAGGTGGTGTTCACCTGGTATCCGAACCTGCTCGACTATCCGGACGGCTACACACTGCCCGCCAACACCCGCCTGTTTACCATGCGTTTTACGGTGATTGGAAACGGTACCGCCAACATCAACGTTACTTCCATGTCGCCAGGCATAGAGGTTATCCGCAACGGTACACCGATCATGACCACGAACAACAACGGCTCCACAGTAACGGGGGGAAACGGCCAGCCGACTTACGTCGGTTTTAAAATCATTGCCAACCAAATCCACATCCCGAAAGGCCATGTTGGTTGTATGCCCATCACGGTAAACGATTTCGACAGCCTTTGGTCGATGCAGTTTGCCATGCACTGGGACCCACTCAAACTCAAATACGAGTGTACCCGTGCTTACAACCTGCCCGACCTTACGTCGGCCAGCTTTGGCGCCCAAAATGCCATTTCCAACGGTACACTGCTCGTAGGTTGGGCCGATCCGAACCAGCTTCCTCCAGGAGTAAGTCGGCCAGACGGCACCAAAATTTTTGATGTGTGCTTCACGGCCATTGGTGATCAGGGAGCCAATTCCCTCGTTACCATCGACGGTGTGGGTTTCCCGGCCAGCGGCGGTGGCGCCGAAGCCATCAATTCCAGTGTGCAGGACCTGTGGGAGTCTACCTCAGGCATCACCGATACGGCGTACATCATTTCGATCCCACCACCTGCCAATGCTGTAAAATACGATGCAGGCCGGGACACCGCCATGAACGGCGGCATTGCCTGTGTGCCGGTTAAAGTAACCAACCACAGCAATGTGACCAATGCCGAGTACATCATTACGACCAATGCCACAGCGCTTGCTT
>JADLBE010000384.1 GCA_020847915.1 Saprospiraceae bacterium | reverse complement strand
TGCCCCCAACAACCCGTATTGTCGCATTTGGTTTTGGTAGGTAGTCTTTGCATTTTCAAGTTCTTTTTGTCGCGCTTCTTCCTGGGCGATCATGGCTTGAATGGCTTGTATGTTGCCTGCGCCGAACAGGCTTTCTTTGGTGGCAGAAGCCAGTTTGAAATAATGGAATGCCCTTTCGGTATTGATGGGTTCGTACAATTCGGCGAGCAGAAAGGCCGCTTCCATAACGGTATTTTTGTGCGCCAAAGACTGCGCTTTGCCAAGGCTTTTTTCAGCATAAAATATGCTTGAATCTACCTGATTTTGTTTTTGGTAAAATCTCGCCAATTGAAGACTTGCCAACGACAATGCCTTATGATTTTCACTCTCTGCAGCAATCCGGATACTTTTTTGATAATTCAGCAAAGCTTCCTTGTTGTTTTTGGATTTTGCATGAATATTTCCAAGTATCAGATAAGGCGTTGGGTGCTGGTTTTTTTCAGTACCATGATCGTCAAAAATACGCTGCAAATAATACTTAGCGGAATCCAATTCGCCGGTTTTGTCAAACAAAATGGCAATATCCAAATTCGGATAGAAGGAATTTTCATCACATGTTTTTATAAATACAAGTTGTTTTCTGGCAAATTCAAAGGCCTTGTCATAATCTTCAAGTGTTGTATAAATCCTTGTAATAAAGGTTCGAATGTATCTGGCATCACATGGTTTTAAGTGCTTTTCCAACCTGGACAGCGCTTCAAATTCAAGAGCCAATGCCTTGGGCAGGTCTCCCATTTCATGATGCGCAGCCCCCATGGAAGCCAATCCATTGATTTCTCCCTTTTGGTATCCTATTTTTTTCGATAAAAGCCATGCTTCCCGCGCATAATGAATCGCTGAGTCCAAATTGATGGAACGGTAAGTACCAGATACAGCATACATACTTTTAATGCGTGTGGTATCATCTTTTGCCAATGCCAAAAACTCATAATTTTCAGACAACAACTGCTTAAAATTGTATTGTGCGCTGGCGAGCCCCACGTTAAGCGCAACCATCATCATCGTCAGGACAATCTTTTTCATCTGGTTTTATTGAAGGTTTCTTAAGCATCAACGTATTTGATCACGCTTCCTCCTGTTATCCGGAATAAAGATAGGAAAATCAGTGTTGTGCGCAAAAAGAGCCACCGCATTCCGTTCCCACGCTTCGCCGGGATGACAAAGGCAGCATTCCGTATCTTCGCACCCATGCGCTCCCTCTCCCTCATCCAGCAAGCCCTGCGCGACGGCCACTCCACCTGCACTGAACTGGTGCACGGCTACCTCGAACAAATAGAAACCAACCGCCACCTCAACGCTTTCATTGAAGTATGGACCGAAGACGTGCTCCAATGGGCCGCCCGCACCGACGCCGCACTCGCAGCCGGCGATACGATGCCACCACTTTTCGGTGCAGTGCTCAGTCTCAAGGACAACCTCTGCTACGCCGGTCACACCGTCACCGCCTCGTCCAAAATACTCGAAGGTTTTTCGGCTCCCTACTCCGCCACCGCCGTACAACGCCTGCTCGATGCCGGCGCCATGTTTATCGGCCGTACCAACTGCGACCAGTTCGGTATGGGCTCTTCCAACGAAAACTCGGTGTACGGTCCGGTGCTTAATGCCGCCGACCCACAACGTGTACCCGGCGGATCATCCGGCGGCGCCGCGGTGAGTGTACAAACCGGCGCCTGCCTGGCCGCCATCGGCTCCGACACAGGCGGTTCCGTTCGGCAGCCCGCAGGTTTTTGCGGACTCTGGGGTTTCAAACCCACCTACGGCGCCATTTCGCGTTACGGACTCATCGCCTACGGCTCCTCCTTCGATCAGGTGGGCGTGATCGCCAACAATGCCCACGACATCGCGCAACTCACCGCCGTGATGGCCGGCGCCGACGATTTCGACAGCACGGCGCCCGAACGCGAACCGCTGATTTCTGATTTTCAACTTCATTTGTTTTCCCGTCAGGATTTGTCATCCCGTAAGGAATTGTCATCCCGCCAGGGACCCAAGCGGTTTGTGTTTTTTGAAGAAATGTTCGACTCACCCGGGCTTGATGCAGGCGTGAAACAACTCGGTTTTGAGTTTTTGGAAAAATTAAAATCCGCAGGCCATCATGTGGAAGCTGCATCGTTCGACCTGCTCGACGTCATCATCCCAGCCTACTACGTGCTCACCACCGCCGAAGCTTCCAGCAACCTCGCGCGTTTCGACGGCATACGGTACGGCTACCGCAGCAAAGGCGCGCGCAACCTGGAAGAAACGTACATCATGAGCCGAAGCGAAGGTTTCAGCAACGAGGTGAAACGCCGCATTTTGCTCGGCACGTTTGTGCTCAGCAGCGGTTATTACGACGCTTACTACGGCAAAGCCCAGCAGGCGCGCCGGCTCATCCGCGACCGCGTGGCGGAAGTCCTCAAAACCGCCGACGCCATCGTGATGCCCGTGGCGCCCGGTGTTGCCTGGAAATTTGGCGAAAAAAGCGCCGACCCCGTGGCCATGTACCTGTCCGACATCTACACCGTGCTCGCCAACCTTTGCGGCATGCCCGCACTCGCTCTGCCCGCTGGAAAACATCCCGAAAACGGCATGCCCGTGGGTATGCAACTTATGGCGGCGCCCTGGAGCGACGGTGACTTGTTGGCTCTTTCCGCAGCCTTGTAAAATGCCGGAGGCAAAATCATCGTTTTGGAGCGTATGACACTTAAACTACTTCCTCTATTTGTATTGAGCGCCTGTTCCGTGTTTGCCCAACCCGCCGAATACCTGCGCAGTCCGGACGTAAACTGGGCAGCCATCATCGAAATCGTGTTGCCCGCCGACCCGCTGCTGGCCTCCGCCAACGAACCCAAAGAAGCATCCATGGCTGTGCTCAAACTCACGTCCGACGACCAGAGCCTGTACGGATACGTGGGCCATTCCCTGAATGCCAAACTGTGGGACCTGGCCTCCACCGGCGAATGGGAAGCCTTCGCCGACGCCAACCTCACCCAACCGCTGAGTGCCGATGAGGTTTTAAAAAAAGTGGGCGGTCCGGACACCACACTCACCTACGATCCGGAAACGTACAACGAAAAAATCGAGATCACCTGGGACCTGCGCCCCGTGCCCGACCAAATCACGAACCTCAAAGTGCGCCAACTGCTCACCTACGACGATACCAAAGGCAGTTTTTCCATACTTACCCTCGCCATCGCGCCCTACGACAACGGCAAAACGCCCTACTGGCTCAAAGTCCCCGCCTCCGATACGCCCGATGCCGAGCTGCTCGAAACACCCGACATCAACTGGGCCGTGCGGTACGTGACGCGCAATTCGAGCCCGCAAATCCGGGATTTCCAGGTGGTGAAAGAGGAGGTCGGTCCCGTCATGGAAGTGTTTTTTGAAAAAATGCAATCCTCGCCCAACATACCGCTGTACAACGCCGTGAACCACTACGACCCGTTGCCGTCCAACCTGCGCGCCTGCCTGTTCCATTGTACCGACACCACCACAACCGTTGATCCGGAAAACTACGAAGAACAAACCCAGATCGTGCGCAGCGGCCTCAAAGCCGAGGACATCACCGACCTCGAGCTTATCCAGGAATGGTA
>JADLBE010000383.1 GCA_020847915.1 Saprospiraceae bacterium | reverse complement strand
TGGCTTTGGCTGGGTCGTCGGTGCGTTCAAACGAAATGCCATTCACCACAACGTCTTTTGCGGCATCCGGATTGTTTTTTAAAAAGTCGCGCAGGAAAATCTGTTCGTCGCGGCAATTGGGACACCAGGTGCCTGTGATGGTGAAAATTTTGATTTTGCCGGCGTAATGGTCCGACGGGTACACACGTGGCTGGCCTTCGGGGGTGACCAGTGAAAAGGAAAGTGTTTTACCAGCCTGCACCGTGCTGATCGAATCGGGGTGGCGCAACTGGAAATTGGGATCGCGCCACGAGGTCCAAAGTGTGCTGTAATGTGTGCCGGAACGGAATTCGCCCTGCAGACTGTCGCCCTTGATGCTGCCGGTGAACAGGTAGGCATGGGAGCCATCGAAGGTGGAAAGGTAAAATTTGCGTCCCTGCACCGTACCTTCCAAAAAGCGGTAATCGCCGGACTCGGTGCGGAAAGTGCCCGTTAATCGGTTATTTTCTTGTTTGAACTCCCCAATGGCACGGGAGGGCACTTCTTTGCCGTCGACACCAAACATCGTGGCCCACGATCCCGTGAGGTCGCCTTCCGGTGTTTCTTTCATCGACGTAAACCGGAAATTTTTGCCCGCATGGGCATAAAAAGGAATACGGTAGTTCTGTTTGGTGGTCACCACCCATTCGCCCTGCATCACGCCACCGCGCACCTCACAATGGAGGTAGGATTGGTATTCGGGAAAAAAGATGTTGAACGTATCGCGTGCCTGACTGCGGTCGCGACCATACACGATGCTGTCGCAAAGTATACGTTCCTCGCCGTTAAATATGGTGACGGTAAATTTTTCTTCGTCGGTGTAATTCACTTCAAAATTGAAAGGCAATTCACCGGGTTTGAACTGTTCGTGCAGCACAAAAATGGTGTCCTTGTCGCGCACCGGTACGTTGTAGTGTTCAAGGGACAAAACGCCGCGCCAAATGCCCGGAGCCACGCGTGTGTAAGGTTGGGGAGTGGAAATACAGGAGGCAATAAGCATCGCCACGGAAGCGGCGAAGGTGAGCAAAGCGGCGTGTTTGAACATGGTTTGTTTGTATGAGTCAACAGTCGGCAGTCATCAATCGACAGTCCGGTAACGTAGGTGGACTAAAAACGGTGGCCGACCGGGTTTTGTTCAGGCAAAGGTAACGCCAAGGTCCGCATGACAGCGCGTAGTGGGGATCTGATACGGACTTTATTTTCAATTTTTTACACCACTCCCCCCACTGATTGCATCTTTGGAATAAACAGTCAAGCATTATGGTGGGACAGTCCAAATCTGTGAATTCTACAAACCTTTACCAAATGAATACAACACTTCACAACAGCCGTCTACGCACCTTTACACTGTAAATAAAAATGAAATACAAGTGCTATGAGACTTAAAAAGAATCGAAAATTCAAATCCGTTCCCAAAAACGGAAGTATGCTGCAGCAAAAAACAAACGAAGATTTCAACCAAAAACCACCTGCGCCAAATGACGTGACGGGTAAAAACCGCACATCAGGCACAGAAACACCGGTGGTTGGCAACGATGCCAAATCAGATAAAACGAAGCAATAAATAAAAGAAAAGTTATGAACAACGGATTAAGAGGTCTGATCGCCGGCGCCGGCGCTTACAAATTGGGCGGAGGCTGCCTGAGTACCATCGTGGTGTTTATCCTTATTTGGGTAGCACTGGGATATTGTAATTAAGATCAGGATTTTCGGGATTTTAAGATTTTCAGGATTCTTATTTCAGGATTTGATGCTTAGCAATATTTATTCAGGTAAGGTTCATGAAATCCTGAAATAAGAATCCTGAAAATCTTAAAATCCCGAAAATCCTGATAAAAAACAACCGCACCCCCGAAGCATGGGAATGCGGTTTATACGTCGTGGCAAAAGCCACGACAAAGGTTGCAAATGTTCGAAGGGAGGGAAATAAAAAAAAAGTAGAAGGCGGGGGCCAGGAAGGCCAGGATTATGCCATTAACAATTGAATTCCACAAAACCGTCGGCAGGCATAGTACGGTGTGGTTGGATTAAAAAATGATATTGTTCGTTCAGATGGATGGATTATCAGGTAAGAAAGCAATTGCTGATACTGTTTCCAATAACAATGCCAATTTTTGGCCGAGGGCCTGAAAAACGCCTTATAACATAACATTTTTTTTCATGTTATGTAAGATCTACTTGATATGGTGTAGAAACAAAACCGTTGCCTGAACACATCTGGATAATGTTATGTTTATGATCATTCAGATAAGTGATTTTTTCATGCGTAAAAAAACAGTAGGGCTCCCATGGTAGCGAATTTGCGCTGTTTATACTACCTTTGTACTTTAATTCACAAACGCAAAAACACGTATGCTTCAAAACTGGCTTAAAGATCTGGTAGAACGGCACGCTTTCGGCGTTTGCCAGTACCTGGGTGAAAAAATGGAAGTTGCACCCGCCGAAGTACGTAAGTATTTCATTTACACTTCTTTTATCGGCATGGGCTCACCGCTCATCATTTACCTTTTTGTTGCTTTTTGGGTTAACCTGCGCACGTACATCCGCCGTGGACGGAATGTATTGTGGGGATAGGTTTCAAAAAGGCTAAAAACAACAAGCGTCATCCCAATGGTATTGAGATGACGCTTGTTTGTTTTTGATACACGCTTTTACCACTTCAATTTTTTGAAATTGTTCAAACTCCGTTCGACACCCTGCATGGGTGAGGTCAGGTAGTTTTCCAGTTCGATCACGTAGTGTTTCAAACCGGCTTTTTTGCTTTGTTTAAATATGGCAGGAAAATCAATGCTGCCATCACCAACTTCAACGGTTTCCTGTTTGGCGGTTTTGGCCATGTCTTTCACGTGACAAAGTTCCCAGCGGCCCGGGAAGCGTTCGAACCAATCGGTGGGTTTGAACTTGGCAAACGAAACCCAATAGATGTCCATTTCAAAGGTGACCAGTTTTGGATCAATGTCCTGCAACAGCCATTCGATGAGCAGACGACCGTCCGGACCTTTTTTCGTAAACTCAAAATCGTGGTTGTGGTAACCAAACTGCACACCGGCTGTTTTACAATATTCGGCGGCGGCGGTGTATACAGGCATAAGCTCTGTTATGCGTGAACGTTCGTTTTCATTCATCCACGGGCAAATGACGTATTTCTGCCCGATGGCGGCGGCATCGTCGATGGAGCGTTTGGCATCGTCGGTCAGGCTTTTTTTGGTGGCGTCGTAGCTGTCGAGGGCAAACATGGTGTGGCTCGACGGCATGGTGAAGCCGTTGTCTTTCAGCAATTTGGAAAAGTCGGTGATGGGCATTCCGAACATTTTACCGTTTTTATAACCAAATCCTTCTACCGAGCGGTAGCCCATTTTTGCCAAAGCGCCGATGGTGGTTTTGGCGTCTTTGGTCATCTCTTCCCGTACACTCCACAATTGGAGACCGGGATCCTTTACCCGTTTATCGGGATCAATGGCACAAAACAAAGGTGTACTCATGGCGCCTGCGGCGGCGGCTACGGCGGAAATTTGGAGAAAGCGTCGGCGGGAAAAGCGGTGCTGCATGATGCGTTTTTTGAAAAATTAACCAATAATTCAAATGGCATTGGTTAGGGCGGGAATCGACCGCAATTTCCAATTTTCCCGGAATATTTTTGGCCTAACGTCAAATTATCCGGTAAAAGTTTGCTCCTCGCGGAAAATGATAAAATTTTAAGCCCCCGGTATGCAGAACATACAAAAGCAAACTATGTAATTTACCGCTCTAATCATGGAGCCCAACTCCAAACCTTGCTGCCAATGATACAAGTACTGCACATATCCGCCGAATGTTACCCTGCCGCCAAATCGGGCGGACTGGGCGACGTGGTGGGCTCGCTTCCCAAATACCAAACCCAGGCCGGCATTTTGGCCGCCGCGATCATCCCCAAATATGCCGTAAAATGGATCAACAACCAGGAATGGGAGGGTGTTTGGGGTGGCTCGGTGCGTGTAGACTGGCGCCATGTGGGCTACCACGTCATGCAGCTCAAAAACAACAATCTGGGTTACCCGCTTTTTGTGGTGGACATTCCCGGACTCTTCGACCGGCCAGGCATTTACGCCGATCCGCACACCGGTACGCCGTACAGCGACGAGGCCGAACGTTACATTGTGTTCCAGCAGGCCGTGCTTCAGTGGTTGCTTTCGTTCCCGGAGGCCGACCGCCCGAAAGTGCTGCATTGCCACGACCACCACACCGGACTTATACCTTTTTTGGTCAAACACAGTCCGATTTACCGCGGATTGGCGAGGATACCCACCGTTTTTACCATCCACAACGGACAGTACCAGGGCATGTTTTCCTGGAGCAACCTGCACCTCATGCCGTTTTTTGACGCCCACTCGCGCGGCTACCTCGAGTGGAACGGCGTGGTAAATCCCATGGCAACGGCATTGCGATGCGCCTGGGCAGTAACCACCGTTTCGGAATCGTACCTGTTTGAACTGCATGAAAAAAGCATGGGACTCGAACAGTTGTTCCGCGACGAATGGCGCAAACAAACCGGCATCGTCAACGGCATCGATGCGCACCTGTGGGACCCGCGTACCGACCCCATGGTGCAGCACAAACTGCAAGGCGACCATGTGGAGGCATTTAAAAAAGCCAACAAAAAAGTGCTGTGCGAATGGTTTGGGCTTCCTGAGGACAAACCCCTGGTGAGTTTTATCGGCCGTATGGTGGGGGAGAAGGGCGTTGATATTTTGCCCGACGCCTACAAACGTTTCCTGCACGCAGGTGCCGAAGTGTCGTTCCTGGTGCTGGGCACGGGCGAAACCTGGACGCAAAATGAGTTCCGCAGCATGGCCCACCAGTACCCGGGCCGTTTCAACGCCGTGATCGATTACAACGAAGCGTTGTCGCACCAGATCTATGCGGGCTCCGATTACCTCATCATGCCCTCGCGCGTGGAACCCTGCGGACTCAACCAGATGTACGCCATGCGCTACGGTACCATACCCATCGTACGTTCGGTGGGTGGATTGAAAGACACGGTGCCCGACATCGGCGAAGCAGGCGGTCATGGCCGCGGCATCCGTTTCGACCATTTCAGCATCGAAGATGTCGTACATGCCATTTACCGGGGCGTGGCCA
>JADLBE010000382.1 GCA_020847915.1 Saprospiraceae bacterium | reverse complement strand
GGCGGCAGTGGCAACCAAACCCACCGTGCAGCAACAGCCAAAGCCCAAACCACCTGTGCAGGAAAGTCCGAAACCTGCAACACCTGAAAAAAATACCAGCACGGTTGCGTTGGCAAATACGTCCAATGTACCTGCGCAAACGCAGGTTTTTGATAAAAACAGTTTGGTATCGACCGACAAATTGCGGGCGGGCAGCATTCTCGAACTTGGCAATGTGTATTTCAAACCCGACCAATACACCCTGGACGCAAATTCTTACGGAACTCTGGACGCTCTGGTTTTGTTTTTGGAAAAAAACAAAGGTTTAACCATCGAAGTGGGCGGGCATACCAACCTTAAGGCTGACGATGGGTTTGCTCAAAGGTTATCCCAAAACCGTGCTGAATCCGTAAAAGGTTACCTGATTTCAAAGGGCGCTGACGGCAAACGCATCACGTCCAAAGGATACGGTAAAACCATTCCGAAGATGGCAGGCACGTCGGAAAATGCCAACCAAAAAAACCAGCGCGTCGAAGTGAAAATTACCGGCATGTAAAGGTTGTTTTTTCCATTTGTGGTGGAATAATTTAACAAAAAATTTATCCCCGCCATGCAACATACCACTTAGACAGGCGTCTTTAGCCTTGTATAGAATAGAGCAAAAACACTTAAAGCTATGAAAACAAAACTCCGTTCCGCAAGGGCATTTCTTGCCCTGTTGGCGCTATTTTGCGCAACCCATTGCTCCCTGCTTTATGCTAACCATATTACACCAGACCCCCTGGTGGTGGTCACCGACGGCAACTGGGAAGTAAGCGCCTCTCAAACAAATTTCACAACCTACACGCTTTCCTCGGAACAATTGCCCGCAAACGACGCTCCGTTGAAAGGTGGTTCACGCAGGCCTGTAAAGGCCAACATGTTTCCGGGCTCACGCGTCATTCCCGGAACGCAGCCCATCTGGATCACGCAAAAGGCAACCGACGGTTGGGAATCCTACCAATTCCGTCGCAACGTCGACCTTGGGAAATACCCCGTTAAAAAGGCCATATTGATGATCAATTGCGACGATGCGGCACGGGTTTACATCAACCGAAAGCCGGTGATTGATTACCGAAAAAGCGCCAGGTTGTACACCAGAAACGGTCGGGAACAACGCTTCGAAGAACTCACGGCCTGCCTATGGAGCGAGGTGAATACGTATGATGTGACGTCGTATTTTGATAGCGATGCAAGCAACACCATCCTGGTGGAAATGGCCAACCAACCGTATTGCAACAACCACGCCTACCTGAGCGCCAAAATCGTGATAGAATTTGAACAGCCGGTGGAGAAACCGGGCTTTGCCGCCGGCACTGCCATACCGACCAATCCACACTACGAAACGGTTTCACCTACCATGGCAAAGGCCAAAAAAATGAATCCGGAACCTGTAGGTACAGACATTCGCCCGTTCGACGGTGACCATCCCGTTTCAGGCGGTAAACTAAAAGTGGGTACCGTACTCGAACTCAGTCAGGTGTATTTCAAACCCGACGATTACGCCCTTGACGATGCTTCGTACCGCACCCTTAGTGCTCTTGCATCGTATTTGAAAAAGAACAAAAAACTGACCATCGAAGTGGGCGGGCATACCAACCTCAAGGCCGACGACAAATGCTCGATGCAATTGTCGCAACTACGCGCCAAAGCTGTAGCCGATGTTTTGGTATCACAAGGCGTGGCCGCCGGAAGGGTGACCTTTAAAGGTTACGGCAATACACAACCCAAAATGAGCGGCACCTCCGGGGAAGCCAACCAGCTCAACCAGCGGGTAGAAGTGAAAATTACCGGCATTTAGAGCCGTTCGAAACCCAAAATCCGAAATCTCAACTGGGTGTTAGCGCTTTAATTCTCTTAATCTGCCGGATTTTGTGCATATTTGAGGCACAAAATGAAACACAAGCATATCCTGCGCGCGTCGCTAATACTATTGCTGTTCCTGTTGCTCACGGCAGGTACAGCAATAGTATTGTTGCTCTACCACAATGGTGTTCAACAATGGGCCGCGCAAAAAGCTGTGGCTTATGTGGAAGGCAAGACGGGAGCAGTCTTGCGCCTCGATTCTTTCAGACTGGATTTTCCAAAACATTTGCTGGTTAAAGGTTTGTATGCTGAAGATGCTTACGGCGATACGTTGGTAAGTATTGGAAGGCTTGATGTGGAAACCGACCTGTATGGTTTTTTCCGCGATACCCTGTTTTTGCGCAGCATTGAATTGGAGGACAGCTACTTGCGCATGGCCCAGCAAGACAGCGCCTGGAACTACCAATTCCTTATTGATGCCTTTGCAAAACCCAGTAAGGAACAAGTAGAAAGCGTGTTTTACATCGATGCAGGACAAGCGCCTGTGCAGCTCAAAAACGTGTATTTTGTTTGGGAAAACACGGCAGCCCAACAATTTTTCAGCGCACAAACCGTCGATTTGAAAGGACGTTTTAAAACTTTGGAACTGGATACCGTGCTTGTTGCGCTGGAAAACTTGCACGATTCTGGCAGTCGGTTCCGCTACCGTTCTGGCCCGGAAACACCGGCTGTGGCCGGAAAATTTCGCTACGACCAGCTTGATTTCAGGGACTGCGATTGGCTCATGGAAAGCGTCAGTGTCTATGCCGACAGCATCGTCGTTGATATGCAACGCATGAGCGCAAAAGAGTCGAGTGGTTTGTCAATTGACAATCTTGCAACCGGTTTTTACCTGGCTGGTGATACCATGCAATTCAATGGGTTAAAACTTAAAACCGGAGAAAGCAGTCTCGCCGGCGATTTGTTGCTTTTGCTGGATTCCACAGGAACCGGTTACAGTACCAAAAACCTGGAGGCTCAGGTACAAGGCAAGGTGGTTTCTTATTTCGCCGATTTCCCTTTTTTCCAAAAATACCCGAACGATATTGTAAAACTTAAACTTACTGCTTCCGGCACCATGGAGGCTGTAACCGTTGAAGCCGGGACACTGGATGTGCGCAACGGGGATTTGACAGCCGCGTTGAAAGGCACCGTTTCAGGGTTTAAAACAACACCCTTTTTGAACCTGGACATCGAGCGTTTCCAAACCACCATGGGCACGCTGAACGACCTGCTGCCAACCCTTGTGCTGCCCGAACAAATCCTGCGCACCGACCGTGTGGAGGCGTCCGGCACGGTGCGGGGTACCACCGACCGACTGGTGCTCGACCTCGATGCCAAGTTTGATCAAACGGTGGGTGAAGACTTTAATGTGAGCCTCGAAGGCAAATTGAACAACGCTACCAACACCAAAAAACTGAGTTGGGACGCCCGCATCAACCGTCTTACAGTGCCCAGTACTCTGGTCGAACGTTTTTTGCCGCCAGGCACTTTACCGGATGGTTTTTATTTACCGCCCATGCTGGATGCACGGGGCACCACCAAAGGCAACATGCAGCGTTTGGAAGGCGTCCTGGATTTTGGATTGATGCAGGAGAACGGCATCGCCTCCCGTATCGGAAAGGTAGACTTCGTTTTGGAGGACTATCTTGACGGGGGGGATTTGAAGTACAACTTTGCGTTTTCCGAGCTGCGGCTCAGTCCGGCCACCGTTGCTGAACTGTGGCGCGATTCGGCACTGATGAAGATTGTGCGTATACCCGATTCGTTGTTTGCCGATGCGAAAATTGTAAAGGACGGAGCGGGCATGCGCATTGAAGCCAAATTACGCATCAACGAAACGGGCAAGGTAAATTTTCAGATGAGCCCAGACTCTTTGACCGGCAATTCGTTGGTGTTTGATGTGG
>JADLBE010000381.1 GCA_020847915.1 Saprospiraceae bacterium | reverse complement strand
TAGCTCCGTTGAGGCTGCTGTTGCAGTGGGAGCTTCCCTTCGGACTTTTCCTGCACGCCAGCGGGGGCTACAACATGCGTTTAGACGAACTCAAGGCGGAAGACATTGCCGGCATCAAGGCCGTGCGGCCCGATTACGAACCTGTTGAACCACCCGATTACGGCACCTTGTTGCTTAAGGCAGGTTTTCCGGCAAAGCATTTTTACCTGGACGGCTGGGTGGAATGGCAAAAAGCCTACGGCGGCAGTGACTACATGCCGGGCGTTCCGGATTTGCCGCAGGCATACGGCGTTTCGTACACCCAAACGGGCGGCACGTTGTATTACTCCGACAACGGGCGCACGGGTTACATCCTGAGCGGCGCGTACACGTTTCAGGGCAGGAATACGAGCGATGTGGTGCGGGTGACGTTGGGGATGTCGTTCAGTTTTTGAAAAACAACAACAGCCACCCCGAAACATCGGAATGGCTGCTGCCTTTAAAATCCTGTAAATCTTATTGTCATCCCAGCGAAGCGTGGGACCTGTAAATCCTGATCCTTATTTCATCAACTTTTTGACACTGCTGCCGGCGGCATTGTCCACACGTACAAGGTACATGCCTGTTGGCAGGTTTTGTACGTCGATGGGCAGGTATTGGCCTTCGAGCAGGTTTTGAGTATTGATGGTTTGCACCAGACGGCCATCGGCGCTGAAGAGGCGTACCTGTACATCGCCGCGCAGATCCTGTCCGGCGCTGAGGTAAGCCATGTCGCGGGCCGGATTGGGCTGGATTGCGAGTTGGAAACTGTTGGCGCCGGGTTCTTCGGTGCTGATGATGGAACCAACTTCGAGGATAACGCCGCGTTGTGGGGCGCGTGCGCATGCCTGGTCGCCGCCGTTGGCTGTAATACAGGCTTCTGCGTCGTAGTTCACCATGTCGATGATGTCGATTTCATCTATTGTCCAGTAACCGTTGGGTACGGCATTGGCAACGTCGGTGCCGAAACGGAAGCGGAAGCGGATGGTTTGTCCGGCAAAAGCACTCAGGTCGAAGTACGATTGGATCCAGCCGTTCGAATTGCCGGAAAAACCGTCGAGGAAAGGAATGGCATAGGTATCGTAAGAAACGGCAGAAGGATAACCATTGCGGAAATCTTCGTCGTTGCTGAAACGGCGCCATTGGGTTTCTCCGTCAATTTGAATGTCGATAAAACCTGCATCAAAACCACCCTGGGTGTTGTAATTGTGCCAAAAACGCAGAACGGGTTGGTTGCCGGTAACGGTTACGGTTTGGAAGGTTTCCAAAGTCATGTCCGTTTCTTCTTCGAGGGTAAAGGCACGCCAGGCGGCGTTGCCGGTTTTCACCTGATCACTTTGCAGGCTGAATGCGGCGCTTCCGGTGGCTACGAGCGATATCCAGTTGTCGTCGGTATCCATCACATCCTGGAAATAACGCGTCGAACCGGTGTTGCTGGCTTTGGCGGTATAGGTAAGGACGAGGGTTTGGTTCACTGGCATGTTGCCGATGTTCCAGGTAACGGTGCTGCCGTTGAAGTTGCCGCCGTTGCTGGCTGACACGAAGGAAAGTCCGGCAGGAAGTTCGTCGGTAACCACCACACCCGTTGCCGTTTCGGTTTTGTGGTTTGTTACCGTGATGGTAAATTCTGCATTTTCGCCGGCGCTGATGAGCGGTGTGGACGTGGTTTTTTTAATTTTTAATTCTTTGATACACGTCGGGATGGGATCAAAACTTTCCACACCGTCGGCGGAGTTGTTCGAATCGCCCTGGCTGGCGCCGATGCCCATACCGCGGCGTGCATATACCGAACTGATGAGGCAGGTATCGACACCGTCGTAGTTCAGGATGTTGGCCAGCATGATGGCATCGCGGCCGTCGATGAAGCCGGGTTCGCAGGGTTGCAGTTTCATGCCGTCGAGCACATGCTGGATGGCGCGCGCATTGCCGCTGTTGGGGTTGGTGAGGTCGGCGTCGTAGCCGTATTTTTCAACAAAAGCCCAGTAAAGGTCCCAGTTGGTAGCTGCCCAGATTTCGCCGATGGCGTGTACTCCGGAGCTTTCTGCTACCGTACCAAAGGTGATGGGGTTGATGTTCATGTCGGTTGAATACGGGTAACGACGGATGCCGGTACCGTTGTTGGGTTCGCGGATAACGTAGGTGCCTACGCCGCGTTTTCCGTCAGCTACATCACCGGGTTTAACCGCTGTGACGAGACTAAACCAATCGCTCCATCCTTCACCCATTTGTTCACCGTTGCCGAGGCAGCCAGCCTGGCTCGGACCACCGGTAAGGCGGTTGGAAATGCCGTGACCGTATTCGTGGGCGATGATACCGTTGTCGAAGTCGGCGTCGAGGAAATCGGGACCAGCTTGCGAAGGCTGAACCAAAGAAATGTTGAGACCGTTGCCGACGTACCCGCGAAGCAGGTCGCAGTCAGACTTGGTCATCATGACCACAGGAATGGTTACTGCTCCACCTACGGTGCCTGCTGCCATGCCGATGGTGGCGTCTTCAAAATTGCAAATGATGCAACCTACGGCGCCTGCATTTTGTGCGTTGAGGGCTTTTTGACCGAACTCACATTCGCCACGGTCAACCATGACGATTTTACCGGCCACATCGTTAACCAGATCAAAACAGCCGGCTGTGGCGGAAGCCGTACCATCGTTTGCAACAACCACATCTCCCGTTACGGCGGTGGTGGAAATCACGGCGCCCCAACCGCTTGTTGCGGTAGCGGCATAGGTACCGAGGATGGCGCCGGGTGCGTTCACACGTACGATGTTGCCGCCGCGACGGGTCCATTTGTACATCTGCATGCGGCCCGGGCTGCCGTCGGGAGGTGTGCTGAAGTTGGCATTGTCTTCGCCGCTGCCGTCGATGGCTTCGGCTTGAACGGCATCGTTGCCCAAGCCGCTTTGGCCGTAGTTGTTCACCTGAAAATTACCGGCGGGAGCATCAAAACCATAACGCGAAGTGATGTCGTGCATCATGTTGTTCATGTAGAACAGGTTCACGATGGCGGCCTCAAGATTGGCTTCAGGTTCAGCGTTGGGGTCGAAAGGATAGTCAAAGTTCAAACTGGCGCCCGGGTTGGGAAAAGGAACCGTGGGTGGCAGGTTGTCGTCGTCGCTGTCTTCGTAGGCATACACGTTGTTGCCACGTGGGTATGTAAATTCGGGACCGGCTGCGCCGTTGGTGTCGTGCCAGCCGAAGGGCGAAGCAATGGGATCGGCGGGGTCGGTGACAAGTACATGCGGACCGTGCGCTGGGCTTTCAGCGGGCAGCGCGAATACGCGGTAGGTTCCGTTTACATTCGTGGGGCCTTCCATTTTTTCAACAGCTGCGGGAGCAGCAACCACCTCATCGGAGCAGCTTTCGCCACCTTTGTGTACATGACCGGCTTTGCAATATACCGTGAAATTGATTTTATCGAGAATTTCACCCGTTTGGGCATCCACACGCATGCTCCACACATTGGACGAAGTTGCTTCTTCGATCACCATGGTCCAGGCAAGTCGTACCCTGCCGTCGAAGTTAACTTCGTAACAGGCCGAAACAGGAATGTTGCTGCGCGATATGGCGCCGCCGTCGAACACCCAGTTTTGTTCGTTGATTTTTTCACGTACCTGCGGCACTGCAAAACTGGAAAAACCGAGGTTGAGCATGGCCATTTCCACTGCTTTGGCAGCGCTGAGCGAAGGCAGGTTGGTGTTGATTTTACCGGCAAGTCCGGGTACAAAACGGTGGCCGAGGCTGAAAACCTGTCCGTCGGTTTTGACGTGCAGACCGATCAACGCGTTAAACACCGGAATACCGGTGTGCTGCTGTTGCATCCAAACATGGGTGATGCCGTTGTGTTGGGAAACGTAATTGTCGGTTACTTTCACGTCGGCAACATCTGCGGCCGACAGACCGAATTTGGCGGAATTGGCCCGGAGGTATTCCAGGGCCTGATTGCGGGCGTTTTGTGCGGGCAGCAACGTGCTTACCACCAAAAGCATACCCGCGGAAATAGCAAGGCGATGTAAAATTTGTCGCATCATAGACCAGACAAGTTGGATTTGGTTGAAGTAAAAAGGTAGTTTGGTCTTAGAGGTTTCAAAGTCAAAGGTAACACGTCATTAAGGTGTGTTTCACCCCGATGTTACAAAATGTTATATTTGGACATTTGGACTAAAGACCAAATTTTAAGAAACAGTAGTTTCCGTCCATTGTTTTCGCAAACCAAAAAAACTTCAACTTTGGCAAACACTTAGAAACCGCGTTGCGAAACCGTCGATTAAACGGCAGGAATTTCAATAAATCCGGCGGTTCTGTCTACCTTTGCATCAAACTTAAACTTCTTGCAAGCGATACCTCCTTCCTCACAACCTTTAGCGGATACCAACACGGTTATGCCCGAAATTAAACTCTTTGCCGGCACTTCTTCGCAGGCTTTGGCCAACGACATCGCCAAATTTTACGACATCCCTCTTGGCGACAATACGCTGTCCCGTTTCAGCGATGGTGAAATGCAAACCATCATCAACGAAAGTGTACGTGGTTCGTATTCGTTTTTCATTCAAAGCACCTGCCAGCCACACGACAACCTGCTGGAACTGCTGCTCTGGATCGATACCGCCAAACGCGCGTCGGCAGGCTACATCACCGCCGTGATCCCGTATTTCGGATATGCCCGCCAGGACCGCAAAGACAAACCCCGCGTGCCGATCAGTGCCAAACTGGTGGCCAACCTGCTCACCGCTGCCGGCGCCAACCGCATCATGACGATGGACCTGCACGCCGATCAGGTACAAGGCTTTTTCGACATCCCAGTCGACCACCTTCGCTCGGAAGCCATCTATACGCCCTACCTCAAAACCCTCGACCTGAGCAATGTCATTTTTGCCAGTCCCGACGTAGGTGGCGTAAAACGTGCCCGCGAATACTCCAAAAACCTCAAACGCGAGCTCGTTATTTGTGATAAATACCGCACCAAAGCCAACGAAGTAGCTTCCATGACCGTCATCGGCGACGTAAGCGGCGCCGACGTCATCCTCGTCGACGACCTCGTGGATACCGCCGGTACCCTTTGCAAAGCCGCCGACGCCCTCATCGAAAAAGGCGCCAAATCGGTGCGTGCCATCTGTACCCACCCGGTACTTTCCGGCAAAGCCTACGAAACCATCGAAAACTCGCAATTGAGCGAACTTATCGTGTGCGACACCATACCGATGCAACGCATGTCGCCCAAAATCAAAGTGTTGTCCACCGCACAACTTTTCTCCCGCGCCATCCGCAATACAGTGGAGCACAGGTCGATCGCTGCGTTGTTTTTGGGGCAGGAATAGGCAGCCGTTAGCCGTTAGCCGTTAGCCGTTAGCCGTTAGCCGTTAGCCGTTAGCCGTTAGCCGTTAGCCGTTAGCAAAAAAACACCCAATCATTTGTTCTTCAAGTGAATGGGTGTTTTTTTTCGCTGCCCGCTGCCCGCTGCCCGCTGCCCGCTACCTTCTAACCGCTTTCTGCCAATTTCCCGCCGTTCCATAAATGCCGCTAACTGCTCTTGTAGCGCCCAATTACCTTTGTTGTAGTTATCTCATAGTATGTTTTGATATTCCTACTGCTTCCCCCTTTTTGGCAGTAGGATTTTTTTAGTAATCCTTTGCTACGAGGGCTCCCGCCTTCAGTTTGACCAGTCGGAACAGTTCAGACGGATTTGAACTTTTTTCAAAACCGTTGTTATACCTGAGCACAATACGACCGTCATGCTTTCCCGTTCCACCATACATTGCCTGCTGATGGCCGGCCTGCTCCTCACGGCGCAGACCGGCCTCAGTCAGGTTGAAAGCGATGCCTTCGGCGTTATGCTTCGCACGCTCCTCAGCCACAACGTTCCGGAAACCAATGTCCAGGACGCCGCACGCGACAGCGCCTCCATCCTTTTCCTCGACGCACGTGAAGCCCCCGAATTTCAGGTAAGCCATCTCAACCACGCCATACACGTGGGTTACGATCATTTCGACCCCAACGTATGGCAGGGCCTCCCACGCAACCGGCGCATGGTGGTGTATTGTTCGGTGGGTTACCGCAGCGAAAAAGTGACGGAAAAATTAAAAAACGCAGGCTTTACCAACGTTTCCAACCTCTACGGAGGCATCTTCGAATGGGTTAATCAGGGAAATCCGGTGTACCGCGAAGGCAGGCCGGTACAGGAAGTACACGCGTATGACCGGGTGTGGGGCGTTTGGCTGCGGAAGGGGGAGAAAATCTATTGAATTACGAAATACGAAATTTGAAATTTGAAATTTGAATTTAGGGGCCCTCACTCCGCCATTTTGTCTGAATCAGGATTCCCAGGATTATAAGATTTTCAGGATTTTAAATTGCAAGAAGGATTTAAAAAAATTACAGGATTTTACCAGAAGATTCCTGAAATTCCGAAAAATCAAATCCAGTAATTTAAAATCCTGAAAATCTTATAATCCTGAGAATCCTGATTCAGACAAAATGGCGGAGTGAGGTCCCTTAAATTCAAAAATCAAATTTCAAATTTCGTATCTC
>JADLBE010000380.1 GCA_020847915.1 Saprospiraceae bacterium | reverse complement strand
CTTTTGTCGTTCAACCTCGACTGGCAGTTTGTACTCGTCGGCGTTTTTATCGCCATTACGCTCGAACTCTGCAACGTAAAATCCCTTTCATTTGCCGTAGGCCTTTACCTGCCCCTCAGCACTACCCTGCCCATCTGGATCGGCGGCGTGTTGAAAGGTTTCACCGACTGGCTGGCCAAACGCCGCGGCGAAGAAGCCGAAGATTCTGACCTGGGCAAAGGCAGTTTGTTCGCTACTGGACTTGTCGCGGGCGGCGCCTTAGCAGGCGTTTTGGTAGCCCTCGGACAAGCCTGGGATGTCACCGCAGGACCCTTGCAAGCCCTGAGTTTGGAACACCAGGTCACCTCGTGGCTCGGCGTCAGCGCTTACCACTTGTTGGGTGTCGCGTTTTTTGCAGGGCTGGCGTATTTTTTGATAAGGGCGAGTCGTAAGTCGTAAGTCGTAAGTCGTAAGTCGTAAGTCGTAAGTCGGACTTAAGCTTGGGATTGGAATAAAAAAATACCCAATCGCTTGTATTCCAAACAATTGGGCATTTTTTTATTCCAATCCCAAGCTTAAGTCCGACTTACGACTTACGACTTACGACTATTTTTTCCCGTAACACTTATACTCCGACTTCCGCGTCACTGAGCCGTTGCTGAAATCGTACAGGCAAAGTTGGGCGTAGGCGGTTTTTAAACCTTTTTGTTCCCACTCAGATTTTTTAGGGCAGTCCGGAATCTCCCGCACTTCGCTTTCTTCGATCGGTGCGTAGAACCAAAATTTGCCCGATATCACGGAAGGTGTATCGACCACAAACGATTGGTAGGAGGCAAGTTTGTCCTTGACGTCGACAAAAAGCACCTCGCGTATGGCAGGGTCTGCGCCCACATTCACAAGCATGTGCTCACGGTAAAAGCCACCGAAATAGGAGTCATTGGGCAATACAACATCCCAGGCCACGCCGCCTACGATGGGCGTTACGGTTATTTTTTCACCTCTTATCGAATCCTGCAAAGGCTTGCCGACGCGGATGTTGTAGTTCTGGTAAACAAACTGACGTTCGCCCGAAGGGAACGTATACATGCCTGCACGTTCGCATCCCTTGTATCCATAAAGGGTATCAACGGGCGTGTTGGAAAAATCATTGTCGGCGCCCTTGGCGGATTGTTCACCCGACGATGACCGGCTGTTTTTCCAAAGGTTGTAGCCCAAAAAAGCACACAACAGGATCAGGATGAGGGAAAAGAGGATGTTTTTCGTATTTTTCATAACGTTCAAAAAAATCTTGTTTAAAAACGGCTGCAAAGGTCGGGATTTTGCACGGAATTGTAACGAAGATTTGTTGTTGAAGCTCTACCTTGCCCACTCATTTTCCAATGTTCTTTATGCGCCTTTTTGCTCTTTTGGCCATTGCCTGCTTTCCGGCAGTGTTCCAGGCCCAACCCACATTCCCCTTAACCGACCTACCGCTCAACGACATGACCTCTTTTTCGGCGCCGCCGAAAAACTGGCAGATCGTGGGTGATGTCCAGGCAGACCTTACCAAAGACAATGCGCTCAAATCCTCTCAGGGCAAGGGCATTTTGGTGAACCTGCCCGACAAAAACAGCAACGGCAACCTGCTTTTCAACCTCGAGCACGGCGACATCGACCTCGAACTCGACGTCCTAATGGCCAAACATTCCAACTCGGGCATCTACCTGCAAGGCCGGTATGAAATACAGTTGCTCGACAGTTGGGGCAAAAAAACAGCCTCTTTTGGCGACATCGGTGGCGTTTACGAACGTTGGAACGATGCCAAACCCGAAGGACAAAAAGGATACAACGGCATTCCGCCCCGCATCAACGCCTCCCGGGCGCCAGGTTTGTGGCAACGCCTGCACATCGAATTCCAGGCGCCGCGTTTTGATGCCTCCGGCAAAAAAACGTCCAACGCCCGGCTGCTGCGCGTTACGCTCAACGGCGCCGTGATCCATGAAAATGTGGAACTCAGCGGTCCTACCCGCGGACAAGCGTTTCCCGGCGAAGCGGCTCTCGGTCCCCTGTTTATACAGGGCGACCATGGTCCGGTAGCCTTCCGGAACATCCGTTACCGCCTGTACAGCGATGCGCCAGCCACAATTTCCAAACTTTCGTACCGCAGCTTCAGCGGCGAGTTCCCGGGTGTGCCCGACTTCAGCAAACTCAAACCCGACAACAGCGGCGAACTCAATGCCCTCACCTGGGAAGTGGTGAACGGCAACAACGATTTCGCCATCCAGTACAAAGGCACGTTGAACATTCCCAAAGACGGTACCTACCGTTTTGAACTTACCTCTTTTGCCAACGGCATTTTGGTGGTGGACGGCGATACCCTGCTCAAATCGGGCTGGTGGACGCGCGACGCCTCCCGGACACTCAAAGCCGGCGAGCATGCCGTGGAAATCGCTTACGCCAAAAGTGTCGACTGGCTGCAACCCTCCCTCGGCCTGCGCGTGGAAGGCGCCGGCTTCAGACCGGTGGACCTGCACACGGCCAGTTCGGCCGTGGTGGGCAGTCCAACCGCACCCATCCTGCTCGAACCCGGCCGGGAACCCGAAGTGTTCCGCAGTTTCATCGACCTGCCTTCCAAACGCCGCATCACCCACCCCATCAGCGTGGGTTTTCCGGAAGGCACACATTACACCTACGACCTCGACCGCGGCAACCTCGTGCAGGTTTGGAAAGGGCCTTTCCTCGATTGTACACCCATGTGGAACGACCGTGGCGACGGACACGCAGAACCACGAGGCGCCGTGTTGCTGCTCGGCGATTTTGCACCGTTCAGCAGCGCCGATACGTTCGACGTACAGGCAGGGTACCGTTTTTCAGGTTACAAACTCGATGCTTTGGGTGCGCCCAAATTCAGCTACACCGTATTCGGCGCCACAGTGGAAGACCACATCCAACTCAAAGAAGACGGCAAATACCTGAGCCGGTCTGTTTCCGTAAAAAATGCCGCAAAACCCATGACTTTCCGCCTCGCCCGCGCTTCCAAACTGCAACAACTTGACGACAACACCTGGGCCGTGGACGACAAGGCGTATTACCTGCGTTTACCCGAAAAATCCAAAGCCACCGTGCGCAATGTAGGTGGTATGCAGGAATTGACGGTGGACATGGGGAATGGGGCCTTCCAATACGACATCGTTTGGTGATCACAGGATTGCTTGCCGGGCCAGGTGTCTCGCTTCGCTCGACATGACACGGCAAATTTTAACCAAGGCGGGGCTGAAGCCCCGGATCCATAAGCACCTGCATTGATTAAGGTGTTCCATATTACTTCAATCCAAAATGACGGATGTCATGAAACATACTTTCGGCCTTTTGGCCTTTTTAACCTGCCTCAACCTTTCGGCGCAAGTCCCGACCGAAAACGATTTTTACAAAATCATCACCTTGCCCGTGCCCGAAGGCATCGTGCTTGAGGTGGGTGGACTCACCAGTTTGCCCACGGGCAGCCTCGCCGCAGCAACACGCCGTGGCGACGTGTGGATCATCGACAACCCGGACATGAAAAACGGGGAAAGTCCGACGTACCGGCGCTTTGCCCAGGGTCTGCACGAGGCGTTGGGACTGGCATGGGTAGACGGCGCTTTGTACTCCGCACAACGCGGCGAACTCACACGCCTGCTCGACGAAAACGGCGACGGCCGCGCCGACCGCTACGATTGTGTGTACAGCCTCCCCTTGAGCGGACACTACCACGAATACACCTTCGGTCCCAAAGTGGCGCCCGACGGCAGCATGTTCATCACCGGCAACGTGGCCTTCGGCGACCAGGAATGGTGGCGCGGCGAAAGTCGTGTGAAATGGCGCGGCTGGACGTTGAAAATCCAGCCCGACGGCACCATGGAACCCTTTGCCACAGGCATGCGCTCGCCATGCGGTATCGGCATGGTGGGCGGCGAGTTTTTCTACGCCGACAACCAGGGCGACTGGATGGGCAGCGGCGGCCTCGTACACGTGGCCAAAGGCGACTTTACCGGACACCCTGCCGGTCTGCGATGGGCCAACTTGCCCGAATCACCCGTAAAAGTGCGCGAAAACGACATTTATTACCGCGCCAATCCACGTTTCAGTCCGCCGGGGAAAGCCATCAAACCCGAAAACATTCCCGACGAAAAACCTGTAACTTTTGAATCCGTTGCAGCCGAAGTCCCGGGCGTAAAATTGCCCGCCGTTTGGCTGCCGCACGCCATTTTGGGCATCTCCACATCCGAAATCATCGTGGATACCACGAAGGGCACGTTTGGTCCTTTTGCCGGACAAATTTTTATTGGCGACGAGGGTCAAAGTAAAATCACACGTGTTTTCCTTGAAAAAGTAAACGGCGTGTACCAGGGTGCAGCGTTTGGTTTCCGCGACGGATTTCAGTCGGGCGTTTTGCGCATGTGCTGGGGCAACGACGGTTCCATGTATGTGGGCCAAAGCAATCGTGGCTGGGGCTCCACGGGCAAGGACCCATGGGGTTTGCAACGTTTGGTATGGACCGGCAAAACGCCTTTCGAAATGCTCAAAGTAGAAGCGCGCGCCGATGGTTTTGAAATCACGTTTACCGAACCTGTGGATAAAAACACGGCCTCCAACCCCGATTTGTACGATGTCACCGGTTTTTTATACAAATACCACCCGGTGTACGGCAGTCCGGTGGTAAACGACAAAAAGCACCTCGTTCACGCAGCCGTCGTTTCCAAAGACGGCATGTCGGTACGCCTCGTGCTCGACAGCCTGCGAAGGCACTACATCCATGAAATCAAAATTGACAGTGTGGTTTCGTACCGCGACGGCCAGCGTTTGTTGCACAACACCGCTTATTATACCCTGAACGAAATACCGGACGGCGACAAACTCGACGTGCCGCGCCGCGAACCTAAAAAAGTGGTGGTGGAAGCGACACCGGCCATGAGTGCCCACGACGCGCATTTCGCCATGTCCAAATCGCCCGACGAACCCAAAACAGCCGCTGCGGCAGCCGCCAAACCGGCTGCACCAAAAACGCTCGCGAAACGCCAAACCCGCAAACCGGAAGACTGGGATAAAACAGACAAAACCATCACGCTGGGTACCGTGCCCGGACTAAAATACAACACCACCGAAATGACCGTTAAAGCGGGCAGCCGTGTCAAATTGACGTTTAGCAACAACGACGACATGCCCCACAATTTCGTTTTGGTAAAACCCGGAACAGCAGACGGCGTGGGTGAAGCGGCGTTGAGACTGGGACTGGAAGGCGAAAAGATGTGGTACATACCCAAGTCCACCAACGTCCTGAACCACACCAAACTTGTAGGTCCGGGTGGTTCAGATACGGTTTATTTCATCGCTCCTGCACCTGGCAAATACACCTATTTGTGTACCGTGCCGGGTCATGCGCAAATCATGCGCGGGACATTGAATGTGGTGAAATAATCAGAGCCGGAACACCCAGCCGATTTCCATCCCGTAACCGAAAGGATACATACCATAGGGCATCGGTGGCGAAAAGTTGTCATACGTTTGCGGATCGTACGATACCAGTGCCGTTCGGAACATGGCATTGACGGTAAATGCATGCCTTGAGGAAACGGACAGGAGGTATCCAACACGCCCGACATAACTGAATGCCGTGGTTCTTAAAGCAAAAACTTCCGGATTGTTTTTCAGGATGTTCCAATCCATTACCACACGGTTGTCGACAAAAAAGTGGCTTTTTTTACCAAAAAGAAAACGGTAGCGGTGACCCAATTGAAGGTTGATAAGCCCGAAACTGTGATCACGCTCGTATTGAAAATACTCTACGCCATTGGAAGCAAACCCTTTTTCGTGGTACCTTAAATAACCTACGCCAACGCCTGCCATCAAGGTATTGCGCCGATTGAGATCGAAACCGACATCGAGATTGAAGGAAGGTGTCCACAACGGTGTTTGTTCGATAACGGCGCAACCTTCAAAACAAGGAACAGGTTGGAGGGGCTGGTTCCACAAACCGGTTCGCACTGCACCGGCGGTAATTCCGATGGTCCATGGACTCGGGGTTACCTCCTCAATTTGTTGGGCCTCAAGGGTTAAGGCAAAAAGAGCAAAAGCGGAAATCAAAAGTTTCTTTTTCATGATTTGTATTTTTAGGTTTCATCATGATTGACGGAACTCGTGTTTAAACCGTTTGTACCCTTCACTTTTATTTAACTTTTCCGAAAATTTCCACCCCCAAAGTTTTCAACGCACCACCGTCACATCGCCGCTCAGAACCTCCGAAGTGCCGTCGAGGTAGCGCACCTGGGCCGTCCAGACAAACACGCCGGGCATCACTTTTTCGCCGCCGTGTGCCGCCTTACCGTCCCATCCCTTGTTTTCAACGTTGGGTTCCAGGTTGGTCACCTGCCAGGTCATGTTGCCCCAGCGGTCGTACACACTCATTTTTTCAATCAGCACCAACTGCCTGTTTCCAAACAGGGTAAACCAGTCGTTCACGCCGTCGTCGTTGGGTGAAAAAACGTTGGGTGCGTACACCCAGCGGCGTTTGTCTATAAGCACCTGAACACCTGCCGTTGCCGTGCAGCCGTTGGCATCGGTGACGATGAGTTGGTAAAAAGTGGTTTGCAAGGGTTGGGCCGTCGGGTTGGCACAATCGGCGCAGGAAAGTCCCTCCGCCGGCAACCAATTCCAGGAGGTAATGGGTGCGCCTGCCGTAACCACCACCGGATAAAACACCGTACTGTCGCCTATTTCAAGGGAAATGGACGCGGGCAGTTCAATCTGCGGATACGAAGGAATGTTGAGCGTCGTTGTTTCGGAACTTGTACAACCCAAATCGTCCTGCAAAACCATGGTGTAGTCGCCCGGAGCAAGGTTGGTAAAATTGGGTGTGGTTTGAAAGGTTTGTCCCCCGTTGACGGAATACATCAGCGCGGTTCCGCCACCCGAAGCATTGGTAAATGCAAGGGCGCCAAGTGGTTCAAGGCAGTCGGGATGGGTAACAGCCACCGTAAAGGTCGGTAACGGCAACGAGGTCACCGCCGTATTGTCTGTGCCCGTACAGCCGTTTTGCAGGTCGGTCACGATGAGTTGGTAAGCGCCGGGTGCATTTACCAAAACCTGGGCATTCGTAGGTGACCCAACAATGTTTCCGTTTGTGGTAGACCAGGCAAACGACGCAGAGGGCACGTTGGCCGATCCGGTCAGTGTGGTTTGTGGCTGGTTGCAGCTCAATACACCGACGTTGCCGGCATCGGCTGTGGGTGGTACAAGGTCTTCCGGCACGGCCACCGAGGAGGTTGTTGTGCACCCGTTTTGGGTATTTGTAAGTAAAAAAGTGTACGTCCCGGGCGCATTCACCACAGGCATGGGCGTGTTGGCGCCGGAAAGGATGTTTCCAATACCGGTTGTAACAAGTATGTCACCAGCATCGCTTCCTGAAGCGTCAAGTGTTACTTCCAACCTGACACAGGTAAGCGGCATCGGTGTCGCTACCACCAGGATTGGCGCCTGGGTGTCGCTGAGTACTTGCACCGAATCGACGGAGAAACAACCGTTTGCGGCATCCGTGACCGTAATCTGGTACCAACCGGATTGGTTTACGGTGGGTTGTATGGTCGTGGCTCCTGCCAAAACGCCGGGACCGCTCCAACCGTACGAAATACCCGGACCTGAAGCCGAGGCACTGCCATCGAGGTCGGTTTCCGTTACAGAACACGTTAAAGTAGATCCCAAACCCGCTTCAGCTGCCGGCGCAAGTATATTTTCCAAAACAGTCAGCGAAGCAGCTGAATTGCAGCCGTTTTGCAGGTCGACCACATTGAGTGTGTACATGCCAGGCTCCAGCGCGGTTGCCTGCAGGTTGGTTGTTGTGCCGGAAATTTGTCCGCCTTGCGTGGCCGTCCATAGCACCAACACATTGCCCGACGACAACACCACGTTGCCGCTGATGGTTACGGCAGTGAGGTCGCAGGTGAGCACTTGTGGCACATCCAGGGCTATCACGGGATTTTGAAAATCGGAGGTAACAGTGGTGTTTGCTGATGCTGTACAGCCGTTTTGAACGTTGATGACGGTAAGCGTGTACACCCCTGGAGCATTGATTTCCGGATTGGGTATGTCCACGGCGCCCGGGAGGTTGCCGCCGGCGCTGGCCGACCAGGTGTAGGCATAAGGCCCGACCGACGGCTCCGCCATAAGGTTGATGGCCGTCACGCCACAGGTGAATTGTGCGGGCGGTGTGATGGTAATTTGCGGCGACACGGTATCCTGAACAACAACAACGGAAGCATCATCGGTACAACCATTGCTGGTATTGGTTACCAGGAGGGTGTACAAACCAGGCAAGTTTACCAAAGGTGAAAGTGTGTTCACCCCGGAAACAATGCCGGGGCCCGTCCATTGGTAAAAATAACCGATGCCCGTGCTGCCACTTCCCGGCAAAAACACATCGGGATGGGCGCAGGTGAGTGAATCGGAAACGCCGATACCGGCTACTGGTGCATTGCTGTCGTTGAACACCATGGTTGCCAAGGCAAAGGTGCAACCGTTCACCGGGTCGGTTACCGTGAGCGCATACGTTCCTGCACTGCCGATGATCGGGAAAGGTGTATCTCCGCCGGACAAAACAATGCCGTCCGTGCTTTGCCAGGCATACGTCCAGCCTGCATTTACATTCAGTACTTCCAGGGTATCGCTTGAACTGCTGCAGGTTAAGGAATCGGGTGTAGCAACCAGGGTGACAGGGGCGGTAGTATTCTCCAAAACAACCACAGATGTCGTGGCCGAACATCCGGTTAGGCTGTTGGTCAACTGCAACTCGTAAATTCCTCCGGTGTCCACCACCACCGTTGGTCCGGGGTTGCCCGATACGATGTTGCCCCCGGAAACAGCCGTCCAGACAAATTTTATTTCAGGTCCCGAGCTCGATCCCGTCGAACTCAATGTTTGTTGCGGTGTTGCGCAGGTGATGCTTCCTGCCACCGAAGCCACTGCTACAGGTGTACTGTCGTCTGATATTACCTGTACCGTTTGCGAAGCTGTACACCCGGTTTTAATGTTGGTTACCACAATGGTATAACTACCCGGAGCATCGGCTTTGACAGCCCAATCGTTGATTAAACCAGCTATGTTGCCATCTGTGGTCGACCACAAAACCTGAAATACCCCGAGGGAATCGGTTGGTAAAGCGTTGATGGAGATGATCGGAGCCAGGCAGGTAATGGTATCGTAGGGTAAAATACCAAAAACAGGAGCTGTTGTATCCTGTTGAACCGCAACCTGATCGGTCGAACTGCAACCGTTGATGCTGTTGTTTACCGTCAAAACATACAATCCCGGTTCGCCCACCACTGGCGTTGCTGTGTTTCCACCACTCAGAATTTGTCCGTCGATGGTTGTCCATTGGTAACCGATACCAGGGCCCGAACTGGAACCTGCGGCGCTTAATGTTATGGTTGAAGTTACGCAATCGAGTGTGTCCGGCGCCGTGGCCACTGCATTAACGATGCCCGGATCGGCAACAACCGTGGCGCTTGCCATTGAGGTACAACCGTTTATGGTGTTTAACACGGTAAGGATATAGATCCCGGCCGCGTTTACTACGGGTGTAAGTGTTGAGCCACCGGAAACCACGTTCCCCCCCGTCCATTCGTAGGTAAACGGGACGCCCGCACTGCTGCCCGCGCCCGACAACGTCACTGTCGGGTTCTGACAACTGAGGGTATCGGCGGCCGCAGCTACCGCGACGGGTAAAACAAGATCGGTTGAAATGGTATCAGCCAGTGTAGCTGAGCAACCGTTTTGGATGTTGGTTGCCGTCAGACTGTACATGCCCGGTGAAGCGAGCATTATGCTCAAACCTGTGTTTCCCCCGATGATGCTGCCGCCGTTTGTGGTTGTCCAAAACAATGCAGCACCCGGAGGTGTAACCGTAGCTGTCAGGGTCAAGGTATCTGTCATACAATTGATGATGCCCGGGTTGTTGAAGTTGATTCCGGGCGCGAGTATATCGGCCAGCACCTGCACGGTATCAAAAGCCGTACAGTTGTTGCTGCTGTTGGTTACGGCCAAAATGTACGTTCCCGGCGCGCCTACGATGGGGAAAAGGGTGTTTTGCCCTGAAAGTATTTGTCCACCCACCGTTGTCCATTGGTACGAAATGGTGGCGCCCAGGGTGGAGCCAGCGCCGGAAAGGGTATCCTGGGTCAACAAACACGTGAGGGTATCGCCCACTGTGGCGATGGCAGTCGGCGGATTGTTGGCCAAGCCCACATACGTTTCCGCTGTTGCCGTACAACCTGTGATGGTATTGGTGACCAACAGTTCGTAGGTGCCAGGCTGGTCTACCACCGCATTGTTGTTGTTCGATCCCGACACGATGTTGCCGTCGGGTGTTGTCCAAACAAACACAACGTTGCCCTGGGAAGCGAAACCGTTGAGGGTGATGGTGGAGCTGCCGCAGCCCAGCGGATTGTGCGGTCCGATGTAGGCGGCAATAGGGTTTGGGTTTTCGATTACATTCACCGTTGCGGTTCGTGTGCAGGCGCCGGTGCCAAAATCGTACGAAACGGTGAGGGTATAAGTTCCGGCCTGGTTGATCACCGGCATAAGTGTGGTTTCTCCGGAAACGATGTTGCCGTTGCCTGTTTCCCAAAGGTAACTGATGTTCGGTCCTGTACTTGACCCTGTACCGTTCAGCGTAGCATTTGCGCCGGCGCAGGGAATCGTTACGGTTACCGGCGAAGCAATTGCCATCAGATTGATGACGTGTACGGTTACCGTATCGGTCACCTCACAAACAGGCGCCATGAAAATATCGTCGATGGCAAAATCGTTGTTCGCGCCGGTTACCGTCAGGTTTTCAATACAAATGGTGGCGCTGGTATTGCTGCCGCTGTTCCAGGTGGCAGTAAACTCGCTCCAGTTGCAAACCTGGCCGTTGTATTGCTGCGTACCAATTACTGTACCATTGATGGTGAACTCCAGAAGTGCCATCGCACCGCCGCTGTTGAACGACGTACCCCAGGAAGACAAATTGTACGTTGAATTGGGCAACACCGTCACCGTCTGACACCACACGTATTGATTCGCAATGTCCGAACCATCAATAACCATGTATTCACCGTTTCCGGAGGTATGGTCGGGACAATCGGGGAAAATGGCCGGTGTGCTGGTTACCTCATAGGTACCAAAAGGAGGCAATGCAAACCCCGGATTGTAGATGTAATCGGAGGTAAACCCGGTATTCCCCTGTTCAAAATCGCCGTTGACGATCAGGTTCATGCTTGCATCTACGGCTCGGGCGCGCAGGATGTAATTGGTGCTTGTACTTACGTTTACCGTTGGGGTAAGGGTATTGGAGCCGGTCATGCCCGTGGTGGGCGACCAGGTAAAATTGATGAAATCGCCCCCGATGCTTCCATTGAGTTGCATGGGTGTGGTTGGCGGACAAAGAAACACGTCTTCCCCGGCATCAACGGTGATGGGGCATTGGGCTGAAACCCCATGCGGGCAAAACGCCAGTATTGCAAATGCACTTAACAGCCGAATTAAAATAGGAAAAAAAAGTCGCATGGGCTCGTATCTCTGTTGTAAGCTGCAAGGATACGAAATATGCTGTGCCATGCCAAACCGCACCCAGTCGTGTACAAAACCAGGCTTGCGGGCACTGGCGGGGTTAAACCAGTACAAATGTTACAGCAAAGCCGCTTCCTTCCGTAGTGATGGCATATATGCCGGTAGCTATGGTCTTGTTTTTCAATCCCAACAGCGAGGCAAGGATGGGTGAAACAGGACACGCGGTTTTTACTTCCAGACTTGATTCCCGGAAGTAATGCCTCATCAGGTTGGCGCAAAGGCTGCTTTTTTCAAAAAAGACCTTCAACAAGTTTCCATCTGAAACACTTTGAAATTGAGCCTGAGTACGGCTGCAACTTCGTTTCAGGTCCGGAAATTCGGCGCCACTGATGATTTTACAGATACCTGCACCACGGCAATCGTCTTTGGGCGAACCAAAAACAACGTCGCCATGGATGGTGGCCTGTTCTGAATTGCTGTGCATGGTAGTATACACAGCTGTTTTTACCCCTTGAGGGGTTTGTAATTCGGCAGTTGAGATGTAGGACATGGCCATTTATTTGTGCCAGTGAAATCGGGTGGATTAAAAAACTTAACATCTTGGTGCAGGGACACAAAGTTTAATAACTATGCCGAAGTCATTCCAAAAATTATTCCAAATCTCAACTTATCCTAAAAAATTTAGGGTATAAAACAATGTTAAAAATTTATTATATTTAATACCTATTGGTTATCATAAGATTAAAACAAAAAATCATTTGAAAAAAATATTTACAATGCACCCAGCCTGTTGGGCTCACCTTCGCGAACGAGGTTGTAAGCAGCTGCAAAAACATCTTCAACCTGTGGTTTGCTGAAATAATCCCCATCCTGTCCGTATCCCGGACGATGTGGCTCGGCGCTCATGGTAACTGGTTGCGCATCGAGGAAACGGTAACCGCCCTGTGTTTCAAGCACTTGCTGAAGCAGGTACGCTGCGCCGCCTCCTGGAACATCTTCATCCAGGAAAATGACCTTGTTGGTTTTTTTCACCGATTCCAGACAGGTATGGTTAAGGTCGAAAGGCAACAACGTTTGAACATCGATGAGATCTACACTGATGCCGTGCTGCGCCAAAAGTTCGCAGGCTTCTTCGGCCACGCGCACGCAGGAGCCGTAGGTCACGATGGTCACATCATTGCCTTCGCGCACACATTCAGCCTTGCCAAGCGGCACGGTAAAATCTGCAATATTGTCGGGAAGGCGCTCTTTCAGGCGGTAACCGTTGAGGCACTCAACCACGATTGCCGGATCATCACCTTTCAAAAGCGTGTTGTACATACCGGCCGCCTGGGTCATGTTGCGTGGAACACAGATGTGCATGCCGCGCAAACTGCCGAGCATCAGGCTCATGGGCGAACCTGCGTGCCACACACCCACAAGCCTGTGGCCGCGGGTACGGATGATGGCGGGGGCTGCCTGCTGGTTGTTGGACCGCCAGCGGAGGGTGCACAAGTCGTCGCTCAATGGCGACAAACCGTACAACAAATAATCGAGGTATTGGATTTCGGCGATGGGCCTGAGGCCGCGCATGGCCATACCGATGGCCTGGCCCATGATGGTCCATTCGCGTATGCCGGTATCAAAAATGCGGTCCTCGCCGTATTTCTGTTGCAAACCGCGGAAAGCCTGATTCACGTCGCCGATTTTACCCACATCTTCGCCGAACGCAAAAACGTTGGGGTATTTTTCAAAATTGGCATCGAAGCAGGCGTTGAGCACCTCGTAACCGTCTTTAAGTGGGGAGTTGTCGGAAAATGCTGCGGGCACTTCCACGACCCGCAAGGGCGACTTGTCGGACGAGCTCAACAGGTTGTCGCTGTAAATGCGTGCACCTTCGGCTTTTTCCGAAGCGGCGAATGCGGCGAGTTTTTCACGGGCGTCGCTTTGTTTGCCCTGAAGCATAAACAAAGCGCGGCGTGCTGTTTGGGCCAGTTCGAAACGCAGGGGTTCGCGTTTTTGTCCAAATTCCTGGATGAGTGCGTGAATTAAACCCGGATGGGCCTGGTCTGCGGCATCCAGACAGGCCGTCAGGTCGCTTCTGAGTTCAGCTATTTTGTCGTGGTAATGTTTGAAAGCGCGTTGGGCGGCTTCGGTGGCCAGGCGTTTGGCTTCGGCTTTGATGGCTTCGATTTCAGCATCGGTAGCGTACCCGTTTTCCACCATCCATTCGGCCATGCGGCGGTTGCAGTCGTAGGCTTCTTCCCAGGCGAGGCGCTCCGGACTTTTGTAGCGTCGGTGGTCGCCGGAAGTGGAGTGGCCGAGTTGCTGGGTTACTTCCTCAATGTGGAAAAGGGCCGGACGGTGCGTTTCGCGCATACTTTCGATACCCTCGGTGTAAAGCTTCACAAGACCGGCGTAGTCCCACGCTTTGCCATTGTGGATGTTGAGTCCTGTGGCATCGTCCGGACCGGCCTGGAAACCTTTGAGTACTTCGGAGATGTTTTCCTTGGTGGTTTGGTAGGCTTTGGGGACGGAGATGCCGTAGCCGTCGTCCCACACAGAAATGGCAATGGGCGCCTGCAAAACACCGGCTGCATTGACGGTTTCCCAGAACGGGCCTTCCGAGGTGGAGGCGTCGCCGATGGTGACGAAACACACTTCGTTGCCGTTGTTGGAAAAATTGCCGTTGATGCCGGGCAGGGCGCGGAACCGTGTGGAAGCAAAGGCGAGACCGAGGCCGCGGGCCATTTGTCCTGCTGTCGGGGCAATGTCCGACGTGATGTTGTATCGGTTTTTGTGGTCGGTCCAGCTGCCTTGTTCATCCACAAAAGGTGTGGCGAAGTGGCAGTTCATCTGGCGGCCGCCGGAAAACGGGTCGTTGAATGGGTCGCCGTAAAGTTGTCCGAAAAATTCGTCGAGTGTGCTGAGCCCGAGGGCAAACATGAGTGTTTGGTCGCGGTAGTAACCCGAGCGGAAATCGCCTTTGCGCCAGGCTTTGGCCATGGCCACCTGGGCCACTTCCTTGCCGTCGCCGATGATGCCGAAGTTGGCTTTGCCCGTGAGCACTTCTTTGCGGGCAATGATGCTGGCTTCGCGGCTGATGCAGCAAATGCGGAAATCAGAAAGCACTTCTTCGCGGTTGAAGGCGTCGTTTTGGCTTTTTTTGGGCTTTTTTTCGTTGTTGGTGGCAACCATGGTTTATCCGGCTTAAAGTCAGGGACGAAATCAAGTCAAGTTTACACCTGCTTGATTTTCATCAAAAACAAATTTTTATTGGGCTGGTTTGGCTCTTTGCGGAAGCTGGCGCAAAGTTAAGCAAATGTTATGGCTTAAAGCCGAATTTTCTTCTGAAGCTTCGCAAAATATAAGAGAAGCAACCCAAACTTAAGGAAATATTAAATTTTTCATTTCTTCCCAACACCAAAGTTTTTTTTAACCTAATTTTGCGCCCGATATAACCCGAACCAATTTCACAAAAAAAGATACCTCGCCTTATGTCCCATGATTTGAAAGTTCGCTACAGCGACGAGGACCTGCAGGAGTTCAAGGTTTTAATCGACGAAAAACTCGTCAAAGCCCAGGAAGAACTTGATTTCACGCAACAGCAAATCTCCGAACTCAACGAAAACGGTTTCAACCAGCAAGGTGGAGACTGGTACGACGATTCCACGGCGCATACCGATCTCGAATTGCTCCAGCGCATGGCCCAGCGCCAACAGCGTCATATACAGGACTTGCGCAACGCTCTCCTCCGCATCCAGAACAAAACGTACGGGGTTTGCAGCGTAACCGGTCAGCTCATCGATAAGCAACGCCTGCGCCTCGTGCCGCACGCCACCAAAAGCATCGACGGTAAAAACATCGCCAATGCCAATGCCGCTCCTTCCGGCGACACCAACGTTACCACCAGCGCCGCCGATCCTTTCCTCGACGACAGTGAGCGCCCCGCCGCCAAACCCGTGGCCGATAAAGTCCGTCTGCCCAACGCCAAACGTACACGCCCCGGCGCCTCCAACGACGATTGGGAAGCCGACAACGAAACCCTCGAAGACTCGGGCTACACCAACAAGAAGTTTGACGACGACGAAGAGTAGAATTGCACCCTTTCCTTTGTGGGTAATAACCGTGGGGGGTTGGGCGGGGACCCGGCCATAGCCCCACTGTT
>JADLBE010000379.1 GCA_020847915.1 Saprospiraceae bacterium | reverse complement strand
GGAAATGAATTTAAAGGATGCTTTGTGCGAAGTGTGGGCTATCCTTTTTAAAATCCAATCCAATCTTCCAAATCCCTCAATCACATCTAAATCCAATCCCCAAAATCCTAAAAATCCGGGTTTAGACTATTTATTCATAATTTCCTGATCAAATTGATTGCCCTGTGCACCCAGTTGCTGTGCTTTCTGGTAATCGGCCGTAGCTGCACCTTTGTTGCCCGACAAAGCAAGTGCCCTTGCGCGTTCGAGGTAGGCAAGGCCCAGTTTGGGATTGATCTGTATGGCCCGCGATAAGCTTGTTATGGCTTCTTCCTGTTTGTTCATAGAACGCAGCAACATGCCTTTTTCGTACCAAACATTGGCATTGTTGGGGTCGTAGCGAAGGTAGATGGTGTAATCCACAATGGCTTTATCGTATTGCTGCGTGTTGTAATACACCAGGGAGCGGTTGAAATAGCCATTTTTATTGGTTGAATCCAGGGCAATTCCCTCGTTGATGTCTTTCAATGCCGCATCAAACTTGTTTTGCGCAGCCATGGCAACGCCGCGGTTCACAAGAATTTCACTTTTGGTTTTGGGCTTCATTTTATCCGCACCATTGGCAAGAGCTGCTGTGTAATCGCTGACAGCTTTTTGCACCAGGGTGCCTTCCTGCGCTTTGTATTTGCCCGACATGGCCATGTCAAAATGCGTTTTGCCACGGCTGTTGTAAATCTCAGCATCTTTTGGATTGATGGCGACAGCCTGGTCGTAATCAACGATGGCCCGATCGAAAAAGCCTTGTTCGCGCAGGTATTGTCCGCGGTTCCAGTAGGGCAGCGACGATTTTTTCTGTTCGTATTTGATCACATGGGACCAAAGTGTTTCGCCGTTTTTCCAAATTCCAATTTGGGATACCGTCCAGATGCCGTAAACGACCAAAAAAGCGCCAAAAATCAAGTTTAAATTCGATTTGGTCTTTTGGGTGCTGGCATACTGATCGTACAAACCTGCTGCTACGGCAAAAAAGCCGAAATAAGGCACGTACGTAAAACGGTCGGCGAGGTAGCCTTGTCCTGCGCCCACGATCTGAAGCAGGAACATCACATTAAAGGTGAAAAACAGCACACCAAAAATGGCCAGACGGTTGTCGGCCTTCCACAAACGCCAAACACCGTAAGCAATACCTGCAATCGCAAGGGGCGCCAGGTAAACCGTGATGGGCAACGGTTTGGGGTACGGGTACAGCGGCGACATGGGGAACGGAAACACCAGTTTGTACAGATACACACAATAAGAATACGCGCCGATGCACAAACGATCCAAAAAATTAAAATTGGTAACGTCGTCGTTGGTTGAGCCCTGTGCCCGCAGGGTGTATACGTTGATCAAACCAAAAACAAGGGAGAGTATCCAGAACGGCGTTTTTTCCAGCACAAGCTGGACGAAACTTTCCTTGCGCCTGAACCAATAGTCGAGCGCCAGCATCGACAATGGCAGTGTAACAGCCTGAACCTTGGAAAACAAGGCCAAAACGGCCAATCCGAGCATAAGCGCGTACAATTGTGTTCGTTTTGCGGCGTCTTCTGTTTTGATCCACCGCACATAATACATCAGGGCGGCAAAAAAGAATGCGGCAAAAAGCACGTCCTTACGCTCCGTCACCCATGCCACCGATTCCACACGCATGGGATGGATGCCAAAGAGCAGCGCGCCCAAAAACGCGCCGGTCATACCTATTTTCATGTGCAGCAACAGGCGGAAAACAAAAAACACCGTCAGCAAATGGAACAACAGGTTTGTGGTGTGCATCAGGGTGGGATCGAAATCGCCGGCGATCCATTTTTCCACATAAAAGGTAAAAATGGGCAAGGGGTTGTAGTTACCGATGACGGCGCCTTTGTCGATGCTGAAAATATTTTTCAAACTTTCAGCATTCAAAACTTCAAGGTTCGGGTTTTCAAGAAAGTTCGGCGGATCGTCCCAGTTTACAAATTTGTTGCTTAAAGAAGGGATGTAACAGGCTGCAGTGATGGCCAAACAAATAAGTGCATAGCGCAGCCAGCCAATGGGTTCCCAGCCGTTACCAACCGCCCGGGAAGCGGCAGGTTTGGATTTGGTAGGTGTAGTTCTCTGGACCGGTTGTGGTTTCTGAGGGGTTCGGGGTAGTTGCTTTTTTGCCATGTCTGTGGGTGCTGTTGCGGCAAAAATAGAAAATCCGTGTTACTCTTTGTGTGTTAACCGCAATACTGCCTCTGCCATGGCAATTTCATCCGGAGAACCTGCTACGGTAACCGACACAACACCCTTTTCCCGAAGGGTTTCTGCAGTGGTATTGCCAATGGCGACCACACTTTGTCCGGGCAATACAACGTGGTGTTCGAGGTAATTGATCGCATTCATCGGACTGGTGAACACCAAAACTTCGGCTGAACTCCGGGGCGGGGAATGGATGGGCCGGTTGTCATATACGGACCAGTGCAGCCCATCAACAAGTCCAGCAAGCAAACGTTGAACACTTTGCCGTGAATGGCTGGCTGCAGGGAACAGCACCTTTTGTCCGGCTGCAACTGCGGCAAATGCCGAGGCCGTATCTTCCGGATCGCCGGTGCCCCTAAAATCGGGGCTTAAACCCAATGCCTCTATGGCTGTTGCCGTGGATGGCCCCAATGCCGCGATGTTGGGCGCGGGCATGGGCCAATGCATGGCACGCTGGCGGTTAAAAAAGAAGGAAACCGCATTGGCGCTGGCAAAGAACAACCAATCGGCTTGGGGCGGCTGTGCAAACAACATGGGTTCGAGGCGGATGAGCGACATCCCATGAACCTCATGTCCTGCCGATTCGAGCAGGTTGCGGAACGGTCCGCCGGCATTAAGTTCGCGGCTTATAAAAACGGTCATGTGCAAAGGTGTATGCTTTTGGCAATAACGGCAAGAAAAGTACATGCATTTGACCTGGGTTAGCCACGTAACCTTTTTTTCCTATCTTGGCCGCGAAAACGATTTTATCCCTGTTTTGTGGCCAATGGGCAAACATTACAAGGGTTTCGTGCAAAAATGAAAAACTTATACCCGCTTCTTCCTACATGTCTACAACTACAAAATCCAGCGAAAACTGGGGATCACGCGTCGGCCTGGTATTGGCCATGGCCGGTAACGCAGTGGGCCTCGGCAACTTTTTGCGTTTCCCCGTGCAGGCCATCCAGAACGGCGGCGGCGCCTTCATCATTCCGTACCTGATTTGCTTTTTGATCATGGGCATTCCACTTTTGTTTGTGGAATGGAGCATGGGTCGTTTCGGCGGCAAAACAGGCGATCACTCTACCCCATTCATTCTCAACAACATGAGCAGGGACAACTTGTGGAAATACGTCGGTGTATTCGGCATTTTTACAAACCTGGCCGTAGCGGCTTATTATTGTTACCTCGAGAGCTGGACCTTGGCTTACGTGTGGAAATCGCTGAGTGGTGCTTTTGCCGGACAGTCGACCGAAGCCGTAAGCGACATGTTTACCCAATATGTTGGCCTGGGCACCAGCGAACCCATCATTTTTTGGGTTGTTTGTCTGCTGCTCAACACCTGGATCCTTTCGCGCGGACTGAGCGGCGGCGTTGAAATCGCAGCCAAGGTGGGAATGCCTTTGCTCATCTTTTTCGGTATTTTCCTCGCCGTGCGTGGTATCACGCTTACGGCCGGTGAAGCCGGCGCCGTAAACGACGGTACCGTGGGCCTCAATTTTTTGTGGACACCCAATTTTGCTTCCATTTGGGATTTTAAAGTGTGGCTGGCTGCTGCCGGACAAATCTTTTTCACCCTCTCCGTGGGTATGGGCAGCATCCAATGTTATGCCTCGTACATGCGCGAACGCGACGATGTGGCCCTCAACGCCATGAGCGCAGGATGGATGAACGAGTTTGTTGAAGTTTGTCTGGGCGCTGCCATCCTCATCCCCATTTCCGTAGGTTACCTTGGTGTTGAAAAAGTGGTGGAAATGACCAAAACCGGTGGCTTGGGTCTCGGATTCCGCACCCTCCCCTACCTGTTTCAGCAATGGGGCCCCCTGTTGGCCGCACTTGCAGGTATGGCATGGTTCGGATTGTTGTTTTTTGCAGGCATCACATCTTCACTCGCCATGGGTACGCCTGTGATGGGTTTTTTGCACGACGAATTCGGCTGGCGCCGCCAAACTTCCGCCTGGGCTTTTGGCATCGCCGTATTTTTCCTCGGTTTGCCGACGGTTCTGTTTTTCCAATACGGCGTTTTTGATGAATACGACTATTGGGCTGGCACCGTGTCGCTTGTGGTGTTTGCTTTGCTGGAAATCATCCTGTTTGCCTGGGTTTTCGGCATGGATAAAGGATGGGCGGAAATCACAAGAGGCGCCGACATCAAGGTTCCGGTGTTTTTCAAATTCGTCATCAAATACGTGACGCCGGTTGTTTTAACGGCCGTTTTCCTGGGCAGTTTGCTGAGCTCCGGCGGTATCCTCGATCAGTTGTCGAACAAGGCCCTGCATGCAGAAATTACCGCAGCTACGGATCCCGCCAACCTCGAATTTTTGAAGAAAAAACTGTTTTTCGTAAATCTTTCACGCATCGGACTGCTTGCCGTGTTCGGCGGTATTGCCCTCATGGTGTACATCGCACAACTCAAACGCGAGCGCGATGGTCGCGACAAACTTCGTAATGATAACGCCTAAATCCTAAACGCCATGCAATCCACAGCACTATTCATGATGCTCCTGGCCAACATTGTGGTCATAGCCATAACCGGTTACTTCTTCATGCGTGTCCTGCGCTCGGGCCCACCCGACCATGCTGATGAGGACGATGCCAACTTCCCACGGGGAGGATGAAAAAAGTCGACAGTCAGCAGTCAGCAGTCAGCAAAAAAATGCTCAATTGGTTATTTCAAAATCAATTGGGCATTTTTTATTGTACGGCCAGGCTGAACGCCGACTGTCGACTGTTGACTGTCGACTTATGACTTACGACTTACGACTTATGACTTACGACTGTCGACTTACGACTGTCGACTTACGACTGTCGACT
>JADLBE010000378.1 GCA_020847915.1 Saprospiraceae bacterium | reverse complement strand
TTTTAACCACGGCATCCGACATCTTCAGCAACTTCGGGTGAACCCCCTCCCCTTCCGAACCCATAAGAAATGCCGTCGCCTGGGTGAGATCGGCTTTGTAAAGTGGCACCGCACGGTCGCTAAGCGCCGTGGCCACCACCTGTATGCCCGACATTTGCAGCCATTCTACGGTGGAAAAAAGACTGCGTACACGACAAAGGCGTATACGTGCCAAAGCGCCTGCGGAGGCTTTCATGGCTTCCTCGTTGGCCGGAGCACTGCCCGACTGTCCGATGATGACCGCATGTACACCCGCCACTTCCGCCGAACGGCAGATGGCGCCGAAGTTGCGCACATCTGTCACGCTGTCGAGCATCATAAACAAGGGCGTTTCCCCTTGTTCATAAACCCACGGCAACACATCCTCGAGGTCCATAAACCCCACCAGCGCCAAAAAAGCCGCCACACCCTGGTGGTTGCCCTTGACCATCTTGTTGAGTTTTTCCTTAGGAACAACCTGGAGGGGTATGCCGTATTCTTTGGCAAGATGCCGTATCTCTTTTTCCATTTCGCCACGAAGGCCTTGCTGGAAAAAAATTTTCTCCACCGCCTGCCCCGCCCTGACGGCTTCGGTAACGGGGTGATGTCCGTATATCAAATGTGTGTTGTCTGCCATATGCAAGGCAAAGGTAAATCAGGATTACAGGACTTGTTTGACATGTCCCGAGTATTTCACGAGGGAACTGGATTGTATTGGTTGATATTTAAGGATTTGCCCTGCGCTTTCCCTACATTTACCATTGTGAAAGACATCATCAACAGACTCAACCCGGCGTTCGATCAGCGCAACCGCTTAGGCCTCATGGCCCTGCTGGTTACCGAAGACGTTTTGGAGTACAATACACTCAAAGAATTGCTTGATCTCACCGACGGCAACCTCGCCAGCCACCTCCGGGCGCTGGAAAGTCAGGACTACATCCGCGTCGAAAAAACTTTCGTGGAACGCAAACCACGTACCTCCTACCGCTCCACACCCATCGGGAAAAAAGCGTTTTCTGAACACATCAAAGCCATGCAGGATTTAATTGAAGCAGTGGAGGAATAAAAAAAGTCGTAAGTCGTAAGTCATAAGTCAACGTTCGGCTTGGGATTCGAATAAAAAAATGCCCAATCGTTCGTTTTCCAAGCGATCGGGCTTTTTTTTATTCAACATGAGTCATCCCGAATTTTTTTGGGACGACTCATGTGTTAACAGCCAACCTTCTTTCAATAAATACGACTGTAAATCAGGCATTTATAAATGAAAGCCGAACGTTGACTTATGACTTCGGACTTACGACTTCTTTTGCACCCCTTCCAGAAACGGTACAAACCTGAAGGCCTCAAAAATATCTTCCTGGTATTCCGATTTGGACAACCGTTTGATGCGGTACATGTGCTGCACGTCGTCTCCCACTGGAATAACCAAAATACCGCCCACAGCGAGTTGTTGTTTGAGTGCATCGGGCACAACGGGGGCTCCTGCGGTGACGATGATTTTATCGTAGGGTGCAAATTCGAGCAAACCTTTGGTACCGTCGCGGAAATAGCAACGCACATTGCCGTAACCCAACTGTTCAAGCAGGTCTTTGGCGCTTTGGTAAAGGGCTTCCTGCCGTTCCACCGTAAACAACCTTGCCCCCAAAACGGCCAAAATGGCGGCCTGATACCCCGAACCCGTACCGATTTCGAGCACACGGTCGCGCGCTTTCACTTCGAGCATGGCCGTCTGGTAAGCTACCGTAAATGGTTGTGAAATGGTCTGATCGTACCCGATGGGAAAGGGTTTGTCCTCGTATGCGTGTTCTTCAAAAGCTTTGTCGAGGAAATAATGGCGGGGCACCGTCATAAGTGCAGTAAGTACGGCTTCGTCGGTGATGCCGCGGCGGCGCAGGTCATCGACCAGGCGTTTGCGCAGACCTTTGTGACGGTACGTATCGTTGAGGGAGGACATGGGCTCGTTGTTTTCAGTGCAATTTGTAAATTTTCTGCCCTGTGCCGCAAAAGTACACCCGTTTCTCGTAAAAAAGTCGACAGTCGACAGTCGACTAAAACATCTCCTCCTCTACCCATTCACACAAAATATGCCCGATCATGATGTGCGACTCCTGGATGCGCGGGGTGTCGGTGGACGGTACATTGAGCAAAACATCGCACAAATCGGCCATTTTACCACCGGTGGCTCCCGTAAATCCCACCACTTTCATGCCTTGTTTGCGGGCGGCTTCGATGGCTTTCAGGATGTTGGGTGAGTTGCCCGAAGTGCTGAAAGCGATGAGTACATCACCCGGCCGGCCGGCGGCTTCGGTCATGCGGGCGTACACTTCATCGTAACCGAAATCGTTGGCGACGGCGGTAACGTAGGATGAATTGACGTGCAGTGCTTCGGCAAAAAGTGGTGCGCGGTTTTTGTAAAATCGGCCCGAAAGTTCGGCCGAAAGGTGCTGGGCATCGGCGGCGCTGCCGCCGTTGCCGCAAAACAACAGTTTACCGCCGTTTTGCAAAGAAGTAATCCAGCAATCAGCGGCTTGTTTTATACGATCCAAAAATGCCGGATCGTTGGTGATGGCCGTTTTGACGGCGATGCTTTCGTTTATGATAGAGACGATGTTCATTAGCAGGTCTGTTAGTCGGTTGGTCGGGTTGGTCGGTTGGTCGGGCGCTTTGTTGGAAATTGGAAATTCCTTGTTGGATATTGGATATTCTGTTTAATGTGCCTTGTTGGAAATTGGAAATTCCTTGTTGGATATTGGATATTCTGTTTAATGTGCCTTGTTGGAAATTGGAAATTCTGTTTAATGCGATTTTGATGGAATATCCAATATCCAACAAGGAATTTCCAATTTCCAACAAAGCGCCCCTACCCCACCCAATACCACAGTGCCCGCAGGCGGTTGTTCCATTTGCCCATATCGGTCACCATCAGTTTCCGGTTGTCGAGCGGCAAAGTTCCGTGCTTTTTTTTCAAATCCACATAATGCAACGTACAAACCTTGCCGATGGCTGCGATGGTTGCTGCGGTGTTCCATGCCATGGCTCGGCGAAAGGGCGAAAAAGGCAGGTTTTTAAAATTAAAATGGGTTGTTTTTATGGCAAATGTATAATCCGCCGCCAAAGCTTCAGGGTTGTTTTGGTTAAGCCAAAAGGTGGCGAGGGTTTGGGTTTGGCTTTGCCGGTCGAACCAAACGTCGAAAGTGTCGTCGCAGCGCTGCAGCAAACTTCCGAATGCCCATAGTGCCTGTTTTTCGGCTTCACTTACAGGCCAATCGAGCAAACAACGAAACAGCAACACCGAGTTGGCGCCTTTTTCCGAGGTTAACGTCGCCAGGGTTTCAGCATCCAAACCAACATCACCTGTTTGCCTCGATTCGGTTTCGATGCGGTAAACCGTATTTAAACATTCGTAAAAAAGCGTTTTATTAGCCTTCGGCAAATCATTTTCCACCTGTTCCAACAACTTACGCGCCTTTGCAGCCGGATCGGCAGGATGTGCATAGTTTTTCATAACCGCTCCCCCACTCCCGGGAAAATCGCTCAAATCGTCGAAATGCGCCGCCAAAGCTGCCATCAAACAAAAGCGCCTGCGTTCATCCCGGTTTCGCGAACGACCGTTTATCATTTCAAACAACACACCCAAAAAAGCAGTACCCGTGTAATAATGCCGGAAACGTTTGCCCGAAGCCGTGTACAAATCACTTTTTTCCAAACCAACATCCTTCAAACCATGCCGCCTAAAATGCCATGCCGCGCGCCAAACCGGAACAACCAGCATCGGAACCGTAACCAAAAAAGACCATCGAATTCCCCCCATAACATCAGGCATAAAAAAATCAGCAGTCCTCCCCTACTTCCTCAAGCCAACCCAGGCTCATGAAAAGCATGGTATGGTGCGCCATAGGCGTGCCATACCATGCTTTTCATGAGCAGAATCAGGTTATCTTCCTCCCCCACGCCGTTGATCGGATGATCAACACGGCCGTAAAGGACATGATCAAAACCAAAGCAATCGTAACCGGGATGGAGCCCAGAGGATGGTATTTGCTGTGCCAGTAGCCCACTTCGCTCCACCAGTCCATCACCAATACATGGATGAAATAAATGCCGAAACTGGCGCCTGCAAGTTCTTTTTCAACATCCAGCAGTGGTCGGCCATTGAAACTGCGTTGTGCAAAAACAAACCAGCCGATGGCTGCCAGGCCAACGTTGAAAGTGAGGTAATCGTAATGGTACTTGTGAAAAACGCCATTGTTCCATTTGGTGGCAATGTACGTTCCTGCAGCGGTGATCAGGACGCCTGCAAGGATGGCAAAAAAGGCGTACCGCCGCAATTGTACACCGGTAAACGGCCAGGGTTTGATGCCGGGTACCATTGGGGTTTCGCCCTTACAAACTTTGTTGCCCAGGTAATAACCCAAAACAAAATGGCCGATTTGGTTGGTAAAAAGTTCGAAATACAGTCCAATGGACACATCGAAAACAAAAAACAGCACCTTGTAGATCCATGTTCCCAACATGCACACACCAAAAAAGTACAGGTATTCCCTTTCGGTCGCTTGTTTTACCCATGGGAGCAAAATGGGCACGGTAAGATAAATGCCAATGATGAGGTATAAAAACCACAGGTGGTAATGTACCGGACCGTTGATCAAACCTTTGACCGCGTCGCCCAGGGTTGCTGGATTGTTGTGTGCAAAATGGTTGTAAACGCTGTATACAACAAGCCAGAACAATGCCGGCAAAGCGATACGCGCGGTGCGTTTTTTCAAAAAATCAAAGGTGGGCACGTCTTTGCCCAACAACAAAAAACCACTGAGCATCACAAACAAAGGCACCGAAGCCCTGCCCAGGGAATCCCAAAAATTGCCAACCCACCAACCCGAGGAGTCGATCTGGGCGGTTTCCTCCGCCACCGGTCCGGCAACGTGGATGGCGATGACCAGTAAGGTCGCAAGGTTTCGAAGTCGGTCGGCCCAGAGAAGCATATTCAGTGGTCAGTGGTCAGTGGTCAGCGGGCAGCAGGCAGCAGGCAGCAGGCAGCAGGCAGCAGGCAGCAGGCAGCAGGCAGCAGGCAGCAGGCAGCAGGCAGCAGGCAGCAGGCAGCAGGCAGCAGGCAGCAGGCAGCAGGCAGCAGGCAG
>JADLBE010000377.1 GCA_020847915.1 Saprospiraceae bacterium | reverse complement strand
TCTCAAAGGACTTGAAGTCGTAACTTCGCACCTGTTAGAGGTGTGGCATGCCCGGCACACCCAAGATATCGCTCCTGCCGGAGCGAGTTGATTTCACAAATGTAAAGATGTGTGTAAGCCGTAGCCCGCTGGGGCTCCGATCTTTTTTTTACCGTGTCTGCTACAGACATATCCGCCCCGCTGGGGCTTTCATCCCAAATTTGGATGGTTATCACGTATTTTTTTAAGAAAAGGATACAAAATCAACCTGTGCCTTTAAAAAAATTCAGGATGAATCATAATTATCCCCCCTGATTTTCCAGGGTTACATTTTAAATCCTCTTTTTCCCAAAATTGAGGCCGATGCTCCAGTTCACAAAAAACTGGGGATAAAAATTGATTTCGTCGCGACCGTTGATCAGGGGATCGGCAATTTCGTAACTGTTGTTGTTCCAGTAGGTTTCGTTGCCGCCGTCGAACTCATTGATGGTGCCGCCGATACCGATGCTGATGTCGGTACCGATGACCTTGGCCAAAAGCTGGGCTCCTGTAACAAACATGAGTTCGTACTGCCTGTCCACCGTTTCGAATCGTTGATTGAAGGCCACAGGAAGTCCTGTGCTTTTGTCGTTAACGTCGCTGATGATCACGTCGCGGTAGTCGAAATCTTCGTTGTAGTGGTTTTTTTCGGCGTAGCCGAGTACAAAACCTGAATAAGCTCCCGAACCTTTTCTGAATTTTTTAAACATAAAACGCGTACGGTACCCATCCCAGCGGTAATCGTTGTCCAGGTCCATAAAAATGAAATTGAGGTCGTTGCGGTACTGAATTTTGGAGTAGCCAAACGAAAGCGCGATGTCGGTAAAAACAAAATCCACGTGGCCGCCCACGTCCCGTTTTTCGGCACTGCCAAACAACGGAATGGGGTAAAAACCGGCGTAAATGTTGAATTTTTTGCCGGCTCTGCTTTGCTTTTTGGCCAATGCTTCGTCGCATTTGGTTTTTTTACTGCGCAGTTCGGCAGCCCGGGCGGAATTGCCCAAACTTTGGTACTGTGCAGCCAGGGTTTCCATGGCCATACAATCGGCACCGTTGAGCACCCCGGCATAGCGCTGGTCGAGGATGTCGGTGCCGAGTTTGCCGGCGAGTTCCTTCACGCTGGATGGTGTTATGGCCGTTTCGATGTTGGCCATGGTTTGCCTGCTGATGGCGAAGGTGAGCGCTTCGGTGGTGAAAACATTGTCTTTTACGGCAATTTGATACAGTTGCAACACCTCGTTGTCGTCGCGCGGGGAGTTTTCAGCAACGAGGGTAGCGGTTTCGCCGGCAATTTTGCCCCGGTTGGTGATGGGGGGCGTGCGTTTGCAAAAATCGAGGATTTTGGGGACGATTGTTTTTGGACTGGAGAATTTGTTGTCCTTGATCACCTGTTTGCTTTTTTCCGGCAAGCTGTAATATATGTACAGTTGGGCAAGTCGGGTATTGGGCAGTTTCAGCAAATCGGGATCGGTTTTGGCTTCGACCGCCGCTATTTTATCAAATGCGATGTATTTGTCCCAAGTGCTGGAATAGGTGCTTTGAACAACCTTTTGGTAGTAGAGGTACGACTCATCGGTCGGTCCGCCGTTCAATTCGTTGAGCTCAGCGTAAGCGTTGTAAAACTCCATAAGGGTAGGAGCGAAATTTTCGTATTTGATGCTGTAGTTTTGACCGAAATAAACATAGCGCAAGGGATAAAGGCTGGGCTCGCTCCAGTATTCAAAATCGGGTTTTAACGGTTTGATGATGACCCAGGCTTCTTTGTTTTTCAGCACAATGGCATCGAGGTAGCCGCTTAAATACAACGTGTTGGCTTTGAAATACCTGGCAGCACGGATCACATCCGCGTTGCCTTTGTTGATGGCTTTGTCGAGGTATTGCAAAGCGTTTTGGAGGCGCTCCTTGCCGTTTTTATACACTTCCGGGGTTACCAACTCGCGTTTGGGGTAACCCTCCATCCAAACTTTGTAAGCGTTGTAAGTTTCCACGCCTTTTTCAAGGTCTTGTTCGGGCGTGTTTTGAGCAGTACTCAACAAGGGCAAAGCCAGCATGACAGCCAGCAACAACAGGTGTTTGTTCATTGGTTGTTCAGACTTGAATGAAAGTTCATTTGATGCGTAAAAGTATAAAACGTCAGAACGCTAAAGGCATTGATTCTTTACTTGTAATTTTACGGGTTCAGGTAACTTGAAAACAACAACCATGGCCAAAGCCAAAACCATCTTTTTTTGTTCGTCGTGCGGCGCTTCATCGCCCAAATGGCTGGGGAAATGCCCGCAATGTGGTGAGTGGAATACTTACCAGGAAGAACTGATTCAAAAAGAAACCCAGGCCGAAGAAAAACGCCGCTCCTGGGCGCCCGCAGGCAAATCCGATGGCGCCCGCGCCATCCCTTTGCCGCAAATTGAAACCGGCCGTACCATGCGCATGCACACGCCCGACGAGGAACTCAACCGGGTGCTCGGCGGCGGCATCGTGCCCGGGTCGCTGGTACTCATCGGCGGACAACCGGGCATCGGAAAAAGTACCCTCATGCTCCAGGTAGCCATGCAGGTGCCCGTACGGGTTTTGTATGTGAGTGGTGAGGAAAGTGAAGAACAAATCAAAATGCGCGCCGACCGTCTGGGTGTTGAAGGCGCCGAGTGTTACATCCTGACCGAAACCAACACCACCAAAATCCTTCAACAGGCACAGGAACTGCAGCCACAGCTTGTGGTGATCGATTCGATCCAAACCATGAGTACGCCCCACCTCGACAGTGCTCCCGGCGGCATCGCCCAGGTGCGCGAATGTGCGGCAGAATTGCTGCGTTTTGCCAAGGAAACCGGCATCCCCATTTTCCTCATCGGCCACATCAACAAAGAGGGCGACATCGCAGGTCCCAAACTGCTCGAACACATCGTCGATTGTGTGTTGCAATTTGAAGGCGACCGCAACAATACGTACCGCATCATGCGCACGTTGAAAAACCGCTTCGGCAGTACCGATGAAATGGGTATTTATGAAATGCAATCGGCCGGATTGCGCGAAGTTTCCAATCCTTCAGAGTTGCTGCTGAGCCAAACAGACGAAGCGCTCAGCGGATGTGCCGTGGCCGCTACCATGGAAGGCATGCGCCCCATGCTCATCGAAACGCAGGCCCTGGTGACCAAATCGGTGTACGGAACACCACAACGATCGGCCACCGGTTTCGACATGCGGCGTTTGCAAATGCTGCTCGCCGTTTTGGAAAAACGTTGCGGCTATTTTTTCAGCATGAACGACGTCTTTTTAAACCTTGCAGGGGGAATCCGCGTTGATGATCCAGCCATGGATCTTGCGGTGGTTTCGGCGCTTATTTCGTCGTTGCAGGATGTAAGTATCCCGTCCGACCATTGTTTTGCAGGCGAAGTGGGCCTGAGCGGTGAAATCAGGGCCGTAAGCCGCATCGAACAACGCATCGCCGAGGCCGACAGACTGGGTTTTTCAACCATCATTGTTTCGAAATACAACACCAAAGGCCTGGATACCAGTAAGTTCGGTATTCGTGTGATCATGCTTGGGAAAGTGGAAGAGTTGCGGCAGGTGTTGTTTGAATAAAGCTGAAGTGGGTCCGGGGACTGTGGACTTTGATTTACGAGATACGAAATATGAGATTTGAAATTTGAATTTATAAGCCCTCACTTCGCCCTTGTCATCCCAGCGAAGCGTGGGATCTGTTTCATTATCTGAAGATCTAAATGGTTAGATAACTCATTTATAATCATAATTGTATATATGATTGCGGGTAATGGAACAGATCCCACGCTTCGCTGGGATGACAAGGGCGAAGTGAGGGCCTTAAATTCTAATTTCAAATCTCGTATTTCGTATCCCCTCAATCAAAGCTTCACGAACTTTCAGCTTTCCACTTTCAGCTTTCAGCTACTTCACGCACCTAAACCCAACGTGATTCGTCCCGGTGCTGTGTTCTCCCTTGCCTCGAGAGCCCACGATGTAGCGGCTGCAATATTGGTCAACACAAAGGAAGGAGCCTCCGCGGTGGATACGTTTGCGTTCGGAGGGTTCGACAGGGTCGAAGGGTGTTTCCGGGCCTTGTGGATTGCGGGTCACTTTGCCCGATTTTGCGAGTGTTTCGAAGTAGTCGTAGCGGTACCAGTCCGAGCACCATTCCCATACGTTTCCGGTCACGTCGTACAGTCCGTAAGGGTTGGCTGGAAACTGTTTGATGGGCGCAATGCCGGCGAATCCATCTTCAGCGGCGTCGGTGACCGGGAAAACGCCCTGAAAGGTATTGGCCTGGTGTTTTCCGTCGGGTTTGAATTCTGATCCCCAGGTATACATGTTGCCACTTTTACCCCCGCGCGCTGCGAATTCCCATTCCGCTTCGGTAGGCAGGCGTTTGCCGGCCCATTGGCAATAGGCCAAAGCATCTTCGTAGGCGATGTGCACCGCCGGGAAATTTTCGCGGCCTTCGATGCTGCTTTTGGGTCCGTCGGGGTGACGCCAGTTGGCGCCGTGTTCGTAACGCCACCATTGGAAATGGTTGTTGAGTGGTACGGGTTCGGGCGTAGGCGTAAAAATGACGGCCCCGGCCACGAGGTTTTCGGGTGGAGCGCCCGGGAAATCTTCTGCTTTGGGTGTTTGTTCAGCAATGGTAATGTACCCCGTTGCATCTACAAAAGCGGCATATTCTGCGTTGGTCACTTCGTGGTCGTCCATCCAGAAACCGTCAACGTACACGCGGTGGATGGGCCTTGCGTCGAACATGGTTTCGGTGCCGCCACAGAGGTCGGCGGTGGGGTCGGCGCAACCCATTGAAAATTCGCCGCCGGGTATCCAAACCATACCTGACGGCGCAGGGCCTGGAGCGGGTTTTTTGTTTTCAACGGTGGGTTCAAAGGCGTCCATGGCCAGTTTATTGGTTGACGGCGTGTTTGGTTTGAATTTGAACCATGCCAGGCCAGAGGCTATGGCAATAAGTATTGCCAGTGCAGGCCACCACACCAGTTTTTTGCGTTCGGAGGAAGGTTGGTTGGTGGAGATAGACTTTGCGGACATGTTGTTTGTTTGTAATTTATGGCTCTAAGAGCATGTTTTTCTTTTGCGTACAGCATTGGCGAAGCCATAGGAGCGTTGCCGGCAACGCCAATAGTGGCGCCACTCACCGATGGCAAAAGTAAGGATGCCACCAATAAGAAAGATGTTGTGCACCACCAGGGCTGTATCGAACCATTGGGGAAAAAAAGGTTTCACAACAAAGATTTCGAGGGCGATGGCCACAGCCGAAAGCAAGGTGAGTGCAACCGCCAACGCCCTGACTTTTTGAAGCCAGGAAGGCTTTTGTTCCAACAGGCAATGAAGCAAAAGTCGTTTGGCCGGTTCGTCGCGGGGGGTCAGCTTGATCAGCTCACGCAACACGTGTTCGGCCCTGGCAAATTCGTACAGGTGAAATTGTGCCGCTGCTTTTCGATACAACACCCGGGCGTAGATGTCTTCGCCGCCCCAGGTTTCCACGCTGTTCATGATGATGATCTCCAAAAGGTGATCGCTCATGACCACGTGTTTGCCGTAGTCGCCAGTCTCGAACAAAGCCTGGGTGTAAAGCAACAGGCAATCGAAGTATTCCTCAAAATCAAGGCTGATCAGTCCGTTTTCGTATTGCTCATAATACCGCACTATGCCATGGAAATTGTTTGCTCCCAAGGCTTTGAAGTTGCGGTACAACTTCAGTCGGTATGCCGGCTGAAAGTCCATGATTTCCCTGCTGTTTGATTTTGATTTACAGGCACTAAAGATACGATTTTTTAAGCTTTGAAAAAAGCAACATCACTGGTTTGAAAAAAGGGGTGGAAGTTTCGTTGGCTTTCCGGGAGCCTGCAAATCAGGGTTTATTAAAAATGGCAGTTCGTATGTGCGCATGTGCACCACGAACTGCCATTTTTAATAAACCCTGATTTGCAGGCTCAAAATTACCTCCTCACCGCCACCGGCATGTTTTTATCAAATTGACCTGTCAGGACAGGTGTTTGGGCGCCGGTGGTGTATTCGCGCACCTTCACATAAACGTAATTGTACAATTCCGTGACGGTGACCAGCAAATTGCCGTCGACGTCGGCGGCGCCTTTCAGGCCGCGAAGGATGTAGTAGGTAAATACGCCCTGGCGCAAACCATGATCTTCGAGTGAAAGTTCTTCTGCTTTGGAAGACATGAGCAGGGCTATACCGCCGTCGGATTCTTCAAACGCCTGATAATAGCGGTCGAGCGTGACGTTTACCGGGCCTTTGGCGGCAAAACGGCTGTCGAGGTTCAAGGAACCGCTGTGGCATGCGTCGGCAATGCACAGTTTGTGTTTGGCTTTGCTCAGTTTAAAAACCTGTTTGATTTCTTCGTGGCGCAGTTTGTTGTTGAAACCGTCGTAATCCACCGGAAGGAAACAACCCTCGAGCCCGTGGCCACTGAAATACAGCATGACCACATCGTTGGCGTCGGCTTTGAGGAAGTATTCACGCATGGTGCGCAGGATGTTTTCGCGGGTAGCCGATTCATCAACGAGCACGGCAATCTGGTTGTCGGGCAAAGCGCCGCCTTCCGGACTTTTCAGAAAAGAGTAGAAACGGAATGCGTCGTCGTCGGTGAATTTAAGCGAAGGCATGGCAGAGTAGCGGCCTACGCCCACGATGACAGCGTATATTTTCACACGTGTGTCCACGTCAACCATAACCGGTGAGGTGGGTATACTTTCTTTCGAATCGAGTTCTTTGATGATGTTTCCATTTACCCACACGGCGCCATAAACACGGCCGGTGGCGAATTTCATCACACCTTCGCCGTTTGGCGCGTTGTTTTGCCATTCACCTTCATAACGGTCGCCGTTGCTGTAAAAGCACACACCTTTACCACCGGGCAACCCGTCCTTAAAGTCACCGATCCAGCGGGTGCCGTCGGCATAATCGAAATAACCTTTGCCTTTGCCACAATAGATGGAGTTGCAATTGCGCAAACCGTCGAGGTTTTCCCTTTCCGTTTTGGGCGCCGCAACTGCAGGGCCTGTGGGTTTGGTGCGTGTAACGACAGGCTTTGTGGTAGTGGCAGCTGTAGTAGGCTTGCTAGTGTTGGCAGCAGCAACGGCGGTTGGCTTGGAGGTTACGGTGTTTACTTCAGAACCGTTGTTCCAGGTACCAGATACCACTTCGCCGTCGGGTTTGACAAGTTTTCCGGTGCCGTGTTTTTTATTGGCTTTGAAAGATCCTTCAAAGTAAGCACCGTCGGGGTAGTACAACGTGCCCTTTCCTTCAAAATCGCCGTTTTTAAACTGGCCTTCGTACCGTTCGCCGGATCTGAAAACATACGTACCCTGGCCTGTTGGCTGGTCGCTCACCCATTGGCCGGTGTATTTGTCGCCGTTGGCGTAGGTCATGATGCCGTTGTCGCCCTGTACCCGTCCGCGGGTAAATGGTCCAACGTACACATCACCGTTTTGGTAAATCATTTTTCCCTGGCCATCGCGGACACCGTTGTTCCAATCGCCGGCATAACGGCTTTTGGCATTGTAATCCATTGTACCTTTGCCGTGCGGTTTGCCGCTGGCAAATTGCCCGTAGTACTTGGCGCCGTTGGTGTAACGGTAGGTTCCTGACCCGTTTTGGCAGTTGCCCGTAAGGCACTGCGCATTCAGGTCTTCAAGGCTGCTACCCATAAGGATAAGCAGAAAGAGGGAGCGGAGGATGACAAGTAGACCCTTCATAGTCTGGCAGGTTTGATTAGTTTTTTTAAAAGAGGGGGTAAACGAAGGGTGCAAATAAGTCTGAATTGAAGATTAAGTCAACACTCTAGTACGAAGGTATTAGAACGTTTAAACAGGATGCCGGCTTATGTCGTGTTGGTACAGCAATCTTCTGCTAAGAAGACGCTTTTTTCCAGGGTTGCTGACGCAACCACGGCGCTACAAACACACGGGGTGCTTGCGATGCGGAAAATCTTAACTACGCTTAACCTGGCGGGATTAATGCTGGCTCCTAAAAGCCGGCATGGAGGATTAAAGTTCCGTTTCGCGAATGGAAAACAGAGATAAATATACGAATATTGTGCCAGTCGCATTACGTTTGAACCTAATTTGTGTTAAAAAATATGTCAAATGACATGTAATGTGTTCTTTTTCAACAACTTGTAAAATATTTAAAGTCATGTTAAAACGTTTGTTTTTCGCTTCTGCCGTAGCCATTAGCCTTGCCGCATGTGCTTCCGACCAAAGCAAACCCGCAGATGCCACGGCAACTGCCGACGACGGCAAACACTTCGGTGCGCCCGTTACAGCCGACAATGCCATAAGCTTCGACGAGCTGCCAGCCAAAATGGGTACTGCCGATTCGCTCGCCGTTAAAATTACCGGTACCGTTGGTGAAGTATGCCAGAAGAAAGGTTGCTGGATGATGCTCGTGCCCGCCCAGGCCGGTCAGCCCGAAATGCGCGTGACCTTTAAAGATTACGCCTTTTTTATGCCCAAAGACCTGACGGGTAAAAAAGTGGTGCTCGATGGCTTTGCTTTCGTGGAAACCACCTCGGTGGAAGACCTTCGCCACTACGCCGAAGATGCCGGCAAACCCAAAGAAGAAATTGAAGCCATCACCGAGCCGCAAAAAGAAGTGTCGTTCGAAGCAGCCGGCGTTCTTGTACTGAACTAGGTAGCCTGGGGCCTGTGGAATTTGAATGACGATATACGAAATTTGATTTTTGATTTTTGAATTTAAGGGCCCTCACTCCGCCCATCAGTCAATAGGCGGAGTGGGGGCCCTTAAATTCAAAAATCAAAAATCAAATTTCGTATATCGTCATTCAAATCCCACAGACCTTAAGCATCATGTAGTCATCCATAATGTACCCTTCCCCAATGGGCATGTCGAAGCTTTTTTCGATGATGAACCCCATTTTGAAGTAGAAATTGACACTTTTGAAATTTCTGCGGTTCACTTGCAGCCTGATTTCCTGCACGTCGGGAAAAAATTTCAGCAACGCCTCGAAGGCCTGTGCGCCCACCCCTTTACCGCGCACCTGATTGTTGATGTAAAATTTGTTGATGAACATCTTGCCGGGCTCCTTTATGGTGACGCCGATGTAGCCTATGGATTGCCCTTCCACCTCAATAAGGAAGAATTGTTGTCCATCCCGCATTTGTTGTTGCAGGGCGTCAAGACTGTACCCGCGTTCGAGCATGTAGGTAACCTGATCGTTGCCGATGATGGCCGGGTAATGTTCCCACCAGATGCTTACGGCGAGATCGCGCAGCAGCGGAAGATCTTCCGGCGTGGCCCTTCGAAGCATGTTACTCCTGCTTTTTGGCATTCAGCAAATCCAACACCTGGTTGGTGATTTCCAAACTGTCGTTGGCAAGCAGGATTTGTCCGCCGCGCGAATAGGAAAAGATGTAATCGTAACCGATCTGGCTCGACAACGTTTTGAGCTGGATTTCAACGTTGGCATAAAGTTCGTTGAAAGCCTTTTTCTGCTCTTCAGACAATTGTTTGCCCAGCTTTTGGCTTTCTTCCTGCAAATTTTGCTGGCGTTTGCCCAAGGTGGCATATTCTTTTTCCAGGTCGGCGCGGGCTACGTTGCCACTTTGGGCCTTTTGCTCAAAAGCCGCCATGTCGCGCATCAACGATTCTTCTTTCGAACGCAGGCTTTTTTCAGCATTCTCCGCGCGTTGCTCGATGGCCTTTTTTTGCTCCTTCAACCATTCGTAACGTGCATCCAGCGTATCCGCATTCACCCAGGCGATTTTCATGCCACTGGCAGCGGATGCGGGTGGAACGATGGCCATGTCCTGAGGTTTTTTTGCCAAAACAAGGTAAAACAAAACCGCCACAGCGGCCAAAAGGATGATGTTGAGGATGAGCGACAGGTTTTTCATTTATCTTGGTATGTTAGTCTGTTAGTCGGTTGGTCGGTTGGTCGGTTGGTCGGTTGGTCGGTTGGTCGGTTGGTCGGGTGGTCTGTTGGTCTGTTGGTCGGTTGGTGGGTTG
>JADLBE010000376.1 GCA_020847915.1 Saprospiraceae bacterium | reverse complement strand
AGACTGGCGCCACAAGTTCCGTGAAGCCACCCTGCCCGTGTTCGAAGATTTGTACAAAAATGTGGCCACCGGACAGGAAAGCAAGCGGGTGATCGATACCTGCAGCCAACCCGATTACCGCGAAAAACTCGACGCAGAATTGACTGAAATGCGCGAAAGCGAACTCTGGCAGGCCGGAAAAGCCGTGCGCAGCCTGCGGCCGGGTAGACTTGTGAAAAAGGAAGAACTCGTTTAAGAGGGGGGTAACCACATGAGGCACATAAGATTACTAAGGCACATTAGAAAACATCTCTAATGTGCCTTAGTAACCTAATGTGCCTAATGTGGTAATTTATCCAAAAGTATATTTTCCTTGAATTATCCCATTTGAAAACGCCTTGTGCGAAACCAAATTAAGCTTCGCCTCCGCATTGGCCCCTTCAAAAAGTGGAATACCCCGCCCGAGCACCTGCGGAACAACGGCCAAAATCATTTCATCGATCAAACCAGCCTCGAGCATGATCGCGTTGATTTTTCCGCCGCCGATGAGCCAGATGTCTTTCCCGGGTTGTTGTTTCAGATTGCGCACAAACGCTGCAATGTCGCCGGAAATAAATTCTACATATTCGGTAGCAGGCACATTGGATTCCTTCGTAAAAACATAATTTTTCAAATCAGGGTAGGGGAATGGCCCCTCAAACCCAAGCACTTCCTTGTACGTCGCGTTGCCCATCAGCGTGGTATCGATACCCGAAAGGAATTCGGCGTATCCGTAGTCATCGTTTTCAGGATCCGGCAAGGACGTGAGCCAGTCGATGTTGCCGTCGGGCCGGGCGATAAATCCGTCGGTGGTTGCCGCGATGTAGCAGATGAGTTTTTTCATAGCCGAAAGCTGAAAGTGGAAAGCTGAAAGTGGATAGTATTTGATCGGAATATACTTGGGAAAGCAATTTTATTTTTTAGACAACACCATTTGTTTCAAGGTTGCAACACTTTCAGCTTTCCACTTTCAGCTTTCCACTTTCAGCTTTCAGCTTTCCGCTTCCGTAGTCATAAACTGCTTTTCATAAAGATCCCGGTATTTCCCCTCTTCCAAAGCAAGCAACACTTCATGGGAACCGAATTCGCGAACTTCTCCTTTTTCGAGTACAAGGATGTTGTTGGCGTGGCGGATGGTACTGAGTCTGTGGGCGATGATGATGCTGGTACGTTTGTCGATGAGTTTTTCGATGGCATACTGGATCACCGATTCGCTTTCAGGGTCGATGGACGACGTGGCTTCATCGAGGATAAGGATGTCGGGATTGAACACCAGAGCGCGTACGAAGGAGATGAGCTGGCGTTGTCCCATGGAGAGTGTAGCGCCGCGCTCCATGACCTGGTATTGGTAGCCTCCGGGCAATTTTTCGATAAACTGGTGGGCGCCGATCATTTTGGCGGCTTCCAGCACCTGTTCTTCGGTGATGGACGGGTCGCGAAGGGTGATGTTTTCCAAAACTGTTCCTGAAAAAAGAAACACATCCTGCAAAACCACGGCGATGCGGCGGCGCAGGTAATAAAGATCGTATTCGGTGAGGTCGTGGCCATCCACGCGGATGTGGCCGCCCTGGATGTCGTAAAAGCGGTTGAGCAAACTGATGATGGTGGTTTTGCCGCTGCCAGTGCTGCCCACAATGGCGAGGGTTTGTCCGGGCTGGATGGCAAACGAAACACCTTTCAGCACGGCATCGGCACCGAGGTCGTTGCTGTAGGAGAACCAAACATCATCAAACTCAAGTTTTCCTTCCAGGCGTTCGGGTTTCAATATGCCTTTGTTGGGAATTTGATCATCATTTTCAAGGAGACGGAACACCCTTTCGGCCGCGATGAGGCCCATTTGCAGGTTGTTGAATTTATCGGCCAGCATGCGGATGGGCCGGTAAAGCATGGAAATGTAGAGTGGAAAGGCCACCATGGTACCGATGGTAACTTCGCCGGCCAGGACACCGCGGGCGCCGTACCACACCATAAGGCCCAGGGAAACAGCAGAAATGATGTCGACCACCGGAAAAAAGATGGCATACGCCAAAATGGAGCGCAGGTTGGCGGCAGTGTAATCGCGGTTGATTTGGCGGAATTTTTCTGCTTCGCGCGCTTCGGCGTTGAAAATCTGCACGATGCGCATCCCGCTAATGCGTTCCTGCAAAAACGAGTTCATGGTGGAAATGTGGTTGCGCACCTTTTCGTAACTCTTTCGAACACTTTCCTTAAACTGGTAACTTCCCCAAAGCAACAGCGGGAAAACAGCGAGTACCACAAACGTCAGTTTCCACGATGTGGTGAACATGACCACCAAAACAAACCCAATGGTGAGCAAATCGGCCAGAATGGTGATGCTGCCTTCGGCAAAAACCGTGTTGATGGCCTCAATGTCGTTGATGGTACGGGTGGTACTTTGCCCAATGGGCGTTTTATCAAAGTAACTGAGGTTGAGGCTCGTCACATGACGAAATACCTTCACCCGCAAGTCGCGCACCACAGCCTGTCCGAGCCAGTCGGTATGGTACAGGAAAAAATAACGCAGGATAACTTCCAGGATCAGGATACCAAAAATGGCCATGGCCAGCATGGTCATGCCGCTCACGTCGCCGTTCAAAACGTGGTCGTCTACCATGGTTTGAAGCAACTGCGGTCGCTTGACGGCAAGGAATGCCAACACCAGGGTGAGCATGGCAGTCATGATAAAAATCCGTTTGTACGGACTCACCATGGAAATGACGCGTCGGAAAAGGGAGAAATTGAACTTCTGTACGGATTCGGCCATGCGGGTTCAAACATTGAATGCGGGCATAAAGTTCGGTAAAAACCCACCGTGTTGGAAATAATTATGCTGCGCAAAATCAATGGTTGGTCGTCTTTTTTTCTACTTTGGTCGCAGGTTCAGTCATAATTATCCTGTTCACCCGATAGATTGTCCTGAAAATCATTTCGAACGCTACCAAATTCAAAACGATCATGTCAACACTGGACAACACTTTTTCCCCACAAACCAATGCTCCCATCTGGAAAACCTCCCTTCAATGGGCCGGCTATGCCACGGTAATAGGCATCCTGCTCTCCCTGATCATGTACCTGGTGGATTTCAATCCGATGTCGGGAGGCATGTCGGGCATGTTCATGTTTATGGGTGTCGGCCTCATCATGGCCGCTGTTTTTGCAGGACTGGCGATCAAACAATACCGCGACCGCGACAACGGGGGGTATGTAAAATACGGCACCGGTTTGTTAATTTCCGTTGTTGTTAATTCCCTGAGCGCAACTGCCGGCCAAATCTGGGAATACATCATGGGTACAGTTATCGACCCGAACCGCTACGCCAAAATGGCGGAGTCTTTCGCTGAAACCTGGGGCGAGGCAATGCCACCGGAAGCACTCGAAGAAACCGTTACCAAAATGGCCGAAGGCCCTCAAGTGTTGTCCATCTTCACCTCCGGCCTGCTCAGTGGCGCCGTTTTTGGACTCATCGTGGGACTCATCGTGGCTGCTATCTTGAAAAGAGAGCCGAAACAGATGTAAATCGTTTTTATACCGAAAAAGCAAAAGTCATCCCGGGTTTTCGGGGTGACTTTTGTTTTTTAAGGGGGGGGTAACATTGTTATGGTACTTTTTAGGTGGCCAACAGGTGTATCGCTTCGCTCCTAATGAACCGGGGGTATCAGGTTGAAATGTTGCCGGAAGCTCCCTCAGGTGTCTCGCTGACGCTCGACATGACACTTGCTTTTTATAAGAGGAGGGGGCTTCGGGGTTGTGTCAAAAGGCAGTTAGGCCTTTAGTTGTCACTTTGATAAATTTGTTCTCCATTTCTAGTGAGATTAGCGGTTGTGGCGTTCTGTACAACGCCACAACCGGTTTTTT
>JADLBE010000375.1 GCA_020847915.1 Saprospiraceae bacterium | reverse complement strand
TACCGTTGGCAAGCGACAGGAAGGTTTGGTTTTTACCGATGTTGAAGTCTTGGTATTGGCTCAATCGAATCCCACAATATCCTCTGTATTCCACGGCCTCGGGCATACCGGCATAAGGTGTTTTTAATCCTAAATCTGATTTAAACACATTACCCTCCATCGTGTTGAATTGTACACGTCGCGAGCCAGATGAGCCTTGGCTCATATCCAGGTTTAATCCGATGTAGTTGTCGGTAAATGAGTTGTTCTTAAGCTCCAGTATGGCCTCTGGTTTGGCATCTATGGCAAAACGGCAGTCGTTAAATGCAGTATTATCTGCATTAAGCAACGCACCTCCTTCCACTTCAATACCTGCAGCTAATTTATCGCACGTGAAAATATCCACATTTTGCAAATGCAATTTGTAACCGTCTTCCACCAGGATCTTTGCACCTGGCATCAGGTAAAGTTGAGTTTTACCCGTCCCACCATTGAATTTGTAATCGGCATCAACAACGAGTGTCCCTTCAATGGTTTTAAATTCGATATAAGGATTAGTGAAAGATAGGGGATTTAAACGCGTACCCAAGAGGCTATTTACACTTCCTGTAATGGGAGTTTCCCTTAATTGAAAATAAATGTGTTCATCTGGATTGTCTCCTGTTCCGTCAATGATTACAAGTGGATTGGTTCCACACGATGGATCCTGATGAACAAAACGTACATCAGGGAACATCACAGTCGCAACGAAATAATCTTCAGGCAATACTTCAAAGGTGAAAATATTCGATTGTCCAACAAAATCTCCCGGTTCCAAATCACTAGCGGCAAACCAAAACCTTCGGTACAGAGCTGGACCAGATACAAAATAGTCTACATTTACGGGCTGTAGGCTGCCTGTGTAGGTTATGCCATCCAATTGGGTATCAATTAAACCATTAGCTCCAAAAGAGATTTGGATGTAAACGTCTGCATATAGGTTCTCCTCAGGATCGCTGTAATTAGCCACATTGGTCGATATGGTAATTTTATCGCAAAAAGGCAAAAAATAATAATTTTCATTGGTTGTTGAAAAATCTGCTGTGCCGCTAAAAAATGCACAATCCTGGGCCTTTAAATTGTTGAACACAATAAAACAGGTTAACAAAAAGAAAACAGGAAGGAAGTGACGGCCTGGGTTGCCGACATGGGGGGGGGCAATTGTCAATCGGTTTAACATTGGAGAATTTTTTTTATTAGAAAAATTTGGGTTCTATACGAAAGCCGGTCCATCCCGGACATGGCGCCAATCTTCGTATGGTATACAAACTTAATTTTTTCTTTCCAAAACCAGTGTTAAATAATTGACACATTGTGTGAATGCGACATCAACAATGCTTTTCCGTGTTTGTGGGTGTGTGGGTTCCTTACAGGATGACAAAGGTCCTTACAGGATGACAAGAACTTCCGCTTGTCATCCTGTAAGGACCCTCACCGCATCAACGTTACTTCACCCCTTCGCATCCTTACTTTCTCATCGGTCGGACACCCCACGCTGATCATGTAAACATACACGTCCGATGGCAACTCGTCGCCCGTCCACGGCATCGGACCTTCGTACACCTTTTGTCCCCACCGACTGTAAATGATGTAACTGTTTACGATTTCAAACCCTTCGTAATTGGCCACGCTGAACACGTCGTTCACCCCGTCGCCGTCGGGCGTGAAGGCATTGGGTATGGGCGCATTGGCCTCGTCGCAAGGCGGCAGGAAACGCACGCGGTACAGGATCACCTGCTCGCAACCGCCTTCCGTCGTTACTGTCACGGTGAACGTGATGCTGTCCACGCCCGGCAAGGCATTCAGGGTCGGATCGGCGCAGTCCCGGCAACTCAGTTCGTTCCAGGGCGACCAGTTGTAGGTCAAATAGTCGTTGGGTATCTGGTCGAGCGACAACACCTGGTCCTCCATGGCCGTCACCCGGATAAACGTGTCAATTACCGGCAAAACGGCCGCTTCCACCACGGCACAATACGTCGAGTCGCAACCGTTGGCGCCTTGCAGCGTCTGACAATAAACACCCGGCTGCGTGTATTCGATGCCGCCCAGGATGATGCTCACACCGCTGCACACGGTGCCGCGTTCTTCGCGGTAGACGGTATCCAACACGGTCAGGTTGACACAGTGCACGGAGTCGCAACCCGCCACATTGCTGAACGTGCGGCAATAGTTGCCGGCTTCTGTTTGCCATTCCCCAAAGATCAAAATAGGTTCGTCCCTACACGTTTCACGGTTTTCGTTGGTCCCTTGCACCGCTCCCGGCACCGTCACCTGTACGGTGGCCATGCTGCTGCAACCAAGTGCATTGGTGCCCGTAACGGTGTACAACGTGGCTTCCGAAGGAAAAACAAAAACCTGCGCACAATCGGGCGCACCCGTACACGCAACACCGCCCGAAGGCGCCCACACGTACGTATCGGCGCCGCTCACGGACAGCAACGTGCTGTCGCCGATGCAGTTTACCACCGACGGCATGGAAAGTTGCAACACGGGATTGCCGGTGTTGATCACCTGCACGTTTTCACTGTCGCTGCAACCGTTGCTGTAACTCATGGTAAGTGTAAGCACGGCGCTGCCGCTGCCCACATAGGTCGGATTGGCGATGTTCGGATTGTCGAAAAGGCCGGCCGGCGCCCACAAATACGTAGCCTGGGCATCCACCGGCGCCTGAAGTCGCAGGGTGTCGTTGCCACATTTGCCGAGCGTATCGGGAAGCAGGGCGGTCGGTGTGGGCAACAAGGTCACCCAAACGCTGTCCTGTCCGTCGCATTCACCAGGATTGTTGATAAACACCGTATAAACCGCCGTTTCCTGGGGCGTCACTGAAAGATTTTGTTGGGTCGGATCGGTGATGCCCGGACCATCCCACAAATACGTTGTGGCGCCGGGCGTAGCGCTCAGCACCACCGTTTGGTCGCGGCACACCATCGTATCGGGCGAAAGTATACGCGGCAAGGGCAACACCGTGATGCTTTGCTCGGCGCTTACCACGCAGTCGCCTGAGCTTTCTGTAAAGGTTGTTTCAAACGATTCCGGACTTGCATCCATGTTCACCAGGCTGAAAATGGGTTGCGAACAATCGTTGCAACTCAGCGGACCGGAGGGTTGCCACAGGTACTCGTGCCCTGCCAAAGCCGGAACCCCAAGGGTAATCGACTCACCCGAGCACACGATCTCGTCGGGCAAATTCCGTTTCAACGTTTGGAGGTTCAATGCGTCGTTGGCGCACAAACAAGCCGCCGTAGAGTCGAACGTGACCAGCAATTGGCACAAATCGGCCAGATCCAGTTCAATTACGGCGCTCACGTTGACGCTTTGTCCGGCCACAATCGATTGCGTGGCGGAATGGGAGAATTGAAGCACATCGCCAGCGCTTACACCGCCCGAGCCGTCGGCATCGGTGTAAAAATGGAAGACACTCACGTCGTTGTACGGCAAATTGCCCGCGTTTTTCACGGTGATGTTGAAAAACGGTACGTTCCCTTCAAGCGTGATGCTGAAGTTGGTAAATTCCAATTGCGGGTGACTCACCGGCACCAGCAACATGCCCGAGCCTGTGGTCGCATTGGAAAAACATTCGGTGCCGTCCACCACACATTCCGCGTTTTGCTGCTGCGTGGCGCGCACAAGCACCGTGTCGGTAATGCCGCATCCACGCGAGCCGTATCCAGCGGTATTGATGGCCATGCTTATTGAAGCGCCGGCCGCAAGGTTGGGTAAAAGTGGCCAGGCAAGTTGCTGCTGTCCGTAAACGGTGGTAACCAACGGGGGCGTACCCACCGCATTGGCCCCCGGCTGGTACGAACCGGCCACGAACGTTACGCCCGGCGGCAACAACACAAACAAACTGTCCTCGGGCAACGTATTGCTTTGCGGAACTACGGTCAGGTTGATCGGTATGGGCGCATCGCAATCCACCGGCAAAGGCACGGCCGAGACCACGGTCACATACGATTCATAGGGTTCAACCACGCCCTCCAGTTCGATGGCTTCGCCGGGTTTGACCAGCAAATTGGTCGAATCGGCGCAGTTTTGCTCCCCAAAGGTGCGGTAAATGATTTTTTCACCCGTACCCAAACCGCAGGT
>JADLBE010000374.1 GCA_020847915.1 Saprospiraceae bacterium | reverse complement strand
CTGGCTCTGCGAATTTGGCTTTTACGTAACCCATACCAATGGGTTTGTCGAGGGTAGGCGAATGGGTACCTGAAGTGACCACGCCGATGTTGGCGCCGCGGCGGCTTTCGAGCACGTAGTCGTGGCGGGGCACACGTTTGTCTTCAACGATGAAACCCACCAGTTTGCGTTTTACGCCGTCGGCTTTTTGCTTCACGAATTTGTCCTTGGATGGAAAATCGGAGGCTTTGGCGAGTTTGGTGATCCAGCCCAGACCGGCCTCAAGCGGCGAAGTTTTGTCGTTGATGTCGTTGCCGTAAAGGCAGAATCCTTTTTCGAGGCGGAGGGTCTCGCGCGCGCCCAGACCGGCGGGTTTGATGCCCCATTTTTCGCCGTGTTTGAACACCTTGTCCCAGATTTTTACGATGTCGCGGTTTTTCGCATAAATTTCAAAACCGCCGGCGCCGGTGTAACCCGTGGCCGAAACAATCACGTTGTTGCAACCTGCGAAACGGCCGCGTTTGAACGTGTAGTATTTCATACCCGCCAGGTCGATGTCCGTGAGTTTTTTCAGGATTTCGGCGGCTTTCGGGCCCTGAATGGCGAGCAGACCGGTTTTCGAAGAGATGTTTTGCATTTTTACATCAAAACCGCGGGCAATGCGTTTGAGCCAGCGCCAGTCCTTGATTTCGTTGCTGGCGTTCACCACGAGCATGTACGATTGTTCGCCGGCCACGGTCATTTCGGGCACGTCGTCCATACGGTATACAAGCAGGTCGTCCACGATACCGCCTTTTTTGTTGGGCAGGCAGGAGTACTGGATGTCGCCGGGCTGGAGTTTGGAAACGTCGTTGGAGGTTGCGGCCTGCAAAAAGGCGGTGGCTTCTTTGCCGCGTACGATGAATTCGCCCATGTGGCTCACGTCGAATACGCCGCAGTTGTTGCGCACGTTGTGGTGTTCGTCCGTGAGGGAACTGTACGAAATGGGCATGTTGTAGCCTGCAAATTCGGCCATTTTGGCCCCAAGGGCCTCGTGTTTTTCCGTTAGAGGAGTTGCTTTCATGTTTGTTTATGCTACGCTAAAAGTTGGTTAGAGAGAAAAACTATGGAGAGATCCCTCGTGAAAAACTCGGGACAAGTCCTGATCACTCTTTGGAGCCGCCGCCCGGAACTGCCTTGGCAGGCGCTCCTTCGGTGGCGCGCATGCCTTTTTGAATGCTGGTAGGCGAGGTTTTGCCCACTGGCTTGTTCGCAGGGGTGGTGCTGTTGGTTGCTTTGGTTTGGTCGATGGTGACCTGGCCGGGTTCGAGGCCCATACGTTTGCGCACGTCGGAGGGCAGGGCATTTTTATGGATGGTAAACGAAATCGTGTTGAGGCGCATGTAGCTTTCCGACACGTTTACGTAGCCGTTGACACCCGAGTTGGTGCCCCAGGAGTTTTTCACGGTGTAAAAAAGGCCGCTTTGGGTTTCATCCACAACGCCGGTGATGTGCATCAGGTGGTCGTCGGTGGTGATCTGGCGGTCGAACATTTCCTGGCGGTAGGCCTGGCTCACCTCTTTTTCATCTTCCCAAAACTTAAAACTGTTCGCTTGTTCGGCCGTGGTTTTGTCCTTCCAGTCTTTTTCAGGCACAATGGCGATGCCATTTTGGGAAGAAAAACCGCGGTTGCTCACGTCGGCATCCCATTCCACGCCGTAACCTTGTTGAAGGGCGTTGTTGAGGCAACGCATCATTTCGCTTAGGGGCAGGTTAAAAAAGCTGCCGTTGGCAAAATTGTCGGGTATTTCCAGGATAAATGGCGTGTAAAACGGATGGTGGCTGAACGAGGTGACGCTTACATAATCATCAGGATTGATGCCCAGAAAATCGCGGAACGATTGCGGTGTGTACTGTACGCCGTTTTCAACAAACGTGTTCGGCACTTTGCCAAGTTCGGCGTCGAGCAGCGAGTCGATGCGGCCGGTCCAGCCGGCAGCAAGTTTGCCTTGTTTGGCCTGGTCGACCAAAGCGTTGCACAGGTCTTTGATTTTTTGTTCCAACGGACCGTGCACGAACGGCTTGGATGGATCTTTGCGGCCCGGGTAGGCTTGTTCCGTAACGATGCCGTGTTCACGAACGGCATTGAGCAGGTCGTGGGCCAATCCACCTTCACCAAGTTGTGCTGTGCCCTGGCGGCGTACGAAGTTTTCCGCTTTGTCGCGGTAGATGTGGCGCACCACGTACATTTCGGAAAGGTCGACGGGTGCTTTGCCCATACGGATGGCCTCACTTTCGAGGAAAGACGCGGTGCTGAACGCCCAGCAGGTACCGGTCTGGTCCTGACTTTTAACGGGTGTGGCTTTTACCGTTTTAACCTCCTTGAATTCATAAGGTGTTTGGGCTGTCATTGCTGCCGCAAAAAACAGGGGCAGACAAAAAAGTAGTTTTTTCATAGAAATGTGTGTAGTTGTTGCTTCCGGGGATGGCCAAAGGTAGCAGGATTTTCAAATACCTTTGCTTTACATCAACGCGCCAACTGCATGAAATCGTCTGTTTTTGCCCTTTTTATCCTCTTTTGTTTGTCGTGTGCCACGCCTGGCGTCCAACAAACCGCCGATTTGCTGCTTGTAAACGGTCAATTTTTCACCGCCGACTCCACCGAAGGTGTCACGGCTCTGGCCATTCGGGGCGACCGGATCGTGTATGTGGGCGACGAAGCAGGCGCCAGGGCTTTGGCCGGCGACAGCACCAAGGTCATCGATTTGTTGGGCGCATTTGCCATGCCGGGACTTATTGAAGGTCACGGGCACTTCAACGGACTTGGACAAAGCGTGGTGAACCTCAATTTTCTCAATACCACAAGTTGGCAACAGGTGCTCGACCAAACCGCTGAACGGGCACTTAAAACACCCGAAGGCCAATGGATTGAAGGACGGGGCTGGCACCAGGAAAAATGGATCGAATCCGTTGCCGGCAGCGTGGGTGGCTACCCGCGCCACGATGCGCTTAGCGCCCTCACGCCCAACCATCCGGTGGTGCTTGAACATGCCAGCGGCCATGCCCTAATAGCCAATGCCCGTGCCATGGAACTGTCCGGTGTTTCGCGCGAAACCTCCGACCCCGAAGGTGGCCGTATCCTGCGCGATGCAACAGGTAAACCCACCGGCGTGTTTGAAGAAAACGCCATGTCGCTGATCGACAAGCCGCTGACCGAATGGAAAAACAGCCGGAGCGAAGCGGAAAAACGCGCCGAATTTGACGAAACAACCAAACGCGCCGCCGAGGCCTGTTTGAAATTGGGCATCACCTCGTTTCAGGATGCCGGAAGCAATTTTTGGGCGCTTGAACAATACAAACGTCTTGCAGAAAACGGCCAGTTGCCCATACGGCTCTGGGCCATGGCCTCGCAACCGAAAGCGCATGAGATGGACAAACTCAAAAATTTCCCGCAAATCGGCGTGGGCAACGGATTTTTCACCTGCAGGGCCGTGAAGGCGTATGCCGACGGCGCTTTGGGCTCGTACGGCGCCTGGTTGCTCGAACCTTACAGCGACCGGCCGGAACTGCAGGGCCAACTGGTGACGCCGCTCGACACCCTTTCCTTTGTAGCCGAACGTTGTAAACAGCTTGGTTTACAATATTGTGTACATGCCATCGGCGACCGGGCCAACCGCGAGGTGCTCAACATCATGGCCGCACGCAACCCGGAAGGCAAACGCTGGCGCATCGAACATGCCCAGCACATGCACCCCGACGACATCCCACGGTTCGCCAAACTCGGCGTAGTGGCTTCCATGCAGGCCATCCACTGCACCAGCGATGCACCTTTTGTGCCCAAACGTTTGGGTATGGACCGTGCAAAATCGGGTGCGTATGTGTGGCGCAGTTTGCTCGAAAGCGGCGCCCACCTCGCCAACGGCACCGATGCACCCGTGGAAGATGTTGCGCCTTTGCCCAATTTATTCGCCAGTGTGACGCGGCGCAGGCCTGCCGGTCCGGAGGCTTTTTTTCCCGAACAGGCCATGACGCGGCGGGAAGCCCTGTTGTCGTACACCGTTTGGAATGCCTGGGCGGCTTTTGAGGAAAACGAAAAAGGCATGTTGAAGGCGGGTTATTTGGCCGACATCGCCGTTTTTTCCAAAAACCTACTCACGTGTACGGAGGCGGAGATGCTGGAGGCGAAGGTGGTGTATACGGTGGTTGGGGGAAAAGTAGCTGTTAGCAGGCAGCAGGCAGCAGGCAGCGAGCAGTAACTTCAGATATCACCGTGCTGCCAGCTGCCTGCTGCCCGCTGCCCGCTATTTTTTTCTTAACCTGAAATAATCCCGTGGAAAATCTACCTTTGTTGGAATACAACACACCTAACTCATTTCACAAAATTTTTTGACAGGTGGAATTCGGGAATTTTAGCAGAAGGAAAGACAGTGATTCGCGCGGCGGCAACGACAACCGTACGGGTGGTGACGACCGCAACGACAACCGTGGAGGTTTCCGCGAACGTGGCGGTGGCGAGCGTGGAGGTTTCCGCGAGCGTGGCGGCGGCGAACGTGGCGGTTTCCGCGAACGCAATGACCGCAGCGACAACCGCGACCAGGAAGACAGCGTTTTTTCCAAACGTGTTCGCGCGGGTAAAAGACGTACCTATTTTCTTGACGTACGTCAAACCAAAGGAAACGACTACTTCATAACCATCACCGAAAGCACCCGCCGTGAGGACGGATTCGGCTACAAAAGGCACAAAATTTTCCTGTACAAGGAAGATTTCAACCGCTTTGTGGGATCGTTGAACGAAGTTGTGGACCATGTGAAAACAACCCTCATGCCCGACTTTGACTACGAGGAGTTCGATCGCCGTCAGGCCGAATGGGAGGCCCAAAACCGCGATGCAGAAGGCGAAGAAGAGGGTTTTGCAGACCGTCGTCCGCGGGAAGAAGAAGATCCAAGCTGGTAACAGCACCCAATACAGCGATTATCAAGCTGAGCAGCGAAGCGTCCGATGTCACCAACGGGCACTTCGCTTTTTTTGTGCACGGAATTGACGCTTTCTTTCCCCCTTCGGTACAAGTACGTTAACTTTGCGGAAGTTCAGTTGTTATGGTTGAAGACGGTTTGCTGCCGTTGAATCCACACAAACAAACTACGCCATCAAACCACCCTAACCCATTCCTCTTCAATCTTATTTTTGCTGGTAATATGGATCAGTTAAAGCAATTGTTTTACGAGAAGGCCCAAAATGCGGCCAAGGAAGTCAAGGAACTGCTGAAGGAACACGGCGATAAAAAAGTGGACGATGTCTTACTCGATCAGGTATTCGGCGGCATGCGCGACATCACCTGCATGCTGTGGGAACCTTCCTTGCTCGACGCCGAAGAAGGCATCCGTTTCCGCGGTTATTCCATCCCCGAGCTTCGCGAAAAGCTCCCACGTGCGGAAGGCGGCACCGAACCCCTGCCCGAAGGCCTGTTTTGGCTCATGATGGTAGGTGAAATCCCCACCAAAGAACAGGTGAAATGGCTCACTGAAAATTGGAACCGCCGTGCCAACGTACCCGAGCACGTTTTCCGCGCCATCGATTCTTTGCCCCACGATACCCACCCGATGACGCAGTTGTCCATCGGTGTTTTGGCCATGCAAAACACCAGTGTGTTCGCACAGCGCTACAATACGGGCATGAACAAATCGGAATACTGGGACGCCACTTACGAAGACACCATGAACCTGGTGGCCCGTTTGCCCCGCGTTGCCGCCTACATCTTCCGCCGCACGTACCACAACGGCGAACACATCCTGCCCGACATCTCGCTCGACTGGGCCGGCAACTACACGCACATGCTGGGCTTCAACGACGAAGGCTTTCATGAATACATGCGCCTGTTCCTGACCATCCACGCCGACCACGAAGGCGGCAATGCCTCAGCCCATACCACCCACCTCGTTGGTTCCACCCTCAGCGACCCTTACCTGGCTTTCAGCGCCGCCATGAACGCCCTTGCAGGCCCACTTCACGGTCTGGCCAACCAGGAAGTGATTCGCTGGATCCAAAAAATGGTAGACACCCTCGGAACGTCCAAACCCACACGCGAGCAAATCAGCGAGTACGTAAAAAGCACGCTGACCGGCGGACGCGTTATCCCAGGCTACGGACACGCCGTCTTGCGCAAGCCCGACCCGCGTTTTATGGCCCAACGCCAGTTCGCCGAAGACAACATCCCGGACAGCGACCTGGTGAAAATTGTTTGGAAAATTTTCGACGTCGTACCACCCATCCTAAGCAGTCTGGGTAAAGTAAAAAACCCGTGGCCCAACGTGGATGCCCACTCCGGCGCCATGCTGATCCACTACGGTTTGAAAGAATTCAACTACTACACCGTGCTTTTCGGCGTCAGCCGCTCCCTCGGCGTACTTGCAGCTACCTGCTGGTCGCGCGTGCTTGGATTGCCGCTTGAACGCCCAAAATCCGTTACCATCGACTGGGTGAAGGAATACCTGGCCAAAGAATACAAAGCCGTCGTTTAAAACCGGTTTGAACCATCTTCCTGTATTGCGCCGGGCTCCGTTACCAACGGGGCCCGGCGTGTATCTAAACAACACACTTCAAAACATGGCTATGAAAAACTGGTGGTTATGGCTGCTTCCCGCACTGGCGTTTACCGCCTGCCAAAGCAGTAAAAAAGTGGTTTACCCCGCCGATCAGGTGGTGCCCACGGAAAAATCGTTGCTTTGGAAAGTAAGTGCCAACGGACTGAAAAAGCCCTCCTACGTTTATGGAACCATCCACCTCATCCCGAAAGAAAAACTCGAATTCAGCGAAGCCACCCGCAAAGCCTTCGACGGCACGCAACGCATCGCATTTGAGATCGATATGAAGGAAATGACCAACATGCGCACGCAAATCGGGCTCATGACCAAAGCCTTTATGGCCGGTGGCAAAACACTCAAGGACTTGCTTCCGCCCGACGATTATGCTTTCGTACACGAAAAACTGGAAGGCAAAGGACTGCCCACCAGTTTTATGGAAAAACTCAAACCCATGTTTCTGAGCACCCTGGTGACCAGCGACGAGGAAGAAGCCGAAGACGTATCGAGCGCAAGCATGACCTCGGTGGAAATGGAACTTTACAAGTTGTCGAAAAAACGCAGCATGGAGTCCGCCGGACTGGAAACTGCATCCTACCAAATGGCCATTTTCGACAGTATTCCCTACGAATTGCAGGCCGAAATGCTCGTCGAAACCCTGCGCAGCGGCGAAGGCGCCGGCGATGATTACAAAAAAATGGTGGATCTCTACCTGGCTCAGGACATCCAGTCCATGCAGGCCATGGTGGCCGACGAATCGTTCGGTATGGAACAATACCAGGACCTTTTGCTCAACACCCGCAACCAAAACTGGATCCCCGTGATGGGCCGCATGATGAACGCCAAACCAACCTTTTTCGCCGTCGGTGCAGGCCACCTCGGCGGAGAACAAGGGGTGATTGCGTTGTTGAGAAAGGCTGGGTACCGGGTTGAAGCAGTGAAATAGCAGGCAGCAGGCAGCAGGCAGCGGTTAGCAGGCAGCGGTTGATTTACGAGATACGAAATTTGATTTTTGAAATGTGAATGCGAAACGAAGCTCCACTCCGGGAAT
>JADLBE010000373.1 GCA_020847915.1 Saprospiraceae bacterium | reverse complement strand
TTGCACTTTTTGTTCTGATCTGTTTCACGTTTGGTTTGCTGGCCCGCCTTTCCTTTGCCGGCCGTATGCGCGACTGGACCGAAAACTCCATCAAAAGTGTGTACCCCGCCTACGATTATTACAAAGCAACTTTGGAAAACGAGATCAAATCGCGCAGGGATGGCGCTCCCGTGCGCCAGGCCGTGTTGGTCCGCCAACCTGTGGGCTGGCAACCCGGCGTGCTTATCCAGGAATACGAAACGGGTGAAAAAGTGGTGTTCCTGCCCTTATCGCCCAAAACCACCGACGGCACCGTGCTCGTGGTAAGCGCTGAAGATGTTCAACTGATCAACAAAACAGATGCGGATTTGAATAAAGCGCTGTTGAGCCAGGGGGAAGGGCTGCTTTAAAATAGTCAACAGTCGACAGTCCACAGTCAACAGTCAGTTTTCAGTGGAAAAAGTTAAAAGTCAGTTGCTTGGCCGGAAGTTTATCAGGACTGTAAGCAATCGACTTCACAATAATTCATCTTTAGGTCCCTCGTATTTCTCTTTTACGGGGGACCTAAAATGTTTTAAATAATATGATAAGAATCATACTTTTCATTTTTCTAATTCCTTGTTTGTCCTTTGCTCAAAGCAATCCAGTTGGGCCGGCACGTTATGACAATACCTGGTTGAATGGTTACTGTAATGGGTGTGGAGATACACTTTTTGGTGGAACTGTTATGAATTTTAATGTATATCCACCAAGTGTAAGTTCAGGTGAAGTCGATGTTGATTTTTACATTACCAATTCCAATTTTAGTAATGCATTTGGAAATTTGGTAGCATTAACGAATGGATATTATATAGGAAATGCATCGTATGATACTATGCCAGGCGGGGATAGTATCAATTCTCTCGATTATGGAGTATATCAGGATATTCTCCCACAGGGAACGCTGTTTCTTCCCCAACCGGGCAATGATTCGATTATTTATTTGATTCATGAGCAATCTTCACTGAATCCGGTTGTTGTGCCGTATTCGTTTGTTTATCTTGCACATTATTCAATTATAAACATATTAGCAAATAACGGGCAGGGTGAAGTGGTAAATAAAAACATTTCTTTACTTCAGGATACTTTATGCTATGGGAAACTAACAGCAGTTAAACATGGAAATGGTCGTGACTGGTGGTTTGTGATTCCAGCCTACAATCAACCTCTTTATTACAAATTTTTACTAACTCCGAATGGCATCGATACATTTCCTCCTCAACTTATTGGTGGTCCATCATACTCGAGTCTAGGCCAGGCTGTATTTGCACCAAACGGGTCAAAATACATACGATTAAATAATCTTGGGTATGATTATGGATATTATCTGGATATTATGGACTTTGATCGATGTTCTGGTATGTTTAGCAATTATCAAAGCATAAATGGCACATCAGCAACAACATATGGATTGTCTGTTTCTCCAAATTCAAAATATTTATATTTCTCTAAAGGGCTTGAGCTTTTACAATACGATTTATCGGCTAATAATATTAATACTTCCGAATTCAAAGTAGCTGACTATGATGGTTTTGAAAATCCACTACCGACAATTTTTGGCATGTCTCAATTGGCGCCAGATGGTAAAATTTATGTTTCAAGTAATTGGAATGTAAAAAACTACCACGTCATTCAAAATCCAAATGAGGCAGGTTTTGAATGTAAGGTAGCACAACACAGTTTCTATATACCTAAACTAACTAGCAAGTCCATTCCCACCTTTCCCAACTACCGACTTGGCCCGCTCGACGGCAGCTCTTGCGATACCCTCGGCATCAACAACCTGCCCATCGCCGATTTCCGAATGGATACAGTTGCCAGTATCTACCAATTTCAATTTGTTGATTTATCCTATTACGAACCTACAGCCTGGTATTGGACATTCGGCGACGGTGGGCAAAGCACTGACCAAAATCCAATACATACATACAACATGCCTGGTGTGTACGAAGTGTGTTTGGTAGCAAGCAATGCTTTCGCGGCGGATACGTTGTGTAAGTCGCACCAGATTCTGAGTACGAATGCCATCCACCCACCGTCTGCAGACGATAACCATACCTTAGCCGTTTTCCCCAATCCTGTAAAAGACAAAGTGTTTGTTTCCATCAACAAAGAAAAGCAAATGGTAGGGTTGGCTGTTTACAACAGCATCGGGCAACGTGTTTTGGAAGAAAAATACAACCTGCCCGTTTCCAACAGCGAAGTGAATCTCGGTCATTTGCCCAACGGAATTTACGTGTTGAGTGTATACACCGCTGATGGCGAAGAATTCAATAAAACGTTGGTGGTTGCGAAATAAGTCGACAGTCGGCAGTCGACAGTCAGTTTTAAGTGCAAGAAGTCATTAGTAAGTCACATAACCAGAGATATCGCCGGACTGTCGACTGTCGACTGCCGACTGTCGACTTATTTTACCTCCATCCGTATTCTACGCTCCGCCGGCAAATAATTATTCATACGGTTCGGAAGCGCCTTGATCCAGCCCAAATTCAAGCCTTCGTATCGCACGAGCACCCAGCCTTTGGGCGCCGAGTCGGGCAGGTCAAAAACTTCTTTTTTCAGGTACAAAAGCGCCTGTTCCCTGGTGAGTTCGAGCGAAGGAAGGTTGGGTTCCACGAGCGTACTTTGCGCCAGGGCGTGTGAAGGAATGAAGTCTTTGCCTTTAAATTCGCCCATGTTGGTGCCGAACCACTTGTTTTTCAGGACCCTGTCGAGGCTTTTGTACGAATCTTCCCATTCCGCAGGCAGGGCCAAAACTTCGCCGGTGGGTGTTTGGTAAAAACGCAAGTCGATGTCGGGTTTAACCATCGTGTACAATTGCGGCCACTGGTTTTTGGCCACGGGTTTGACCACTTTAAACGCCGCAGGTGCGTTCGTTTTGGGTGTCGGGCCTTCGTGTTTGCGGAAAGCCGCGATGAAAAAACCTTCGCCGCGTACACGGTGGGGGTAAAAATGAAGGCCTTCGCCGGAGCTTCGCACAATGCCCCAGGATGCATCAAAATCGAGGTGCAGGGCATCCATGCCAAATTCGGAACAGAGCCATTGGGCATGTGCTTCGTTTTCAATCGCGTTGTAAGTACAGGTGCTGTAAATGAGCAATCCGCCCGGAGCGAGCGCCTGCACGGCTCCGGCGAGGATGCGGCGTTGGCGTCCGGCGCAAAATTCGACGTGTGGGATCGACCACTCGGTGATGGCGTCGGGATCTTTGCGGAACATGCCTTCGCCGCTGCACGGGGCGTCGGTCACCACAATGTCGAAGTAGTTGGGCAGAGCCGACCAGTCGTCGGCATCCGCGCTGCCCACAGCCACCGATGGGTAGCCCCATTTTTCCAAATTTTCCCGCAAAACACCGACACGAGCACGTATGACTTCGTTGGAAACCAACAAAGCGGGTTGTTGTAAACCGGATAAAAAACTGGCGATGAGCGTGCTTTTACCTCCGGGAGCTGCGCAAAAATCGAGCACCCGTAAGGGGCGGTCAACATCCGATGCGTGTTGCCGGAGCACTTCGTGCAAAAACATCGACGATGCTTCCTGGACATAATAAGCGCCTGCCTGAAAACGTGGATCGAGCGTAAAAGACGGTCTTTGAGCGAGGTATCGGCCGAGGGGATGCCAGGGCACCTGCTCGCCCTCAGGCGCCGGCGCGGCGGGCACTTTTAACGGATTGTCGCGAACACTCACAGGCGCATCGAGCAGCAGAGCCGCCTCAAAAGCGTCGTATTCTTGCCCAAGCTGGGCTTGCATTTGGCGGACAAAAGGCGGCGGGAGCATGTGGACAAAGTAAAGCTTTTTTTTGATGGCATGAGGAGGAAACAATGTCCCGGGATTTTGCCGACTGTAAATGTTTTCGTGAACATCAAGTGCCCACCCTGTACGTCATTAACCTTCAACGGTTGGCGATTAAAGGCCATTTTAAAGCTGTCCACACAATGTATGCCGTAAGTAAGCTTTCAACCAGCGCCAGGTAAATGTAAAACGTCCACCATGAACCAGATGAAGTGAAGGCAATTAAAAGCATGATGGCCGTGTATAGTATTCCAAAGACAATATTGAGCCATCGGTTCAGGACAGGTTTTAAAAAAACCGAAGCTGCAATCATGATCGAAGGGACCGTCATCAGTACCGACGCGGCCATTAATTTTTCCGGCGTATCCAGCATGGCTTCATTGGACATCATTTTTCCAATTCTGTTTGGCACAAACAATGAAAAGAAATCGCCATAAACATAACAGAACATAACCGACGTCCACAAAGCCGCAAGTTTGATTTTGGGGTTGGTTGGGAAATCTTCCAGGTTTTTTTTGCTGGTGTCCATGGTTTGTAGGTTGGATGGAAATGGTGAATGGATGAGTTATAACTTTTAGAACCCATAATCACCATTTACATCTTGCGGGCAGGCACCCTTTCGACTTAATGCCGTTGAAATACGACCAATAAGAGCCATGCAACGTCTGTGCCGGGACTTTTCCCGTGTTCCCTGTTTGAATTGTGCGGTCCGGTCGTATTTTTACAGCGCCCAATATTTTTATTCCTCCTTGCCATGCAATCTACCCAGTACGCACTTAGTGCCGTGATCGAGCAAACCCGACGGTTGCTCCTTCAAATTGAACCGGATTTGTACCACCGTCCGCTACCCGAATACAGCGGCAGCAGTCTGGGTCAACATTTCCGGCACATCCTCGAATTTTTTATTTGTCTGGAAAGGGGCCGTTCCTCCTCGTGCATTGATTACGCTGCCCGGGAGCGCAACATGCTTTACGAAACCAACCCACTTTTGGCCGCCGAAGCGCTCGATCTTTTTGAAGAAGCCATTGCTACTTTCGACATACAAACACCCGTCCGCGTACGCGCCGAATTCAACGGCGAAGCACGCCCGGAATACAACAGCTCCCTCGGCCGTGAAATGTTGTTTGTATACGACCACGCCATCCACCACCTGGCCCTGATCAAAATAGGCCTCATGAACCACGCCGTCCACCTGGTTGCCGACGACCCGGATCTTGGTGTTTCACCTTCGACGTTGAAAGCAAGAAGGTGGAGCTGAAAATTAGCGGGCTGCGGTTAGCGGGCAGCAGGCAGCAAAACCAGGTGTCTCCCTTCGGTCCTAATGAACCGCTCTGCTGATTGGGTATTATGCCAACCACGAAGTGGTTGAATATGAATAGCCCCGGGTGAAACCCGGGGTAAAGATCCCCACCGGCCCGCAACCGCGAAGCGGTTGAATATGAATCAAGCTAAGCATTACTGAAGATGTTAATGCATTCGAAAAAGATCAAAATTTCAAATCGGTTGTAATAAAACCTGGCATTATTCATATTCAACCGCTTCGCGGTTGCGAGCGTGGGGTGCACGGACCCACTGGGTTTCACCCAGGGCTATTCATATTCAACCGCTTCGCGGTTGGCAACCCACGGTTCATTTTTGATTTGAAATGGCTCAAAAAGGGCCAAAGCGCCTTGTCATGTCGACCGAAGGGAGACACCTGATTTTGCTGCCTACTGCCTGCTAGTTAATGCCACCGTCCACACCATTTCACCCACTTCCTCCGGCAGCGCCATTTTTTCCGTGATGACTTTGTAGCATTCCCGGTG
>JADLBE010000372.1 GCA_020847915.1 Saprospiraceae bacterium | reverse complement strand
GTACGGCAGGTCTTTGTTGGCCAAATTGCCGTTTTCATCCTTAAAACCAAGCGCCGTGTAGGTCGGGACCTTGTAGTACCTGCCGATGCTGGCGTTGATTTTCAACTGGCGCATGAGGGCGTAGCTGGCGCTCACCCGCGGACTCAAGGTTTGCAACATGTTCAAACCGTCGTCGGTAAACGTGTTGCCGTCGGCACGCACGCCGGCTGATACGCCGAGCCGTTCGTTGAAAAACGTGCGGTTTACTTGTCCAAACACGCCGAATTTTACAAAATCGATGGCTGTGCTGAAGTTCAACGTGACTTCCGGCTGCACCAGGTTGCCCACTGAGTCGCGTACTTCCGGTTGCACGCGGTTGAACGTCGTGTTGTTGTATTTTACGTATTGCACCATGCCGCCCACCGACCATTTCCAGTCGCCCGAAAAACGGTTGTAATCAAAACGCAGTTTGTTTTCAATTTCCTGACTGTTCACACCCAACGTGCGTTTCGCTTCGTCGGTTTGTTTGCCGTCGTAGTTGTCGGCAAACTGGTCGAGCTGGTTGTCGAACATGTTTCGGCTGGCCGTGAGGTTCCAGTAGCCGTTGTTTACCAGGCGTTTAAGGGTTACGCCGGTGGTGTAGTTCCATTGGTTGATGAGTGGATTGGAACTGAGCACATAGATGTTTTCGGGCGTTGCGTCTTTGGGGGCTACAAACGAAAATTCATCGATGGCGCCTACACCTATAAAGGTAAGTGTGGTTTTGGGATCAATTTTGTGGGTTATTTTGGTCTGGAAATCCCAGTAGTTGGGCCTTATGGGCAGGTCGAGTACGCCGAACAGGAAGTCGAGGTAAGAGCGGCGTGCAGAAGCAAGAAACGTGGTTTTTTTGCCCAGCGGACCTTCGCCGGTGAGCGCCGCTTCGGTGCCGCTCAGGCGGAAGTTGCCCTGAAAACGTTCGCTGTTGCCGTCGCGTTGTTTGAACTGGAGCACGCTCGACAACGGGTTGTCGTACCTCGAATGGAACGCGCTGGAGGCAAGCGTGGCGTCTTCGAGGAAGGATACGTTTAGTATGCCCGTCGGACCGCCTGCTGCGCCCTGGGTGGCGAAGTGGTTGATGACGGGAATTTCCACGCCGTCGAGGTAGTACACGTTTTCGTTCGGACCGCCGCCGCGGATGATGAGGTCGTTGCGGAAACCACCCACCGAACCGGCGGTGCCGCCCACGCCCGGGAGGGCCTGCACCACGCGTGAAATGTCGAAGTTGCCGCCCGGATTGCTTTTGATTTCTTCGGCGCTGAGGTTTTGGATGGACAGCGGTGTTTCCAACGTGGCTACCCGTATACTTTTGTTTTCCGAAATAAGTACTTCGCCGATCACCTTGTTGTCCGTTTCCAGTTCAAAGTTGAGTTGGTTCACGTTGCCGGTGGTGATCACCACGTTGTAACGTGTTGTGGGGGTGTAACCCAGGTAACTGGCGGTCACGTTGTAACTTTTGGGTGCTATGCCGCCGATGCGGAAACGACCGTCCACGTCGGTGGAAGCGCCAAGTTCCGAGCCTTCAAGTTTTACCGTAGCGCCGATGAGCGGTTCCTGGGTGGCTTTGTCGATGACCGTGCCTGTCAGTTGTCCAACGTTTTGGGCAAAAATGGGGGTGGTGCCAAGCAGAAAAAGGCCAAAAAAGCCAGCTGTGATGTGTTTGAACATGGGTTTGGTAATGGTTGTAAATATATGTTTTTGATGTATTATTTTAAAAACTGGTATAAAAACATAGTTTGTGTGAAATGGTTCATCAAGGTCTATAAACTTTCCAGGTCTTAAGACTTGGAAAGTCTATAGACTTAGTGCCCCGCCTCATTTTTTCAAAAACAATCTTTGGAATTTAGTGTTATAACACTTAATTTTGACAGTGAAATTTCAAACACACCCATCATGTCCAACATTCAGGTATATCCCGAGTCCGTACAAGGCAAAGGCGCTTTCAACGGCGGCGAAATCGTAGAAAACAAACCTCTGGGTTTTCCCGGCGACCACTCGGCGCTTCGCCCGTATTCCAACCTCTTTTACTGGGCACATGCCCGCGCCACCAAAGATTCCACCATCGGACTACACCCGCACCAGGGATTCGAAATCGTTTCTTTCGTGCTTGAGGGTGAAATCCGCCACTACGATACCAAACTGAAGGAATGGCGCCCATTGAACGCCGGCGACGTACAAATCATACGCGCAGGCAACGGCATCAGCCACTCCGAATGGATGGGTGAAGGCGGCGAAATGTTCCAAATCTGGTTCGATCCGAACCTCCAAAAAACACTGGAACAACCCGCTTCGTACGATGACTACAAAGGCGCCGATTTCCCCGTGGAAAAACATGAAAACGGCGAAATCAAAACACTTGTTGGCCCCGGAAGTCCTTTCCGCATGGATACACCCGGCGTTACCGTACACAATATCCGCGTGGAAAACGGCACCCTTACCTTGCCCGCCGAACCCGGGAAAACATACTCAGCCTATGTCCTGGAAGGCGCACCCTCCATGAACGGACAGGCACTTACGCTGAAAGACTTCGCCATTCTCCGCGAACAGGAAACGCTAAGCATCGAAGCCGGCGACTCGCCCGCACGGGTATTCATCATCGGCTCGCCCGACAAACTGGATTACCATACCTACGCGCAACTGCGCAGGGCAGGGTAAAAAAGTTTGAAGTTTAAAGTTTGAAGTTTAAAGTGGGTGCCATAAGAATCATCTCAAGAAACTCGGGATGATTCATGTGGTACCCACTTTAAACTTTAAACTCCAAACTTTAAACTTTTTTGAGGTGGTGAAAGTCCCGAAAAGGCGCTTAATTTTGTGGCAGCAATTTCAAAAGTGTTAAATTTAAGATACGGGATGAAGGTTAAAGTTTCTGTGCTGATGGCTGTTTACAATACTGAATTTGGTTTGGTTAAAAGGGCCATTGATTCGGTTTTATCGCAAGGGTATCAGAATTTTGAACTCATCATCATTGACGATGGCAGCGTGGATGATAGTCAAAAAGACCTTTTGAGTTATGTCATCCAAAACGACGAAAAAATAACCTACGTAAGACACAAAAACAAGGGTCAATCGGAATCCATCAACCGTGGAATTATGCTTAGCAAGGGCGAATTCATCACCATTATTGATGCCGATGATGAATACAAACCCAATCACCTGGAAACCTGCCTTCAGGAGATGACCCAAAATGATTTGATTGCTTCAGTGACTGAAACCATTGTAAACCACGACGGTGATTTTTACGTGCCCGACAGATTTAATCAAAACAAACTTATTCACGTAGATAAATGCATTCTTTTTGCCACTCTATTTGGTAAAAAAGAGGTTTTTACGTCCATTTCTTTTGAACAAAAATATGGCGCCGACGCACATTTTTATGAAATGGCGTCGCACAAATACAAGGTGAATAAGGTTAATTCCAGAACCTACATTTATTACAGAAATTCTCCGACCAGCATTTGCTCCAAACTAAAACAAAGGGACTTTGCCAATGCCAACTGATGTGATTTTGGGAAGTCACCTCACGGGCATGTACGATGTAAATCGGAATGAACTGTTGGTTGAAGATGACTACGGACTGGTGGAAGCATGGGTGAATTCACTCAACCATTTGAAATTATACGGGAAATTGTTTCACAACCATTTTTCTGAAAATACCCTGACCCGATACCAAAATAAGTACGTAGAATTTATCAAAGTAAACTACGACACCCGTTACAGTCCAAATGTATACCGGTATTTTTTGTATCAATCCTACCTGCAAAAGAATTCCAATTCCATTAATAATTTGTTTTTTACCGATGTGTCGGATGTGGTGGTGCTTAAAAATCCATTTTCAGACCCATTGTTTGAAAACAATCCACAAACCC
>JADLBE010000371.1 GCA_020847915.1 Saprospiraceae bacterium | reverse complement strand
TGGGTGGTGGTGCGGCAGGGCAATGACGCGGGTTTGCCCGGCCTGGCCGGCCTGGTGCCGATTGCCTTTGATAACTTGTTGTGGGGGTATTTGAACAACCTGCAATGCGGCAGTGTGGCTACTTCGGAAGTTGGGGATGCATCCTTGCGGGTATGGCCTAATCCAAGTGCAGATGCCTGGCTGGTGGAGTACCCGGGTGTTGTTTCCGGCTGGGTTTTGTATGATGCACAGGGGCGGCAGGTACGCACGGATACAGGCGCTTTGGAGGCGCAGATTCGGGTTGATGGAGCGGGTTTGGAACAGGGGGTGTATTGGTTGAAAATAGTGGCCGGAGAAAAAGTAATGTGGCAGAAAGTGGTTAAAAGTTGAAGGTGATGTGCATCAAAAAACAAAAAGGATTAGCAGGAAACCTCCCGCTAATCCTTTTTTAATCCAATGAATCCTGTTCAGGATACTACTTCACAAACAACTCAAACACCACCCTCCGGTTCTGATCCCGGCCGGCTTTGGTTTTGTTGTCCGCTACAGGCTGTGTTTCACCGAAACCGGCGGAAGCCATACGGGCGGCAGCGATGCCTTTGCCGACGAGGTAATCGTAGCAGGCTTTGGCGCGGCGTTCGGACAGGTCCTGGTTCATTTTATCATCGCCCTGGTTGTCGGTATGGCCGTTGATGTTGAGGCTGTATTCCGGGTATTGATTCATCACGGAAACCACTTCATCGAGCACGGTGTATGAGTTTTTTAGCAGGGTAGATTTGCCGGATTCAAACTGAACCAGTTTGATGGCGCGTTCCAGTTTTGCCTTGTCTTCTTTTTTGATTTCAGGGCAACCTTTCAGTGCGGCTACACCAGGTTTTTCCGGGCAGCGGTCATCGTTGTCATACACACCGTCGCCATCCGTATCGGGGCAACCTTTGTGTGCAACACTGCCGGCTTTGTCCGGGCAGGCGTCGTTGCTGTCGGCTACACTGTCACCGTCGCGGTCGGGGCAACCTTTAGCGCTGGCCACACCTTTTACGGTTGGGCAGGCGTCATCTTTATCCAGGATGCCGTCGCCGTCTTTGTCGAGGATCGGGCAACCGTTGTTGCTGGCAGGGCCTGCTTCACGTGGGCATTTGTCGCTGGCATCTGCAATACCGTCATTGTCCGTATCGGGGCAGCCGCGGAAAGCAGCCAGACCTTTTTCCGTCGGGCATGCGTCGTCCGCATCGGTGATGCCGTCGCCGTCGCCGTCGGGGCAACCCATCATGGCAACGAGGCCGGGCACATCAGGGCATTTGTCGTCGCCGTCGGCAACAGTATCGTTATCGCGGTCGGGGCAACCCATCAGGGCTGCGAGGCCAAATACGTCTGGGCATTTGTCGTCGGCATCCGTTACGCCGTCTTTGTCGCGATCCGGTGGAGCAGGTTGGCCGAAATAAACGGTGAGGCCTGCACCGTGGTGCCAGCCCGGACGGTTCTCCATGGAGAAGCGGTATTGCGTCTGAAAGGTAAAGCTCAGATTGGGCGACAGGTTGAAGTTGAAACCAAGGCCTGCGGGTATATTGAAATCCCCTTGTTTGGTATCAAAGTTATACGTGGTACCGATACCCAGGTGCAGGGTAGGGTTGACGAAGTTGGTGTGCTTGAACAGGTTTTCCTGCAGCAGGACGTCCAGGTTACCGAGGATTTCGCCGCGGCTTTTCAGGCTGTTTGCACCGCGGGCCAGGAGGCCGAGTTTTGCCGGAACAACCAGCCAGGTGCTTTTGTCGAGGCGGCGGTTGTAGCCGACTTCCACGCCACGCGGGATAGCGTCGCCGAAAATATCCGTCCAGTTATCCCACACCGGGTTTGGATTTTCATAATTGTACCACACATAACGGAATGTTACTCCGTTAAGTGGTTGCGCAAAACCCTCTTGCTGTACCAGCAAAAACAATATTGCAATAGTAAGGGCGGTAAATAATTGCTTCATACTTTCTGATTTTTTTTGTGAACAGGTTAACTTGATCGGAGCCGGGAGAAAACGGGTTTAGATTAACAGTGCTTTTAACAGTAAGGTGTTGATTATCAAAATTTTACAACATTTTTTCGTCGTTAGTTTCCGATAAATGTCACGGCGCTGCTATATGTTAAAATTTGACGAGGCAATGTTAATGAGTTTTCCGCCAATCAGCATGCGGATGCGGTGTTTTTTGATCAAAAAAACACTGGAATCCAGCAAATTTCCGATATGTTCATACGCAAAAGGGCTGTTGGGTCACAGCCTGTAGTGAAATTATTTTTTTGTACGCTTCTTCAGGTGTACCGAAATGGCCTCGATGGTTTTGCCTGTTTTTTTGTCTGTGCCGCAAAACCGGCCGTTTTCAGCGGTAATCCGGGCGGCGGCGCCTTTCTGCCGGGCGGCATAAACGACGTCATATTTTTTGGATGCAGGCTCTTCCAGTTCGATAGCAAAACCGATGATGCGTTGTCGGCCGTTTATTGTGCCCACGTCATCACCTTCCGATTTACTTTCAATAATTCCTGCCCCGGGAACATTCACCCGGTAGCGCAGTTTCATACCTTTTTCGGCAGCCTGTAGTTTCAGGCTGAAACCCAGCAGTTTTTGCGGTGTCTGGAAGTTGCCGGTGAATTGCCCGCCCGGCAGCAGGTTTTGCGCTTCTGCATTGGCAAACCGCAGCACGCCAGTGATCGCTGGCCCTGTTGCCGGCATCGCACTTTTTAGTGCATTGGTCACGGCAAGGCCGGCGTCGATGCGACCATAGCCGTATAATGTGCTGTGCCCCTCGCTGTTGTAAGCGCCTTCTTTTTTGTCAATTTTTTTACAGGAATCCCGGATGATATTTTTTACCTCAGTCGGCGTAAGTTGTGGGTTGGCGGCCAGCATCAGTCCAACGATCCCGGCCATGCCCGGGCAGGCTCCGGAGGTGCCGCCAAAACTGTTGTCGTAATCGCCGGCGTTGTATCCTTCTTTTTGCAGGCGGTCGGTTGTGCGCAGACCTTCGCTGACCGGCGGGGCATGCTGAAATGGTTTCCAGCCAAAATCGCCGCTGGGGAAACACGCCCAGATGGCATCGCCGTAATCGCTGTACACGCTGCGGCGGCTGCTATCATTGCAGGCAGCCACGGCAATGACGCCGGGATAACTGCAATAACCGTCGTATTTGACGTCTTCATTGCCATTGCCCGCTGCAAAAAGCACAACGCAACCTTTGCCCGAACGACCTTTGGTGAGGGCGTATTCGAGCGCCAGCCGGGTGCTGTCGGGTAATGCGGTGAGGCGTTTGTGTACAGGGTCGGAGGGGTTCCACCATTCGCCGTCGCTGGGACCCCAGGAACAGGAAATGACATCGGCGCCGTGGTCGGCTGCCCAGGAAAAGGCCATGGCTTCGGCCATACTGCCCAGGCCGCTTCGCAGGCGAATGGGCATAAGTAAGGCTTCCGGGGCTGTGCCGCTGGCGCCTTCCTGCAATCCGGAAGCGCAGGCCATTCCGGCGCAGGCTGTGCCGTGGTTGTCTTCCGTGTCTTTGGGGCGTGGATCGTTGTTGTTTTCCGTGGCATCGAAAGGGTGGACGATGCGACCGGCAAATTCCGGGTGGTCGGTATCGATACCGTCATCGATCACGGCGATGGTGACGCCCTTGCCCCGGCTGTGTTTCCAGGCTGCTTCGATGTTGACATGCGCATCGATGGATTTACCGCCAATGGTGGTTTTGCCGAGGTGCCATTGCAGGGGGTGGATGGTTTTGAAGCGCCGTTCCTGCACCAGTTCTGGGTGGCAGAATTCCACCTGTTTTTCCTTCAGCAATGCCTCCGCAATGCCAAAAACCTGGAGTCCGGTGCCTTCGCTCGCCTGTACGAAATAGGAATTGGCCGCGAAGGGCAGTTTGGATTTTATAGTTAAGTGGTACTTTTCGATGATGGCAAGGCAGTCTGCTTCTTTTACGTCATCCTTGAATTTGATAAAAAAATTCTCGGTATACAGCATGACCTCGCCGGTTTTGGCATCCTGGAGTACCCGGCCTGCGAAACGGATGTCTTCATCTTTTTTTAAGGAAGCACGCGCCTGGTCGCGCCGGCTAACGGTCGATTCCAGTCCTTCCTCGTCGGCTACGCGCCGTACCGTGACGCCGGCTTCCGGGAATGCGACCACTTCCGGGCTGCCCGCCATAAGTTCGCGGCTGCGGCTACTCATGGCCGTATCTTCGAGTTCTTTGTTGTCTTTGGTGCGGATGGCCACCATGTCGGGGCTTTCTACCAGTTCAATGGTTTTGCCTTTTTTTCCTCCGAATTTTACCTTGTACATAATGGTGCTGTTTACATCGACAGTTCGTCGCCGGGAATCACTGCTGTAACAAACTGGTAGTCGGCATTCATGGTGTATCGCACGTCGGATTTAACAGTGGCCAGGAAAGCCAGGTGTTCACCCCATTCCCGCCCGACGAGGCAGCCGGCACTCCAGTCGCCAACCGTGCTTGTTTTTACGGTGGTGGAATGCTGGTTGATCGCGAAGTCGCTGCCGACAAAAATTTTATCGCCGGTGCGGAAGCCGTTTGCGTCTTTGTCGCGGTGAATCCGCAGGTCGGCGGATTGGCGAAGGGCGACTTGTTTGTTTTTGTGCATGCCAACTTTCCAGGATTTATACTGCCCGAAAGCAATGCGCGCGATGCCGAGCGCGTGCGGTTTGGAGCGCACCGGGATGCCCGGTTCGGTAGTCGCGTCGAAATTACACACCAGTTCAGGCTGCCCTCCGGGTAGTATCCGGACCACCATGCGGCGGTCATTCCACTGGTTGGCGGGGTCGTGAAAATTGTTGCCTTCCGCGTTCATACCTTCCACGTACACGATATTGTACATGTTCGGGCTGCGGGCAATCCAGTATTTTTTACTGTCCATGTAGCGCAAAATGCGTTTGGCCAGCAGCACCGAAGCGCTATCGTCCGGCAGCGGATGCAGCGATAAAGGCAGGTTGACCAAAGGTGTGGCCAGCGAAAGTGCCATGAGCCAGTCGTGCCGGATTTGTCCGTTAAAAAAGTAAGGAATACCGGATAATCGCGAAAATTCAAAAATCGCCGTCATGGAATTGGCGCCAAAAGCGCCGTCCGCTTTTTGTCCGGGACCGAATGCATTGGCCACACTTCCGGTGAAGGAAGGGTCGAGCAGGCCCAGGTCGCAAAGCCTGGTCTGGATTTCAAGGCCTGCCGGCTGGTTTTCCGGTAAATTCAGGTTGCTGATGGTGGTGTCTCCGCCTTTGGCGATCAATTGTTGTAAGGTAGCCATTGGTTTTTTAGTTTAATGATGATTGATGAATGATGAATGATGAATGGGGTAACCACTCAAGTATTAGTGCTTTAAGGTTTAATCATTTGGTTTTCAATTGTTTAAAATAATTTGTACATTATTTTTGAATCTTCAGAAGTGCAATAAATTCATCATTCATCATTCATCATTCATCATTCATCATTCATCATTCATCATTCATCATTCATCATTCATCATTCATCATT
>JADLBE010000370.1 GCA_020847915.1 Saprospiraceae bacterium | reverse complement strand
TTAGCCGTTAGCCGTTAGCCGTTAGCCGTTAGCCGTTAGCCGTTAGCCGTTAGCCGTTAGCCGTTAGCCGTTAGCCGTTAGCCGTTAGCCGTTAGCCGTTAGCCGTTAGCCGTTAGCCCAAAAAAAACACCCAATCGTTTAAAACCAAATGATTGGGTGTTTTTACTAACAGCTAACGGCTAACGGCTAACGGCTAACGGCTATCGGCTAATTAAGCTGAAAACGACGTTCCGCAGCCGCAGGTTGAGGTAGCGTTGGGGTTGTTGAAGGTGAATCCGCGGTTTTGCAGGCCGTTGACAAAATCCACTTCCATACCGAGCAGGTAGATGGCGTGTGCCTTGTTCATGGCTACTTTAAGTCCGTTGATTTCAAATATTTCATCGTTGTCCTGAAGCTGGTCGAAACCGAGGACATAAGAGAAGCCTGAGCAGCCGCCACCTTTGACGCCCACACGCAAACAGTATTCAGAAGGAATGTTCTCCTGTTCACGAATTAGCTTAAGTTGGGCAACAGCGCCGTCGGTGAGGGCGATGGGGGCCTGTACGGCAGGTTTATCAAGAACGGTGTCCATGCGTTTATTTAGATTAATGCTAGGCAAAATTACAGCTTTACAACGAAACCAGACCCTAAATTGTTCAAAGATTCGTTTTCTTTGCGTCCCTTTAAAAAACGGGGTTGTTCCCTTAAAGTCACATCTACGGTATGGAATCCTTTTTCGAAATACTCAAATACACCATTCCCGGGCTGATCGTTTTCGCCACGGCTTATTTTTTATTAAAAATGATTTTGGACGACCGGCAGCTGGCCAACCGCAGTGCCATGCGTCAGGATGCGCAAAAAATCACCTTGCCGCTTCGTTTGCAGGCGTACGAACGCCTTACGTTGCTTTGCGACCGTGTTGAGTTGCAAAAAATCCTGTTGCGCATACGTATGCCGGGAATGACGGTGCGTGAGCTGCAGGGCGCCCTGCTGTTGTCCATCAGCCAGGAATTTGAGCACAACGCCAGTCAGCAACTTTACGTATCGGACACCTTGTGGCAGATCATCAATCTGGCCAAGAACCAAACCATGGCGCTTGTAGCCAACGCCGCTTCGGACATCGACCCAACGGAGGATGCCAGTTTGTTGGTGGATAAACTCATTCAGGAAGACGCCCAGGAAGGACAGCTTTCCCTGCTTCAACGTGCCATTGTTGCGATCAGGACAGAAGCGGGGCAACTGTTTTAAGCAGCCATTAAATTCTTTTCAATACGTATCTCATTGCGTTTTTTTCAGGCTGCCAATAACAATACATTTACAAGTTTGCGACGCCTTGACAAAATCTGTTCTTGTGAAAAATGATCCGGAGGTACCTGCTTTGGTATGGAAGATGGTTGATGTTTCCTTTGTCCCTGACAGTCAGAACGTTCCCTTAAATACAGGAGCTCTGGCCTGAGAAATGTCGATTGGGCGACCAAGCCCCCTGAATTAATTAATTATAAGCAAATTTTAATAAATTAAAATATAGTTCTTTATTAATTTATTTTTTCAAACTTTTTACTTGCAAATTACACAAAAATCAAATTTAATTAAATTATATTTATATTACATATAACAAAAAAGGGCCGTTTGGGACCTTTTCGGCCGCTTTTGGAAGTATCAAATTTTTTTGGTCGAAAAAAGTCAAAAGGCTTTCGGACTTCAGGGAAAAAACAGAAACTTTGTGACCCTGCTTTTATCGAAGCCACTTTCGAAAGAAACATTTCTGGGATTACCTCATTACCAAAAGGACCATTTGGGTATGACAAAAGACTGCCAGATGGTATGGGACACCTGTCTACGTATCATCAAAAAAAACGTAAGCCAACAAAGCTATAAAACCTGGTTTGAACCTATTAAGCCGGTACGTCTGGACAACGACGTGCTGACCATTCAGGTGCCCAATAAATTCTTTTTCGAATGGATTGAGGAGCACTTCGTGAGCCTGCTTAAAACAAGCATCAGACAGGAGCTTGGCGATCGCGCCAGGCTGGTTTACCACATACCCGAATCGAACAACGTTCCGGCCAACGGTCACAGACCGTCTTCCAACAGCTCACGTGCGAGCTCTGAAAAAGACAGCGAACCCGTACCAGGCGTATTCGATGCCGACATGATCAAAAACCCGTTCGTTATTCCCGGCATCCGCAGGATCAAGATCGATCCGCAGCTCAACGACTCGTACACCTTCGATACCTTTATAGAAGGCGACTGCAACCGCCTTGCACGCAATGCCGGCATCGCCATCGCCAAAAAGCCGGGCGGTACCGCGTTTAATCCACTTTTCCTTTTCGGAGATGTGGGTCTTGGCAAAACACACCTAGCCCAGGCCATCGGCAACGACATCATCAAACGTTTCGACAACAAAGCCGTGCTTTACGTGTCGGCCGAGAAATTTACCAACCAAATCATCCAGGCCATCAAAAACAACGCCGTGGATGACTTTGTGAACTTTTACCAAATGGTGGATGTGCTCATCATCGACGACATCCAGTTCCTCGCCGGCAAACAAAAAACCCAGGAGATCTTTTTCCACCTGTTCAACCAGTTGCACCAAAAAGGCAAACAGATCATCCTAACGGCAGACCGTCCGCCCAAAAACCTCGAAGGCATCGAAGACCGCCTCATTTCCCGTTTCAAATGGGGCCTCAGTGCCGACCTCCAGGCGCCCGACCTCGAAACGCGTATGGCCATCCTCGAGTCGAAGATCAACAACGAAGGCATCGACTTGCCACAGGATGTGGTGGAATTTATTTGTTACAACATCAAAAACAACATCCGCGAACTCGAAGGCGTGATGATCAGCCTCCTGGCACAATCTACCCTCATCCGCCGCGATATCGATATGGAGCTGGCCAAAGAGGTGATTCGCAATTTTGTGTCCACCATAAACAAAGAAATTACGGTCGAATTTATCCAACAACTTGTAGCCGAACACTTCAACGTTCCGGTGGAAAAACTGCACCACGAAACACGGAAACGCAACGTGGTTATCGCCCGACAACTTTCCATGTTCCTGGCCAAAAACCTGACCAACAAATCGCTGAAAGCCATCGGCGAGCAGTTTGGCGGCCGCGACCACAGCACGGTTATTTATTCGTGCCGTGCCGTACAGGACATGATGGACACCGACATGATTTTTAAGGACACGGTAGCCGAACTGGAGAAAAAAATCAAAATGAGTTTGAATTCGTAAATTTTTACGGATTTGTGAGTAAACGACAAGAGTCATCCCGAATTTTTCCGGGGTGACTCTTGTCGTTTTCAGGGGAAAACTTTTAAAAAAGCAGCGAAAACAACCATTTTTGGGTTAAATTTTTGCTGGGAGCTAACCGCGAAGCGGTTCAATATGAATAGCTCCGGGTGAAACCCGGGGGCAGCATTCCACTTGGGCCCGCAACCGCGAATCGGTTGAATATGAACTCAGCCAGGAAAAGGGTGTGATCATGATTTGTTTCAAAAAGACTGATCTGATGGATAGAAATGTATTGTGTAATAGCTTTATTGAGTTCATATTCAACCGCTTCGCGGTTGCGGGTCTGTGGGGATCATTACCCCGGGTTTCACCCGGAGCTATTCATATTCAACCACTTCGTGGTTAGCGCAATAGCCAATCAGCAGAGTGGTTCATTAGCACCGCAGGGAGACACCTATTGGCTTTAAATTGGTACAATAAAGAATTATTCCATACCCAAAAAACCAAACACCCACCACGTCTCGTAAATGGATACAGTTAGGTGAAAAATAATTTTTTCAAAACCCAAAACACTGTATCGGCCGGCCGGCTTTTGAAACCACTCTTCTCAACCATTCAATTTTCCAAGTCATGTTTACAGACAAACTGTTCCGCTGGAGCGGAACGGTGTTACTCGCCATGTTGTGGGCCGGCAGCGCCGTGGCATCAAGCCACCGCGAAGCACCCCTGATCGCCAACGATCCTCTGGCAGACAACACCGATTTGTACGCCTTCCGTAGTCCCGACAACCCCAACACCATCACCATCATCGCCAACTACATTCCGGCTCAACTGCCCCATGGCGGACCCAACTACCACACTTTCGGGGAAAACATTCGTTACGAGATCCATATCGACAACAATGCCGCCATCAGTGGCGATGAAGTTACTTACCGTTTTACTTTTACCCGCGTCAACGAAGACCCTACAACGTTTTTCAACATTCGTCTCGGACAACGCAACCTGCGTACCCGTTACACCCTCGAGCGCAGCCTCGACAATGGAATAAGCTGGGAAGCCATCGTGACCAATGGCGACGTACCACCGCCGTTCATTGGTCCGCGCTCCATCGAAAGTGGCGTAGGACTGGGCAGCGACTACGAATCGCTCATTGATGAAGCCATTACCATGGCCAGCACCGGTGAACGGGTGTATTGCGGTCCTGCCGACGATCCCTTTTTTGTCGACCTCGGCGGTGTGTTCGACCTTGGCAACCTGCCCCGCCAGAACGGTGATTCGCGCGACGGCCTGGGACAATACAACGTACACAGCATTTGCCTCCAGATTCCCATTGCGTTGCTCCTGCGTCCTGGCGTGGCCGTGCAACCCACCAACATCCTCGACAGCGACCATGTGATCGGCATTTGGGCTTCCGCAAGTCGCCGCGCAACACGTACCCTGCAACCGAGCGGTATTACCTACGACGATGGCGCCTGGGTTCAGGTGAGCCGCCTGGGCATGCCCCTCACCAATGAGGTGGTGATCCCGATCGGTTTCAAGGACTATTGGAATGCCCTTACGCCTTACGACGAAATAGGCGACCAGGTGCTTGACGGTTTCTTTTACAATCCGGAATTGGCCTTGTATATGGACGACGATCAGTTCGGTGGCGCCGTGCCCGCTTTCAGCCCACTGCGCATCCAGCGCAATGCCCTTGGAGCGTTCGACTTCGGTTACGGCAAGGACGGTTTGTGGGCACTCAAAGGATCGGCCGCCGTGGCAGGTACCGCCCTTGACGACAATGTCTTCGGCGCCCT
>JADLBE010000369.1 GCA_020847915.1 Saprospiraceae bacterium | reverse complement strand
GTTTTTTACAATCCGGACCGGTCTTTGTATCCGACGCACCACTTCCTGTCAGCGTGCGCAAATTCACCCTTGCTCCCAACCCTACGCCCGGCCATTTGATTCTGGATATGGAACTTGCTTCCAGCGAGCGCATCACGGTATCCCTTTTTGACGCCGCAGGGCGGCAAATGTTCCAACAAACAAAACAAGGTCAGGTTTTCAACATGCCCATCGACCTTCATGTTTTGCCTGCCGGCCCGTATTTTTTAAAAATACAAACAGAAAACGGCCTGATCAGCCGTACGATTGTGAAGCAATAACCAACGATGGCTCTAAATAAAGCAATTCGTATCAGTCTGAAAGTGGTTGCCGCATTGGTGGGGTTGGTCTTGTTTTACCTGCTTTGCGCGTTTGTTTTGTCCCGTGTCCCAGTGAAAGGTGCGTCTCAGGGCAACGACGTAACCATATACCTGATGACGAATGGCGTGCACACCGATTTTGTGGTGCCAGTCCGCAATGAGATCATGGACTGGACCACAAAGGTGCAATTTGAGCATACGCGTTCCAACGACAGTACCCAGACTTACCTGGGCATGGGATGGGGCGACAAGGGATTTTACCTGGAAACACCCACCTGGGCAGAATTGAAACCTTCGGTTGCTTTTAAGGCAGCTACAGGGTTGAATACCACTGCCATACATGCCACATTCCATTCAACCATACAATTGGGAGAATCTTGCCGGCAAATCAACATCAGCTCGGAGCAATACAAAAAACTGGTTGCGTACATAACATCCAGCTTCCAGACCGACCAGAATGGGCGGTCCATCCACATTCAAACCGATGCAAATTACGGTGATACGGATGCGTTTTATGAAGCCATTGGAAGTTACAGCATGATTCACACCTGCAACCAGTGGGTAAACGATGGGTTGAACGAGGCAGGTTTGAAAAGTAGCGTTTGGACGCCTTTTGATACGGGATTGTTTTTGATGTACCCACTTTCCACGAATTAACCATCTGGTTAAATTTTTTGGTTAAAACATTTGGAAGTGTAACCAAATGCAATATACCTTTGTCTAAAATTAACCAAACGGTTAAACCATATGGACAAACCAGAAATTCAGGACGATTCCTCCGAACAACGCATTTTTGATGCCGCACACGAAGTTTTTGTGCAAAAAGGCCTCCACGGCGCCAAAATGCAGGAAATCGCCGACCGCGCCGGCATCAACAAAGCCCTGCTCCATTATTACTACCGCAGTAAGGAAAAACTCTACGAAACCGTGGTTCGCGCGGTCATCAACCGCGTTTTGCCTGTTCTGCGCGACCTGCTTGAAAGCGACAAACCGCTTTTGGAAAAAATCGACTATTTCATTCATTTCTACCTGCAAACCGTGAGCAAAAACCCTTTTGTTCCCCTGTTTCTGATCAATGAAATGAACAAAAACCCGGACCATTTTTTCGAAACCATCTTTCCCAAAGAACTTCCGAAACCCGACCGTTTTTTCCAACAGGTTCAAAGCGCTGTTGAAGCAGGCGAAATAAAACCCATCACACCACAGCACCTCATCGTCAACGTCATTTCCATGTGCATTTTCCCCATTCTCGCCCGCCCCATGTTGGGTGTCATTTTGGGTATGCAAGCCCATGACATGCGTGCATTTTTGAACCAGCGGGAAGTGGAAATCCGATCGTTTGTACACGCCGCGTTGCGCCCGGCTCCCTAACGGGATGACAAATTTTCTGTCCCCTGCAGATTTCAAATAGTACATGCCAATTTGATCAATATGAAATACATACGCATTTTTTTTCTTCTACTTTTCCCCCTGGCTGCCCACGCCACCGATACCCTCAGCGTGCAACAATGTCGGTCCCTGGCTGCCCAAAACCATCCGCTGGTGACCAAAAATGCCCTGGCCGCGAGTATGTACGATTTGTACAGCGACAACATCGACGCCAATTACCTGCCGCGCATCTCTTTCAGTGGACAAGCGAGCTGGCAAACCGATGTGTTCAAATTGCCTTTCGACAATCCCATTTTTCCCATCATCGACATCCCGAAAGACCAGTACAAAATAAGCGCCGATGTGAGCCAGAAAATCTGGGACGGCGGCTACGACAAGCACCATCGCGCCCAACGGGAAATTGAACGCGATATCGCCATGGCCCAAACTGCTGTTGATATCTATGCCGTGCGCGAAACAGTGACAGACCTGTTTTTCCGCGTTTTGTTGTTGCAGGAATCGGAACAGACGCTGAACCTGAGTCTGGCTGAACTTGACAGACGCTTCAAACAAACCGATGCCCAGGTGAATGAAGGCGTCGCCCTGCGCAGTGCGGCCGACCAACTGCGCATCCAGATCCTCAAAACACGACAGCAAGCCTCGGGTATACAAAGCGATCGCCAGGCCCTGCTCAACATCCTGGCACTTTGGATCGGGCGTGAAGACACGGATTTTGTATTAAAAATGCCCAAGTCTGACCCGCCCGACCTGGGTATGGCGCCAATGGCGCCCATCGTACGCCCGGAACACCAACTTTTCGACCTGCAAAAACAAAACCTTCAGGTGTCGGCCGACGGACTCAACCTGCTGCTGCGCCCACGATTTGACGCCTTTGCCCAGGGTGGTTTCGGACAACCCAATCCGCTCAATCCCTTTGAAACCGGATTTGAACCTTATTTTATGATCGGTGTGCGCGCACTCTGGACGCCCATCAACTGGGGCAAACAAAACCGCGAACGGGAAATCCTTTCCCTTCAAAGCCGCAACATCGACGCACAACGCGATGCTTTCAACCTGCGCATCGAAGCCGCCTTGCGCAAAGACCATTTCGAGGCCCAAAAAATGATGCAACAAAGTCAACTCGACAAGGAGATCATTGTCCTCCAGGAAGACATTTTGAAACGCTCCGATGCACAGGTGCAAAACGGCGTTATGACCACCACCGACTACCTCACCCAGGTTGATCTGCTTACCAATGCCCGGCTCAACGGCATTTTTCACCAACTTCAATACGAACACGCACGCCAACTCCTGCTGGCCAAAACCCTCGCAAACGACTAAAAAACTTCGTCCACATGAAACACTTTTTGATAGCCGCCGCATTGGCCGCACTTTTTTTGCCGGCCTGCAAAAGCAACCAAACGGAAGCCGACGCCTACGGCAACTTTGAATCCGATGCCCTGCTCGTAAGCGCTGAAGCCACAGGCCGCATCCTCGACCTTAAGGCCGAAGAGGGCAACATCCTCGAAAAAGGCGCCGTGGTTGCAAGCATCGACAGCACCCAACTCGTACTTCGCCGCGATCAGCTCCGCGCTTCCATCCGCGCCGTGGCCGCCAAAAGTCCGGCCATAGCCGAACAACTGGCTGTTTACGAAAAACAACTCAGTGCCAGTCGACAGCAAATCAAAACCCTCCAACGCGAAAAACAACGCGTGGAAAACCTCATCAAAGCAGATGCCGCAACCACCAAACAGCTCGACGACATCAATGCCCAGATCGATCAGGTGCAGGAACAAATACTGGTCATCACCGGTCAGCGCACAGCCTCCGGAGCCACGCTGAATGCCCAAAAAGGGGGCATTTTAGCGGAAATTGAGCCACTCCAAAAACAAATCATCCAACTCGACGACCAGATCGCACGATGCAATGTGGTTAATCCGCGCAAAGGCACCGTGCTGGTGAGTTATGCCGAAAAAGGGGAAATCGCACAGTTTGGAAAACCGTTGTACAAAATTGCAGGCATCGACACACTCATCCTGCGCGCCTACCTCGGCGGCGACCAGCTTGGCAGTGTAAAAATTGGACAAGCCATCACGGTACGTGTGGATGCTCCGGATGGCAAATACACCGAATACACCGGTACGCTTACCTGGCTTTCGGAACAAGCTGAATTTACACCCAAAGTCATCCAAACCAAAGACGAACGCGTGAACCTCGTGTACGCCATGAAAATCAAGGTACCCAATCCAGACGGCCGGCTGAAAATCGGCATGCCGGCTGAAGTCAAGCTCTAAGCCATGATCAACGTGTTAAACATCAACCACGCTTTCGGCGACAACCAGGCCTTAACTGACATCAGTTTCGACGTGCAGGCAGGGGAAATTTTCGGCCTCATCGGTCCCGACGGCGCCGGCAAAACCACCCTGTTCCGCATCCTTGCCACCTTGTTGCTGCCCGGCAGTGGTTCGGCGACCCTCAACGGACTCGACGTGGTGCGCGACTACAAAACCCTGCGCACCCGCATCGGATACATGCCCGGCCGTTTCTCATTGTACCAGGACCTCACGGTGGACGAAAACCTGCAATTTTTCGCCTCTGTATTTGGCGTCACTGTTGAGGAAAACAGGCATTTGATCAACGACATCTACGTGCAGCTGGAGCCGTTCAAAAATCGAAGGGCCGGCGCTTTGTCGGGCGGCATGAAACAAAAACTTGCTTTGTGCTGTGCCCTTATTCACAAACCGCAAATCCTGATGCTTGATGAGCCCGGCACGGGCGTGGACCCTGTGTCGAGGCGCGAGTTTTGGGACATGCTGCGGCGCCTGCGCGACGGCGGACTAACCATCCTGGTGAGTACGCCGTACATGGACGAGGCTGCGTGGTGCAACCGTGTGGCGTTGGTGCAACAAGGGCACATCATGGCCATCGATACGCCGGAAGCGCTCACAGCAGCTTTTCCCAAAAAACTCTTTGCCGTGCGCGCTGTGGATAAATACCGCCTGATCAATGATTTGCGAAGTATGGAAACAGGCGCAAACGCTTACGCCTTCGGCGAGTTCGCGCATTTTGCCTCGCCTTCGGCAAAAATTCAGGTTGCCGACGTTGAGCTTTTTTTACAAAAAAAAGGCCACAACGGCGTGGAGGTGAAGGAAGCGGAACCAACCGTGGAAGATTGTTTTATTGATTTGATGACGGATGACAGTCAACAGTCGACAGTCGACAGTCCGCCAGGTGAAATTACGCTGAAATGAAAGTAGTATTCCGCTGGCCTGCAACCGCTTCGCGGTTGGGGGCCGTGGGGACCATACCCCCGGGTTTCACCCGGAGCTATTCATATTCAACCGCTTCGCGGTTGGTAACGCATAGGCTCTTCAGTAAAGGATCAATATACCTGTACCTCGACGACCGACCAACCGACCAACCGACCAACCGACCAACCGACCAACAGACCAACCGACTAAATATGAACATCATTGAAACACACAGCCTCACCAAAAAATTCGGCGACTTCAAAGCGGTCGACGCCATCAGTTTCGGCGTGGAAAAAGGCGAAATTTTTGGCTTTCTCGGCGCCAACGGTGCAGGAAAAACCACGGCACTTAAAATGCTCATCGGTTTGCTCAAGCCCACCGGCGGTTCTGCCATGGTGGCCGGCTACGACGTGGAAAAACACCCCGATCAGGTGAAACGCCGCATCGGTTACATGAGCCAGAAATTCAGTCTGTACGAGGACCTCACCATCACCGAAAATGTGCGCCTTTTTGGCGGCATTTACGGATTGCCCACGACTGAAATAAAGGAAAAAACTGCGAAACTGCTCGACAGGCTCGAACTGGCGCCTTATGCCAAACGCCTCGTGTCGGAAATTCCCCTGGGCTGGCGCCAAAAGCTCGCCTTTTCCGTGGCCATGCTCCACGACCCCGGCGTGGTGTTTCTCGATGAACCTACAAGCGGCGTGGATCCGCTCACGCGGCGGCAGTTTTGGGACATGATTTACGAAGCGGCCCACGCGGGAGTTACACTTATGGTAACCACCCACTACATGGACGAAGCCGAGTATTGCGACCGAGTAAGCATCATGGTAGACGGGCGTATAGAAGCGCTGGATACACCCGGAGCACTCAAAAAGCAATTTGGGACAACAACCATGGATGAGGTTTTTACACGCCTGGCCAGACCTGACCAAAAGGTTAACCATGTGGATTGAAAACAAATGCCGCGTGCCCCACTTACGACTTACGACTTATGACTTACGACTTTTCCCATGAACAGATTCCTTGCTTTTATAACCAAAGAATTCCGGCACATCCTGCGCGACCGCCGCACACTGATGATTCTATTCGGTATGCCGGTGATCCAGGTGCTGCTGTTCGGATTTGTGCTCAACAATGAGGTCCAAAACGCCCGCGTAGCCGTTATTGATCCATCGCCCGACCATGAGAGCAGGACTTTGACGCATAAGTTGCTGGCAGACGACATATTTAAACTTGCGCCGGACATTACTTCGTTAAACGAACTGGAGGGCGCCTTTCGCCGCAATGAGATCAAAATGGCGATGGTGTTGCCCCATGATTTTGCCGGAAGTTTGGCCAAAGTTGGCACTGCCACCGTTCAAATCATTGGTGATGCTTCCGACCCCAATACGGCCAGTACCCTGGTGCAATATGCCCAGTCGATACTGCTCAACTACCAACAGGAATACAACAGCCGAAACCTCCCGTCCACAGCAACAGGCATCAAGGTGGAAACCCGCATGCGGTACAACCCGGAAATGAAGTCCGTGTACAATTTTGTACCGGGTGTAATGACCCTGATTTTGATGTTGGTGTCGGCCATGATGACTTCCATCACGATTGCCAGAGAAAAGGAGATGGGCACGATGGAAGTACTGCTGGTATCGCCTTTAAAACCCATTCAGATCATTTTGGGTAAAACCACGCCCTACCTGGCTTTATCGTTTTTAAATGCAGCGGTGGTGGTTGTGCTTGGCGTGGTTGTTTTTGGCATGCCCTTGAAAGGAAGCGTGTTGTTGCTGGCCTTTGAGTCGATTTTATACACATTCGTGGCCTTGTCGCTCGGCATTTTTATCTCCACCAAAGCCAAAGACCAGATGGGTGCAATGTTTATGTCGGCACTTGGGTTGCTGATGCCCACCATGTTGCTTTCAGGTTTCATTTTTCCAAGGGAAAGCATGCCCGTACCCCTTCAGGTGATCGGCAATGCCATACCGGCAACCTGGTTCATCCCCATTGTAAAAGGCATCATGATCAAAGGTGTCGGGTTGGAAAGTTTGTGGAAAGAAACGCTGGTGCTGGTGGGCATGGCCATGTTTTTTCTTGTGTTGAGTTTGCGGAACTTCAAAGATCGTCTGGAATGAGCCAGATGTTTCCATTGCCCGCTACAAGTTTAATCGATCCTGAAATGCAGAAATACTGATCTTATGCGCACCGTATTTTTTCTGGTACAAAAAGAATTCCTTCAAATCATCCGCAACCGCACCATGCTTCCGGTGATGCTGGTGATGCCGGTGGTTCAAACCCTTTTGCTTTCGTTTGCCGCCAACTACGAAATCAAAAATCTGGCGTTGTGTGTGGTAGACCACGACCTGTCTCCCATGTCGCGCCAATTGGTGGGTAAATTCACAGGCTCCGGGTATTTCAAGCTCAGCGAAAGCACCTTTTCGCGCAGCGAGGCCGATGTGTCCCTGGCCCGTGAAAGGAGCGATATGATTCTTGAAATACCACCTGATTTTGAACGCAATTTTATGCGCGAAGGCAAAACGGGCATTTCCCTCACAGCCAATGCCATCAATGCCTCAAAGGCTGGTTTGGGCATGGGTTACGCAGGCAACATCGTGCGCGATTTCAGCTCCACCATTTCCACCACTTCCGGTGCTGCTCCGGGTGCGCGCATCAACATGACGTATTCCAACTGGTACAATCCAAAACTCGACTACAAAGCGTTTATGGTGCCGGGAATTTTGGGTGAAATCGTTGCTTTGATCATTTGTTTCCTCACGGCTTTGAACCTTGTTCGCGAACGGGAAATGGGTACCATGGAACAACTGAACGTAACGCCCGTGAAAAAATGGCAGTTCATCCTCGGTAAATTGTTGCCTTTTTGGGCGCTGGCCATGGTGATGATGGCTGTTGGGCTCACGGTTGGATGGCTGGTTTTTCGCATTCCCATGGTAGGCAGCTTGTGGCTTGTATTTGCCTATACCCTGTTTTTTGCACCGGCCATGCTTGGTATCGGATTTCTCATTTCCAATTTTTCCGAAACACAGCAACAGGCCATGTTTACAGCCTGGTTTTTCCTGCTCATTTTTATTCTAATGTGTGGACTGTTCACCCCAGTGGACAGCATGCCGCAATGGGCCCAATGGCTCAACATGCTCAATCCAGTCCAGTATTTCGTTGCCTTTATGCGTCAGGTGCTGCTGAAAGGAGCCACGTTTGCCGATGTGCAACAAAATTTCTACAGTGTGCTTACTTACGCCACCGTGGTGAACGGCCTGGCGGTGTGGACGTACCGAAAGCGGAATTAGCAGGCAGCAGGCAGCAGGCAGAAAAAAAGTGAGTTCAAGGGGTATATACAACCCTTGAACTCACTTTTTTTCTGCCTGCTGACTGCTGCCTGCTGCCCGCTAAAACAGCCATTCCACGGCTTTCGGAAATTCAGCACCCCACCGTGCTTCGTTGTGGTGTCCTTCCGGATCGATTTCGAGGTGGAGGTGAAGCTTGTTGTCGTGGTGGCCGCGTCGGAGCAGGTGTTGGCGGAAACGTTCGATGTGTGTTTCCATACCGGCGCCTTCCTTGGCGCCTGCGTAGAGGTAAATTTTGGTTTCCGAAAAATGGGAAAAAGTAAGCGGCTCAAAATAGAGGCGCGGCGAAATCCACAGCGAGGGGGAAAAAATCATGAATTTCGAAAATTCCTGGGGAAACATAAGGCCGACGTAGATGCTGATGAGGCCACCCATGCTGCTGCCACCGATGCCTGTATGTTCGCGTTCGGGGCGTGTACGGAATTTATTATCGATGTAGGGCTTGAGCGTTTCGGCCAGGAAAGTTGCGTAGGCACGGCCCAAACCGTCGCCCCAGCGTGGCGATTCGTAGGGTAGGTATTCCTGGATGCGTTCTTTGCCGCCGTGGTCGATGGCCACTACGATAAAATCGCCTTTGCCGCGTTGTGCGAGGGCTGCCAGTTGTTTGTCTACACCCCAGGTTCCGAAAGGTGCGTCGTTTTCGAAAAGGTTTTGCCCGTCCTGAAGGTACAAAACGGGGTAATGTTTGTTGGTTTTGTTGTAGTCCCATGGCAGCAGTACCGAAATACGGCGGCGGCGGTTGAGCTGGGGTACGTTGAACCGTTTGGAAACGATTTGAATTTCGGGGTAAAACTGCGGGTCGTACCAGCCGGCGTGGCTTTTCCAATTGGGCACCAGGTCGGCCACTTTACCTCGCGGCACTTCCATACGTCGGTTGGTGGGCGAATGGCCGTCGCCGCCAAGTTCTTCGGCTTCCCAGCCTCCTTTGACGTATTTATATTCCAGGGGTTCGCCCAGATGAAGCGGTTGGGGAAACACAAACCGGTAGTGGCCTGTCGACACTTTTTCCATACGGTAATGTTCATCACGCGTCACCCAGCCGTTGAAATTGCCGGTGATGTACACCGGACGATCATCGTCGTTGGGTGTGTACATTTCGAGGGTGAGTATGGCGCGGATCGTGTGGTGTGCAGTCGCGCTGGCATCGGAAGCCGGCATCAGGTCAGGTTTGAGTCAGGTGTCGCCCGTATGGGCATGGGTTTCAATGTAGATGTACACAACAATACCGTTTGAACAAGGTTCAAGGGCTGTTAAATCGGATGACAGGGATGAGGGTGGCTTCTGTGGCAGGTAAATTGAGATGCCTGACAAAGGTAAGGGATCAGTCGCGAAATTTATCAAGCAATTCGGCGAGCGTTGCAGCCTCTGATTCGCTGAGTTTGTGTCCCGGACCGGCCTCATGGTCGGTAAACTGCGTTTTGTCGATGTCCGTCAGCAGTTGTTTGCCTGTGGCTGAAATGGTTACAACCACCATGCGTCGGTCGCCGCTGTGCGGCACACGTTCAACAAATCCGGAAAGACGAAGTTTTTCCACCAGGCGGCTTACGTTACTGCTGCGGTCGAGCATGCGGCTTTTGATGTCGAGTACCGACAAGCCATTCGGGAAACTGCCGTTCAGGATACGCAGGATGTTGTACTGTGGGTGGGTGATACCGTAGGGGCGCAGCACACGTGCCTGGTGGCACTCGAGCCAGCTTGCCGTGAACAATATGTTGAGGGTAGCCCGTTGCCTGGGAGGCATGGGCTTGGTGCTTTTGAGTTCCGCTTCAAGTTTCATGACGCAAATTTAAGTGTTTTAACACTATTTGCGCAGGAATGTTTTTGTGTGTTTTATTTTCCTTGAAACAAGAAGGATTTTTAATAAAAAAATTTCCATTTTAGAATAAAATTACCAAATATGAAATTTTATTTATAATTTTGTTTCAAAATTGGACTGTGGTCATCATAAGTAAATCTCATTTAACCAGTTTCGGTGTACTCCAACCGGATGCAATAACTGCATTAAACGATTGGTACATTAAAACCAAAAATGCTGATTGGAACAACTTTAATGATCTCCGTAAGACATTCAACTCGGCAGATTATGTCGGAAACGATCGTTATGTGTTCAACATTCGTGGGAATCACTACAGATTGATCGCCATGGTGTTTTTTGACATCAGAACCGTTTATATTCGTTTTGTGGGAACACACAGTGAATACGACAAAATCGATGCTTCCGCCATTTAAATCATCAGACATGCCTTACAATATAAAATCAGAAGACGAATACCTCCAGGTTATGGAAAAAATCGAATCCTACTTGCTGCAGGCCACCAAACAAGGTGGCTTTCATACGCTGTCTGCCAATGCACGCGATGAAATGCAAGTGTTGTCAAAAATGGCGGAATCCTGGGAAGATTCCATTCCTCTGATGCCGATTAAACAACCACAAACCCTGGTGGAAATGATCGAACTTAAAATGTATGAACGCAAATTGAAGCAAAAAGACCTTGCAGAACTACTGGAGATTCCAGCTTCGCGGCTTTCGGAAATATTGAAGGGAAAAAGACAGATTACGTTAACCATGGCAAGAAACTTATACAAGAAGCTGGACATCAATCCTGCGTTTATACTGGAGAAGGCGATATTGGAGGAATAAAAAGAGCCACCCCGATTGCTCAGAGTGGCTCATAATCAATATTTTATACAATACTTTACAACATCGCCTGCACCATCTTCGCAAACGCATCCACGCTTACGGCACCCTGGTCGCCTTCGCCTTGTTTGCGTACCGAAACAGTACCTGCTTCCTGTTCCTTTTCACCCACGATGAGCAGGAATGGAATACGTTTGAGCTCGTTGTCGCGGATTTTCCGGCCGATGGTTTCGTTGCGGTCGTCCACCACCCCGCGCAGGTCCTGGCTTTCAAGCTGGGCCTTCACCTGGTAGGAATATTCCACAAACTTATCGCTTACGGGCAGGATGGCAAATTGCTCGGGCGACAGCCAAAGCGGGAATTTGCCGGCACAGTGCTCGATGAGTACACCCATAAATCGCTCCATGGAACCAAACGGCGCACGGTGGATCATTACCGGACGGTGCTCCGCGTTGTCGGCGCCCACGTACGTGAGGTTGAAACGCTCGGGCAGGTTGTAGTCCACCTGGATGGTACCCAACTGCCACGAACGGCCGAGGGCGTCTTTCACCATGAAGTCGAGTTTCGGACCGTAAAACGCGGCTTCACCGAGTTCGGTGGTGGTTACCAGACCGGCTTCTTCCGTAGCCTCAATGATGGCTTGTTCGGCGCGGCGCCAGTTTTCGTCGGTACCGATGTATTTGGCTTTGTTCTCCGGGTCGCGCAAGCTGATCTGAGCCGTGAATTTTTCAAAACCCAGTTTGGCCAACACGTGGCGCGTGAGGTCGAGCACGGCCAGGAATTCTTCCTTGAGCTGGTCTTCGGTGCAGAAGATGTGTGCATCGTCCTGCGTAAAGCCACGTACCCGGGTTAGGCCGTGCAACTCGCCCGACTGCTCGTAGCGGTACACCGTGCCAAATTCGGCGATACGAATGGGCAGTTCGCGGTAGGAGCGCGGACGGTAGCCGTAGATCTCGCAGTGGTGCGGACAGTTCATGGGTTTGAGCAGAAACTCTTCGTTTTCATCCGGCGTAAGGATGGGCTGAAACGAGTCTTTGCCGTATTTTTCCCAGTGACCTGACGTAATGTAGAGTTTTTTCGAACCGATGTGCGGCGTGATTACGGGTTGATAACCGCGGCGGAGTTGTTCTTTTTTCAGGAAATCTTCGAGTCTCTGACGCACGGCGGTGCCTTTGGGCAGCCACATGGGCAGGCCCTGACCCACTTTTTCCGAAAACATAAACAACTCGAGCTCGGCGCCGAGTTTGCGGTGGTCGCGTTTTTTGGCTTCTTCCAGCAGCGTCAGGTATTCTTCCAGTTCCTTTGCTTTCGGGAACGTGATGCCGTAGATGCGTGTAAGTTGTTTGCGTTTTTCATCGCCGCGCCAATAAGCACCGGCCACGTTGAGCAGTTTTACCGCCTTGATGGTTTCGGTGGTTGGGATGTGTGGTCCGCGGCAGAGGTCAACGAAGTTGCCTTGTTGGTAAAAGGTGATGGTACCGTCCTGCAGGTCGTTGATGAGCTCGAGTTTGTACTCATCGTTTTTCTCCGTAAAAAACTTGATGGCATCGGCTTTGCTCACTTCGGTGCGTTTGTACTCACTTTTGTTGCGCGCCAGTTCGAGCATTTTTTGTTCGATGGCAGGCAGGTCGCCGATGGTGAGCATGCGGTCGCCGGTGTCGACATCGTAGTAAAAACCGTTGTCGATGGATGGTCCGATGCCGAATTTGGTACCCGGGTACAAGGCTTCGAGTGCTTCGGCAAGCAGGTGGGCCGAAGAGTGCCAGTACGTGGCTTTGCCCTCTTTGTCATCCCATTTGAAAAACGTGATGGTCGCGTCTTCGTTGATGGGGCGTGTGAGGTCGCGTACTTCACCGTTTACGCGGGCGGATAGCACAACGCGGGCGAGGCCTTCGCTGATGGATTTGGCCACATCGAGGGCGGTGGTTCCGGCGGCATACTCACGAATGTTGCCGTCGGGGAAAGTGATCTTAATCATGGAAATAAAAAAGGTTTTAGCCCACCCATACAACAGGCGGGTGCCCCGAAGGGCGGTTTATGATTGAGGGGCAAAGATAAGCATTCCGCATTCCCCATTACGCATATCCGTTTTCCTTTAGCCAGTTGCATGACAAACGGATGGCTTCGTCGATGTCCGTTTGAGGCATGGCCAATTCGGTGACAGCCTTTTGTGAACAAAAATACTGTTCATCGGCGGCCACTTTTGCGGTGCCCAAACTGAGCATGGGCGTAAATCCGAAAGTTTTGCCCAACCATCCCATCACACGACCGAAGGTAAACAGCAATGGTGTTGGCAAAACAAGTTCCGGCGGTTTTACGCCGCTGATGTTTGCAACCTTATGTGCAAATTCTTCATAGGTAAGGTTAGCATTTCCCGCAATGTAGGCTTCTCCTGTTTTGCCCATGGTGAGGGCATTCACGGCGGCGGTAGCAACATCGTTTACGTAAACAAAACATTTGCCGCCGTGTGTTACAAAAGGAAGTTTGTGTTTCATGAGGGCGAGCACCAGTCGGGAAGTACCCATGTAATGGTCGTTGGGACCGATCATAAAGGTTGGACAAATTTCAACAATCGGAAATCCGTCGCGGACTGCCATTAAAATGAGTTTTTTGTGCGTCTTGTATTTGGAGTCGATGTAGTCCAGGCCAAATACACCTCCGACAAATTCACCAAGCTCATTTCCAGGGTGTTCCAGGGTGCCAGGTTTGAACATGTTTGCCGAACCGACGTGGACAAACCTTTTCACCTTTGCATGCTGCGCGGCATGAACCATGTTGAGTGTACCCTTGTAGTTGATGTTTTTTATCATTTTCGAACGCTCGGGCCATGTTTTGGTTGAAGCTGCCGTATGAATGACGGCGTCGACCCCCGGAACAGCCCGGTAGCAGTCGATCTTATTCAATACATTACCGGTAACAATTTCAACTTCGGGATGGGATGCCATGGCGCCCTCTTTTCCACGAAGGGCAAAAACTTTGACCTGATATCCCCGTTCCAACAATATATTGACAACATGACTTCCTAAAAAACCGTCTGGACCCGTAACAAAAACTTTTTTGATCATGAATTTTCGAGGTAAAAATGGCGTAAAAACTGAAATTAACGCTCCACTCTAATGGTTGGATGAAACCGTAAGGCAAACCATTCTGTAGACAATGCCAGCACGAGATGAACCAGCAAGGCCACCCAAAGCGTTCGGGTGTACAATGTTAGGAGACACAATATAATGCCCAGAAATATTGCACCGACACCCTCCGTCATACGTTTGGGTACGTGTACGAGGGAATAAATCGCCGTGTTGATCGCCACAGCCGACCAGGCCCCGTAACCGCGTTCACAGGCAAAAAGCAGGTAGCCACGGAACATGAGTTCGTAGCTATATAAACATCCTTTAGACATTATTCTTCACAATTGCAAAAAGCAGGTAGCCACGGAACATGAGTTCGTAGGCGCACAAATACAAAATCCACCAGAAAAAGCTTCGGAAGAGAAGGTTTCGGTCCCAAACTGCTGTTTTGATCTCCGGGTACATGGCTTTGCTGTCAGGCTTTTGAGCCCCTGCTCGGGCCATAAAAAAGGCCAATACCGATAAAAAAAGGGTTGTTGCCGCGTCAAACCAGGTAAAACGAGTGTCAATGCCATAATTTTTCCAGGAAAAAGCTCCCATAGCAAACAACACCACACCCGGCAGTATCCCGAAAGAAAAAACGCCCACGGCACGCTGGAAATAAACTTTGAATTCCTGGCCCTTGTCTTCTCCCCATCGGTTGCGGAAATAACGTTTTACGCCTGGCGATGTTTGTGCCCACCAAAATGCCAAAAAGCCAAAAAGTGCAAGTATTACGGACATGCCTGCTTCAAAATCCGCAGCAGACTGGGGTTTGGGGAAATACATGGTTATGCGAACATAGGGTTAAAAATTGGGTGCAAAAATCATTGCACACAACAAGGCTTTTCCACAACAAATGTAATTCTCCCTAGGATCTTCTACTTTAAACTTTAAACTTTAAACTTTAAACTTTAAACTTTAAACTTTAAACTTTTTACTTTTCAACCGTCTTCACAACCTGCACCCGTGTGCTGTCGCTCAAATTGAGCTGGCCGGAAACCACTACAGTTTCATTGCCTGTGAGGCCCGACAAAACTTCTACTTTTTCACCCAAAACGGCGCCGAGTTTTACAGGCTGGCGTATGGCCATGGAATCCTGAACGACGTACACTTTGGCGTCCTGCAAACTTCCGGCCACGGCGCGGCGCGGGATGGTAAGGCCTTTGCGGTTGTTGGCGAAGCTGAAAATAGCGCGGGCGTGCATGCCGGCACGCATGGGTTTTGCTTTGGGGTTGGGCACTTCTATTTCCACATCATAGGTGAAGGCATTGTCGGCACGGAGGCCTATGTTGGTCACCTTGCCGGTTATGGTGGACCCGGGGTATACGTCGGGGGCCACGCCCACCTGCTGACCTTT
>JADLBE010000368.1 GCA_020847915.1 Saprospiraceae bacterium | reverse complement strand
CCTCCTCCACCGGAAGTCGGGAAACATACAACAGTTGCACCGCTGGTCTCCAGCGAGCCTGCAATGCAGGAGCAGCATGCGTACCAACCTCCGGTAACACCCGCGCTTGTACCTGCCGAAACGCCTCCACCCGTCCAGGAAATACACTATCCTGATGTGTTTGATAAGGGTATCCCCCCGCAAGGGAGCACAGGTAAAACAGCCAAAATACTGGCAGGAACTTTTGGCGCTTTGGTGTTGCTTGCCGCAGGGTATGCCGGATACCTATGGATTCAACCTGAAAACAATCTGGACGTTGCAGGAAGCGGTGTTTTGTTTCAACCATCCCCGTCCATACCCGGTATGGTCCTTGAAGAAAAGTCAGGCTACAATGCCGACCTTAAACTTCAAACCACCAGCGAAATGGCCATGTTGTTGTCTGTTTTCGGCGCCGACCGCCTGACGTTTGAATACCATGAAAATAAACACCTCAAATGCGTGGAAGCATCGGACAACGGTGCTTTGACCATGGACCTGGAGATACTTACCATCAAAAGTAAGTTCAAACCCTTCGGAACTACATCCGGCAAGGATTTGGTGAAAAAACCTGTGGAACTTCGCCGATCGCCTTCCGGCGAATGGTCGGCCGTGCTCAAGGGAAACACATTGGCAGAAGGCGGAGCATTGGAGGAACTAGACAGAATTGCCTCCGATCTGACGCTCAACGAAAAACGCTTCTCCAAACGCAGGATAAAACTTGGCGAATCCTGGACATCCGAGGCGGCCATGTTCAAAAATCTGCCCGATTTTGACGATGTCGAGGCCAAAAGCACCCTGACCTTTTCCGATACAACCACCCGGAACGGCAACCTGTGCGCCATCGTAACACAAACCATGACGGTAAAAGGTACAGTGAAAACCGGCAATCCTAAAAATTCGGGCAAGGGTGAGGACATGACGTTTACCGGCGAGGGCAAACTGGTGTACGATCTTGTTGACAACATCATCGTTGAAGAAACCGTGGAAGGCGACATGACCATGGGCATCAATTTCGACGAACTGCTGGATGCTCCGTTGCGCGTAAAATACGGCGGCCCGATTTCCATGAAATACACCGCCCGCCGCCTCGATAAGCCCCGGAAAGAAATACCGTCCGACGAAAAAACAAGCGAAACCCAAACACAGAAACGATCGTTCGAAACCACACCGTTTTTACCGTATCACAACGGCCAGTCCGTCTTTTTTGCCATGCACAACGGCAATTCAGGAGAATACCGCGATGTACTCAGGCTCGATATCACGGACAGTACCGCCGCTCAGGTACAACTGTCGGACAGTACAAAGGCCATGGCAGGCATTTTGTCGTTCACCGAAACCTGGGTCGTAAAGGATAACGGAACACCACCTGATTTTACCCTAACGACGGTTCTTCAGCAAATGGTCGCAGGCGATTACCTTAACAGCACCAACTGCTGCGACTACGTCTGGGAGCCACCTGTGCAGTTCGTTAATTGTTTCATCGTTACCAAAAACGAAGTATGGCTTGGAACGAAACGTGGAAACGGCATCCTTCCACAGGCATGCATCTTTCGTCAAAACAAGGCAATACGTGGGCGTTTTTTAGAAATGGAGCCGGAAAGTGTGCCTGAAAAAGCCGCGCTGGATTTGTATTTTGAATACACCGGTCCGGGCCGTATACGAAGAATGCCCGTTCAAGGACCCGTCATTCAATTTTCTGATAACGCCGAAAAGAAACGCTGCTGTATGGACACGGATGGGTTGTACTACACTGGAGACTTGACCTATTCGCATCAAGGCATCTACAACATCAGCAAAGGTGCCGGCGATGGCTCTGTGAATTTTCAACTCGTCCCCGGAGATGTGATTCAATAAGCGCTTCTGCACCCCTGCATCAACTACAAAATTCAACCTAAACGATAATCACCAAAACACCTCACCATGCCCCCATCCGACAAACTCTTTTTCAAAAACGCACCCCGTTTTTCCCTTCGCGGCATCATTGAAATACCCGCTGAAATCCGTGAAGAGGCGGCCAAACTAAACGCCGGGCCACGACAATACCCCCAAAACCTCGAGGAGATCATGAAGGTGGAGGTGCCCCCGCACTGGCCCCAATGGCCAAAAGAAAACGCCCTGCGCGAAGCCCTGGTACTTGCCCTGCAATCCATGGACATGGCCGCCGTAAAAGTGGAGGTGAACAAACTGGCCGACATGAACAAGGAGGAAAAAGTCCAAATCATCGGGGAGCTACGCGCCGCATTCAAAAAGTTCAGAGCCGCCGGCGACACGTTTTTAACCACCCACATCGGCCATTGCATGGGCCGGCACTGCAATTTTTTCTGCAAGGGGTACTCGTTCGTAGGCAACAAATCGGGGATGTATTGCGACCTGATCATTAAAATCAAAGACGATGTCGCGCAGGAAATCAACGAATGTGTGCATTTCAAAAACCATGATGTGGATCTCCGGAAAGAACGGCGGGTAATGCTGGACGAAAACAGGATTCCGTTTTAACCATGTTTTTGCGATGCTAGTCGCAAAACATGAATGTTGTTTATAAAAACCTTCTGAAAAATGCTTTTCCGGGGTCATCTGACGGCCATGGGAAAAACGAACAACATCCAAAACTATAAAAAAAAAATGCAAATAGGCTGCATCTGCCGTCTTTAGATTTGTAGTGCCATTCGAATCCTGTATAACTACAAACCCAATTTTTCCCCCGCCTGGTCATTCAGTCGGCTGCAGCCACTCGTAATAATTTTCCCGGTGCACCACTTTTAAGTCGTGCTCCGGGTAGGCTTGGGTAAAGGATTTGGAAAACGAAGCTTTGGCTTTGGGATCCCACTTCATTTCAAACGCCCACATTTTCCCATCGCGTTCTTCCACGTAATCGATTTCCTGTTGGTCCTGTGTGCGCCAGAAGTAGGTATTGGCTTGCATGCACTGGTAATGCAAGGCTTTTTTTCTTTCGCTGATGAGCCAATTCACCCACAAGGCGCCCACATCCTGGCGCAACGCAAGGGGTTGGTATTGGGCGATGATGCATGACCAATACCGATAGCTTCATGTATGCAACTTTGTCTAGCGTATTTGCCCTTGCCTCCTCGACAAAAATGCGTTTCGGTATGAACAACAGATTAGCATTCATGCAGCAAAGTTAAATTTTGCCATATATTACT
>JADLBE010000367.1 GCA_020847915.1 Saprospiraceae bacterium | reverse complement strand
TTGGATTCGAACTGTACCAGAACATGCCAAACCCATTTGTTGCCAAAACCGTTATCGGCTTCCACCTGCCAGAAGCAGCTGAAGCTACGCTGACGATCTTCGACGAAACGGGCCGCATGATCTACACTGTAAACGGCGACTTCGCTAAAGGCCACAACGCCATCAGCCTCGACCGCGCACAAATCAACACTACTGGTGTACTGTACTACAAACTGGAAACAGCCAACGACAGCGCTACCACGAAGATGATCCACACGAAGTAATCTTTCTTCGTACAGATCAAATAAAAAGAGGCCGCCTCGGGGAAACCCGGGGCGGCCTTTTAGAATAGGGAATAGGGAATGCGGAATGCGGAATAAAAAAAGCCTGGGCACTCAACAGTTTGAGTGCCCAGGCTTTTTTTATTCCGCATTCCGCATTCCCTATTCAACAAAGTCAAGGGCGGCCGAATTGATGCAGTAGCGCAATCCCGTTGGCCTCGGACCGTCGTCGAATACGTGGCCCTGGTGACCGCCACAACGTGCGCATTCCACTTCAATACGTGTCATGCCATAACTGACGTCCTTGTTTTCCTTTACGTACTCCGGATTGATGGGCTGGTAAAAGGAAGGCCAGCCGGAACCGGATTCAAATTTGGTAGCTGAACTGAACAGGGGCAACCCACAGCCGGCACATACATAGGTGCCAGCCTTTTTGTTTTTTTCCAGATCGCCCGAATACGCGCGTTCCGTACCTTCTTCCCGCAACACATGGTACTCCATCTCAGTGAGTCTTTTTTTCCAATCCGACTCGGATACCTGGAGCTTTACAAGTTTGCCGTCCCGGTACTGGGGTTTGACGATGGAATCGGCAGCCACGATTGCCGGTGCATTCACCTGTACGCCATCGGGCACAGAGACTTTGGCCGGCTCCTGACATGCCAGGAGCGGCAACATGAACATGATGTATTTCATAATTGGTTGTTTATTTTCTTCTTCTGGGCTGGTTCCACTCCTCCCGTTCGGCGAACTGCACGATTTTTTTCATAAAGTTGACCAGAGAAAGGAACACAAGAAATCCAACGGTAATCACCACATAAATCCACCGAAAAGATTCGGCCTCACCAAGCGGTACACCCGAAAAACCCCACGCAGCCAATCCATTGGCAAACGCCAAAGCCATGTAGGAATACATGGAACTGCCCCAATATTTGGCAACACTGTCCGCTGTAAGACTTAAAAGACTGTTGAGCATGGCGAACAACAGAGTGAAAGCGGTTGCAATGGACCAGGCATACAGTTTGCCGGTTGGGAATACATTCGAAACGGTGGACAGCCAACCCAAAAGCATGAGCAGCAGCGCTCCGGCGAAAACCAGGCCGGCCTGTTTGATGGGTTGAACGTAGGTCATTGTTGTGAGTTTATCCTTGCAAATGAGGGGCCCGGTTGGTAAAGTTGTGGAATCTGGCACATTAACGTATCATCACGCCTTTTCGGTCGAGGAACGGAATGTCGGTGAAATTCATGCCGTCGAGGCTCCCCTGAACAAACACGTATTTTTTATCGTACAGGTAATCGTTGAAGGAAAAGCTCACCCAGTATTCATTGACAATATCCAAAACCGCCTTTTGAACGGGTTCAATTTTGACAATATCCAAGGGGCCTATTTCTTCCCAGAAATAGCGCATGGTGGTGGTGCGGCGCTCTTCGCCTTCAAGTATGCCGTAGCCCCGTGCATTGATCAGCACAGAGCGTATGGGTTCGTCTTTAAGGTTGATGAGGTAAGAATCCCAAAAATCCTCGTAACCTTCTTCATGTTCAAGTCTTGGAACAATGGCAATGGCCAGATCCTCTACTTTCAGTATGGGAATGTCTTTGATCATGCTGTGTTTAACTATGTACGATGGTATTCGTGCCTGCGGTTTCCAAACGGCATTCAAATACCTCGGAAAAATGCATGGCAAGATGTTTTTTTACGTTTTCCATGTCTACTTCGCCGCCAAGTTCGGTGGCCAGGGAGGTCACGGTTTTGTCTTCATCAACAATACCGCAAGGTACGATGTAATCGAAATAACGCAGGTCGGTGTTCACATTAAACGCAAATCCGTGCAGCGTTACCCAACGGCTTAAATGCACTCCTATGGCGCAAATTTTACGCTGTTTATCCCAAAATCCCGGATCAGAGTTCGGAGTTCGGAGTTCGGAGTTTGGAGTTCGGAGTTCGGAGTTTGGAGTTTGGAGTTCGGAGTTTGGAGTTTGGAGTTCGGAGTTTGGAGTTCGGAACTCCGAACTCCGAACTCCAAACTTTTTTTTCACCCACACGCCCGTGTAATCTTTGATTCTGTAACCTTCTATACCAAAATCAGCAAGGGTACGAATGATGGTTTCTTCCAGAAAACGTACGTATTTATGTACATCGTTGAAGAAAAAATCGAGATCGAGGATTGGATAGCCGACGATTTGTCCTGGCCCGTGGTAGGTAATGTCGCCGCCGCGGTTGATGGGGAAGTATTGAATGCCACGTTCCTGTAATTGTGTTTCATTCAGCAAAAGATGGTCCATTGAGCCACTTTTGCCGAGTGTGTACACAGGAGGATGTTCCACAAGCATAAACGTGTGGTCCTGTACATAACTCTCCGGTGGGTTATGCCGGTTTTGCATTTTTTGATCCACCAAAACGCGGTGCAGGTCCGTTTGGTAGTCCCAAGCGGCCTGATAATCCATTTTACCCATATCCAACAATCGCACAACTTGCATAATCCTGCTTAAACGTTTGAAACTGCATGCTTGTTCGATGCAAATTTAAAATATACACACATCAATACCACGCATCCCGTTGCTAAAGTCTACCTTTGCATCCCGTAACAATACGAACTCATTCATGACGAAATACATCTTTGTTACGGGCGGCGTAACCTCTTCTTTGGGTAAAGGTATCCTTTGCGCGTCGCTGGCCAAACTGCTTCAGGCACGTGGCTTTTCCGTAACCATTCAGAAATTTGACCCCTACATCAACGTTGACCCCGGTACGCTCAACCCGTACGAGCATGGTGAATGTTATGTAACCGATGACGGCTCTGAAACCGACCTCGATTTGGGGCACTACGAACGTTTCCTGAACACGCCCACTTCCCGTGCCAACAACGTTACCACCGGTTCCGTATACCAAACGGTGATCAACAAGGAACGCAGCGGCGATTATCTGGGAAAAACGGTTCAGATCATTCCACACATCACCGACGAGATCAAACGCCGCATGTTGCTGCTGGGTCAAACCGGTCAGTTCGACATTGTCATCACCGAACTCGGTGGTACTGTGGGCGACATCGAATCGCTGCCATACGTCGAATCGGTACGCCAGGTGCGTTGGGAACTCGGTCGCGACAATTGCCTTGTCATTCACCTTACCCTGGTACCATACCTCAAAGCAGCTAAGGAACTAAAAACCAAACCGACGCAACACTCGGTGAAGGAACTGCTCAGCCTGGGTGTACAACCCGATGTATTGGCCTGTCGTACGGAACATCCGCTAGGTTTGGACATCCGCCGCAAGCTCGCACTTTTTTGCAACGTGGAAATGCCCTCCGTCATCGAGGTAATGGATGCCGACAGCATTTACGATGTGCCACTTTTGTTGCACAAAGAGCGCCTCGACAGTGTGGTTATTTCAAAATTGCACCTCAGCGATCGCCGGGAACCAGATTTGTCTACCTGGAAGGCCTTCCTCGGTAAATTGAAAAACCCGCTTCACGAAGTGAAAATTGGCCTCATCGGTAAATACAACGAACTCCCCGATGCGTACAAATCCATCTACGAGTCCTTTGTACATGCCGGCGCCATCAATGAGTGCAAAGTAAAAGTGATGCCCATCCATGCCGAAGATCTGGAGGGCAGCTACAAGGATGTCGGCAAACTTATGGAAGGACTCAACGGCATCCTGGTTGCACCAGGATTTGGTGAAAGGGGCATCGAAGGCAAACTGATGGCCATCCGTTATGCGCGGGAAAACAACGTACCGTTTTTTGGTATATGCCTGGGTATGCAAACCGCCTGTGTTGAATTTGCACGCAACGTACTCCAACTCGAAGGCGCCGCTTCCACGGAAGTAAATCCTGCAACGCCGCATCCCGTTATCGACCTGATGCCTGATCAGAAAAAAATCACCAAAAAGGGCGGCACCATGCGTCTTGGCGCCTACCCATGCGAAGTGAAGAAAAAATCGAAGGCATTTGACGCGTACAAAACGGTTTCCATCAGCGAACGCCACCGACACCGCTGGGAATTCAACAATGCCTACCTCGAGGCTTTTGAAAAAGCAGGCATGTCACCTTCCGGCATCAACCCCGAATCGGGTTTGGTGGAAATCATGGAAATCAAAGACCACAAATACTTCGTCGGTGTGCAATTTCACCCCGAACTCAAAAGTACCGTTGAACGTCCGCATCCACTTTTTGTGTCGTTTGTAAAAGCGTGTATAGCGTAAAAAATCCGTCTAAAACTGTGGTCGTAAGATCTGTGTCATCTTTGTACCATTGCATCGTACAATGGTACACAGATGACACAGATCTTACGAACACGGATTTACACAGATTAAAAAAATTGTTTCCACAAAATTCGCATACTCCAGAAGATCACCATCACGCCAACGGCGATGAACATGGTGCGCAAAGGTAATTTTCCTGCCAGCCGAGCTGCAAAAGGCGCCGCCACGGTGCCACCTAGGATCAGTCCGGCAATGATTTGCCAGTGTGATATTCCAATGAGGGTGAAAAAGGTGAGTGCACTGCAAAGGGTTATAAAAAACTCGACAAGGCTCACCGAGCCAATCACGTATTGAGGCGTTTTACCTTTTGACAACAACGTGCTCGTAACCAATGGTCCCCAGCCGCCGCCGCCAAAAGAATCGAGGAATCCACCGGCACCAGCCAGCCAACCCACATTTTTGACCTTTTTCTTTTCCATGGTGCGTTTGAATGCCCTGCGCAGGATACGTACGCCAAGCAACAAAGCATAAACCGCCAAAAGTGGTTTAACGATGTGTACGTATTGCTCGCCCAGCCACGACAACAGTGCCGCGCCTGCTACGGCGCCAACAATGCCCGGGATGAGTAAGGCCCGAAACAATCGCCTGTTCACATTGCCAAAGCGGTAGTGCGAATAACCAGATACTCCGGACGTAAACATTTCTGCAGTGTGTATGCTCGAACTGACGGAAGCCAGCGGCACGCCTGCGCCCATGAGGAAAATTTGTGTCACAACACCATAACCCATGCCCAGAAGTCCGTCGATGAGCTGCGCAACAAATCCGACGCCGATAAACATCCAGAACTGGTTGTCGATGCTTGCAAAACGGTCCACCCAGGTATCCAAAGGCGCCGATACAAGCAGAATGTTCACCACCATCATCAGTCCAAAAGCCGATAAAGCTGCGGTGGCGATGTTGCGCCATTTTCGTCCGTTGATGGTTTCGATCTTTTGCCTTCCAAACAGGGCCGGCAAGATATCTTCATCTTCGGGTTTAACAGCCAGGGAAGCCGTTAATGCATTAAGTGTACGGACTTTATGGGCAAAATCGCCTTTTAGTCTACTACGCAAAACAGGCATATTTTGAAGCAAATCATCGAGTTCATCGGGCAAAGCGTCGGCGAAAGTTTCCCGCAGACGTTTGGCGATGGTCGGCGATTTGCCGTTGGTGGAAATCGCGATTTTGACGTCGCCTTTTTGAACAATGGAACCCAGGTAAAAATCGCACAAATCAGGCGTGTCGGCCACATTGGTGAAGATGCCACGGGCCGAAGCAAGCGCTTTAACCTGTCCGTTGAGTGAAGGAATGTTGGTGGCAGCAATGACCAACCGTTGTCCGTCAAGATCACTGCTTTCAAAAACCTTTTCACGCAGGATTACTTGTTCGAAACCGGCCGCAAGTTCACGGATTGCGGATGAAATTTCCTGCCCAACCAGGGTTACCGGCGTTTTAGGACTGTTGGTCAAAACGGCATTCAATTTTTCCAGACCCACGGCGCCGCCTCCCACGATGAGCAGGGGAAAATTTTCAAGTTTGAAAAAAAAAGGAAACAACCGGTTGCCTTCGCGAACGGTGTTTTTTTCATTCCAGGTCAATGTCTCCACGTTGGGTTTTTTAGTCATGAAATTGGCGTCCCTGTTCGGTGGATTTTACGTAACCCTGCCGGATTACAAAATCACCGAACCTCTCGTCTGACGAGCGGTTTTTGGAAAAATCTGCAAAAATGGGTTCAAGTGTTTTCAAAATTCCCGCTTCGTCGAGTTGTTCCTGGTAAAGTTTGTTGAGCCTTTCTCCATTGTGGGCTGCGCCCAAATAAAGGTTGTAACGTCCGGGCGCCTTGCCAATGAATCCGATTTCGGCCAGGTAAGGCCGGGCACAACCGTTCGGACAACCGGTCATCCGAATGTTGATGGGCTCTGTTTCCAAACCGTATTTGCGCAGCAAAATTTCAACATGGTCGAGTAGGGTAGGCAGGTAACGTTCGGCCTCGGCAAAAGCAAGGGTACAGGTATTCAACGCCACACAAGCCAGGGAATGTTGGCGCATGGCCGTTTGCCGAAATGTTTTGTCCAAAACACCGTATTGCTCTAAAATACTTTCAATTTTGGCCTTTTTCTCCGGATCAATGTTGGACAACACGAGGTTTTGATTGCCCGTCAAACGAAACTCGCCGTCGTGTACCTGAGCCACTTCGCGCATGGCCGTCCGCAGTTTGTAATCGTGTGAATCAACAATTCGCCCACCTTCGATGAACAATCCAAGGTGAAAACGTCCGTCGTACCCTTTTGACCAGCCGTACCGGTCACCGCTGGTTTCAAAATTTAAAGGTT
>JADLBE010000366.1 GCA_020847915.1 Saprospiraceae bacterium | reverse complement strand
CGACCGATGAGTCCGGCCGAAAACGGGTTCATGACGAGCAGTCCCAGCGGCAGTCCGAACAACGCCAAACCCAGCTGCGCATCGTTGAGCCCCAGCTCTGTTTTGACGTGTGGTATGTGCGTCACCCACGACCCAAACATGAGGCTGTCGGCAGCGAATACGAGGCCGACGGAGCGGGCGGTTGGGTGGGTAAAGAATTGGGCTAAGTTTTTAAAAATCATCTCTTTAGGCTAAAAAAATAACCACATTAGGCACATTAGATTACTAAGGCACATAAGTTCTAATGTGCCTTAGTAGCCTAATGTGCCTAATGTGGTGAATGGCTGGAAGCCACAATCTCCGCAAATACCCCCGCGGCCGTCACTTCCGCGCCGGCGCCGGGACCGCGCACCACGAGTGGACGGTCCCGGTACCTTTCGGTCGTGAACACCACCATGTTGTCGGAGCCGGAGAGGAAATAAAACGGGTGCTCCGGACCGAAGGCCTGGATGCCCAGGGAAGCATTATTGTTTTTCAAACTGGCCACAAAACGCAACACTTTGCCATCGGATGCGGCTTGGGCACGCAAGGTGTCAAAATCCGCGTCGTGTTTTTCCAGTTGTTCAAAAAATTCATCGACGGAGTGTACCGACAAGCAGGCCTGCGGCAAAAGCTGGTCCACGTGGATGTCGTTGGTTTCGAGGGGCAACCCGGTTTCGCGGGCGAGGATGAGCAGTTTGCGGCGCACATCGGCCCCCGAAAGATCCTCGCGCGGATCGGGCTCGGTGAGTCCCATGGCTTTGGCCTGGCGCACGAGGGTTGAAAAACGTGTGGTTGGGTCCTGGCCGAATGCATTAAAAATGTACGACAACGTGCCTGAAAAAACGCCTTCGATGCTCAGGATTTGGTCGCCGGAAAGCAACAAATCGTTGAGCGTGGTGATGATGGGCAAACCGGCCCCCACGTTCGTTTCGTATTTCCACGACACGTTGCGTTTGGCGGCCAGTTGTTTGAGGCGCAGGTATTGGTCGTAGCCCGACGACGCGGCGATTTTGTTGGGTGTGGAAATGGCGATGCTCGCGTCTAGGATGGCTTCGTAGTGTGCCGCCACATCGGCCGAGGCGGTATTGTCCACAAACAAAGCGTTGCTGAGGTTGTAGTTTTTCATGTATTCCACAAAACGCGGCATGGAAAACGTTTCGCCCGATTCGAGCAGGTTTTTCCATCGGTCGAGGTCCAAACCCGCCGTATCAAACACCATGTGTTTGCTGTTGGCGAGGCCCACGACTTTGATTTCCAACCTGCGTTTGTTGCGCAGGTAAGCCGTTTGTTGTTTGATTTGTTCGATGAGGGTGCCGCCGATGAGTCCGACGCCAATGAGAAACACGTGCAACGTTTGTACGTCCGACAGGAAAAACGCCTCGTGTATTGCGTTGAGGGCTTTGGTTTCGTCGGCTGCGGGCACCACCACCGAAATGTTGAGCTCGCTGGAGCCCTGGGCTATGGCCACCACGTTGACGCCGTTTTTGCCCAACGCCTGGAAAAGTTTGCCCGCGATGCCCGGCCTGTAACGCATGTTTTCGCCCACCACAGCCACGACGCTGAGTTGTTCTTCCACACGCAGCGGTTCTACGAGTCCTTCCCTGCGTTCGAAAGCAAATTCCTTTTCGGCCACCATACGTGCCGCATGTGCTTGTGCCGGCGACACGGCAAAAGTGATGCTGCTTTCGCTCGATCCCTGGGTAATGAGCACCACGTTTACTTTGGCGCGGGCCAGGGCGCCGAAAAGTCGCGCGGCAATGCCCGGCACCCCAAACAATCCGCTGCCCTGCAACGTGAGCAGACAAACCTGGTTGATGCTGGAAATGCCGGTGATGGGACTTTCACCCACCGGGGCAGCCTGGTTGGTGATGAGCGTGCCCGGAAAAGTGGCATTGAACGTATTGCGGATGCGCAGGGGAATGTTTTGCGCAAGCGCAGGCAAAATGGTGGGTGGATAAATGACTTTGGCGCCAAAATGGCTCATTTCCATGGCTTCCCGGTAACTCATGGCCGACAGTGTGAACGCTTTTTTCACGCGTCTGGGATCGGCGGTGAGCACCCCGTCCACGTCGGTCCAGATTTCGATCAGCTCCGCGTCCAAAGCTGCGCCAAGGATGGCGGCGGTGTAATCGGAGCCACCGCGGCCGAGCGTGGTGGTGAGCCCTTCGTGGGTACTGCCGACAAAGCCGGTGACCGATTGAACCGCCTTGCGGCCCGAAAAATGCGCCGTCACAAGACGGTTGGTTTCGGTGAAATCGACGTGTGCGCTGCCAAACTGGTCGTCGGTGCGTATGAGCAAACGGGCATCGAGGTATTCGGTTTCGATGCCGGCCTGTTTCATCACATGGGAAAGCAGGAAAGCGCTGTTGCGTTCACCGAAACTGAGCACCACGTCGAGCGTACGCGGCGTGGCTTCACGGATGAGAAAAATGCCGTGCAGGACATCGTTGAGCGCGTCGAAATGTTCGTGGAACCTTTGGTGTACAGCCGCGAGGTGATCGCCTTCAAGCAGGGCCGTGGCCGTTTCTTCATGCCGTTGGCGCAGTTTTTCCAGCAATTGGCGGTACAAACTGTCGCCCTCCGAGGCACGGCGGGCCAGGGTAAGCAAGGTATCGGTGACGCCTGAAAAGGCAGAAAAAACCACGGCGAAATGTAAACCTGCGCGGTGTTTTTCGAGTAAAATGCCGGTTAGTGTGCGGATGCTGTCGGGCGAACCTACCGAGCTGCCGCCAAATTTGAGTATCTGCATCGATCGATCAGGATTTCCAGGATTTAAAGATTTTCAGGATTTTTAATTTTGGGATGTTAAAGCTTATCAGGATTTTCGGGATTTTAAGATTTGCAGGATTTTTAATTTTGGGATGTTAAAGCTCGGGGTGTGTTTGACGCTTTATACCATTGTCCTGTTTTTGGGTTTGTCGTTTGCAAATGACGTGCTAATTACCCGATTAGAAAATACCCAACGAGCTACAAATTGCGTTTCTTCGCCATACGCTTTGAAAAATCATCCGATGAAACCCTTTCCCACCCTTTTCCTGGTTGCCCTGACGGTGTTGGCTACGGCTTACGCCTGCTCCCAAAAGCCGGAAGTGAACTGCGTGCAATCGCTCCGCCAACGCGACGAAAGTCTGATGGCGCGGGTCGACAGCATCATTCAACTCGAAGGCACCCTCCTGCCTGAAGCCGTACGCGCGGACCTGGAATCCCTGCGGGAAGAAGAAGAATTGCTGTTCCGCGATGCGCGCCAGTGCGATTTTGGCGACGACATTACCGCCTACAATTATTGGCACCGGGGACGACTGAAATTTCCGGGCAGGATTGAGTCTGAATTGCGGAAGCTGGCGGAGGGGAAGTGATTTTTTTTAAAAGCAAATCGTCAATCGTTCCGTAGAGGATGGACGATTGACGACGTACGATTTTTGAAATTTGATTTTTTGTAGCTGTGAAGGGAGGACTCGAACCTCCACGAGGCGGTTAGACCGGTTGCCCGATTTTGTTCCGTAATTCCCCACCCCCGAGACAGGAGGGCTTGGCTGCCAATTTCAACACCTCACATTGTGTTTTTTTGAAAAAGAACAACCCGGAATTTTTTCACCAGTTCTAAACTCCGGGCTGTTCGTTCGCTGTGAAGGGAGGACTCGAACCTCCACGAGGCGGTTAGATCGGTTGCCCGATTTTGTTCCGTAATTCCCCACCCCCGAGACAGGAGGGATTGGCTGCCAATTTCAACACCTCACATTGTGTTTTCAACTTTCCTGAAAATCCAGCAAATCACTTTAATCCTGATTTACTTTTTGCTGCTTTTCGGCTTGTTGATGTTACAAAGATAGGTTGATCGTTTCTTTTTATGCAAATTTTTCAATAAAAATAATTAAAATTTACAGTATCGTTAATAAATTTGAAAATAAATTGATGATTTGTCAAAATTACATTTAACAAGCTGCGGTTTTTTAGCAAATCTTCAATAACAAGCCCACAAAACGTATAAATCACCAATATTTTGAGCATATTTTTCATTAATGGCAATAAAATAATTGAAATTTTATAAATTTATCAAAAAATGGGACGCCATCTGTTGTCTTTTTTCTAATTTAATAAAGCGCGACAAAAACAGCCCGGACGCTTCATGACAAGCCCGGGTATTACCCGATGGTTTGTTTACAGAGTGGCAGCCGCAGAGCGGCGAAATATTT
>JADLBE010000365.1 GCA_020847915.1 Saprospiraceae bacterium | reverse complement strand
TTCCCGGTGTTCGACAATGCCGAAAGCGTTTTGGCCATTTGTGCTCCAGGCGCCGCTTCGTACACCCGCAAACAAATGGACGAACTCACCGAGTGGGTGAAACGCCCGCAAATCGGCGCTACCGGACTCATTTACATGCGTTGCGAAGCCGACGGCACGTACAAATCGAGCGTGGATAAATTTTTCGATCAGGACAATCTGACCGACTGGGCCATGGAATGCGGCGCCAATCCGGGCGACCTCATCCTCGTGATGGCTGGTGAGACAGAAAAAACACGCAAACAACTCGGTGAGCTGCGCCTGGAAATGGGCAACAAGCTCGGACTGCGCAAACCAGGGGATTTCAAACCCCTTTGGGTACTCGACTTCCCGCTGTTGGAGTGGGACGAGGATGAGGAGCGCTTTTTTGCCATGCACCACCCCTTCACGTCGCCCAAACCGGACGACATCATGAAGATGGAAAGCAACGACCGCAACGTTTTGAAAAGCATGCGTGCCGACGCGTACGACATGGTGATCAACGGCGTTGAAATCGGCGGCGGCTCCATCCGTATCCACGACCGCGACCTGCAGGCCCGCAACTTCAAACTTTTGGGTTTTACCCCCGAAGAAGCCGAGGCGCAATTCGGCTTTTTGCTCGGCGCCTTCGAATACGGCGCTCCGCCCCACGGTGGTCTCGCCTTCGGTTTCGACCGCCTTTGTGCGGTGATGAACGGCGTCAACTCCATCCGCGATTTCATTGCCTTCCCGAAAAACAACCAGGGCAGGGACATGATGATTGATGCGCCCGACAGCATCAAGCAGAAACAGTTGGATGAGTTGGGGCTTGTGGTGAAGGTGGTGGAGTGAGGAGTTGATTTGATGGCCTTGGATAGACTGCGATTTACGCACAGCGTTGCTGGTGTACAACACAATGCTTTTTTAAGGAGAGGCAGCCGCGCAGCCGTGAAATATTTGTGGAAAATACGGTTCGCGTAATCAAACAATAACTGGTTAAATTTAGGAGAGGGTATTCATCTGTTTATGTTGAATACTCTCTCTTGTTTTGCAAAAACTTGTCGATATGAAACTGTTCTATATTGTCCTATTCACTGCTGCATTAGGGTATTCTTTACCTGCGCAAACAGACCCTGTTCAACTATGGCAATCGGTTGAATACGTGAAATCCATCAACATCAAGGGACCTACGATAGCGCTTGACAAATTCCAAAACACTTACATGCTCACCAATCAAACCGACGAGCGGCCGCTAGGCGGTTTTACCTTGGTCAAATATGACACCTCCGGCAATTTGCTGTGGAAACAGAACTCAACAGGTAGTTTCGCCGGCATTTTTTATGGCAGTTTCACAGTTGACAGCTTAGGAAATGTGTACGTAAGCGAAAATTACGACGGTGGGCTGCCTGGCTACGATGCAGATGCAATACTAGTCAAATACGACCCTTCAAGCACGAAGCAATGGACAGCCAATTACGGTCTTAACCAATCGGGCGACAGCTACCTTTATTACTCGGAGATGGATACCCTGAACGGCAGGTTGATTACTTTAGGTATGAACTTGCACGATACTTTACCTGATGAAAATTTTCTATTCGTACAAGCGATTGACACCAGCGACGGACAGGTGGTGTGGAGAACAAAAATTCCGGGCATTTTCATCCCTCAAAACCTACGTATCCAATCCAGTAATATCCAATTGCTTTCTACACAATACAAGCCCGACAGCAAGTATTTTGTGAACACATTGGTCGACTTTGAAGGAAACGTAATCGCTCAATACGAAAAACCGTACTCGGCCTATTATACAGTTGATTTTAACCACATCTCCCAAACGGGAGACATCATCTTTGGCAACCGTGGGTTTGGGTACAATGTGACAAGGGTCAATGTACAGGGAGATACCCTCTGGGCTTACGAACACCCTTTGAATTCCGGAACAAGTAAAAACAGAGTTCTTTCTGTCGTAGAAGATGATTCATTAAATGTTTATATTACAGGCACTTTAGACTTGGGGTTGTTTTCCAGTGAATTGGTGTCTACCAAATTTGACATTTTGGGTAATGTCATTTGGCAAAAAATATACCACACTGTAAGTGATAGCTTCCTTGATTATGGAAACCACATCAGCATTTTTAAAAATAATGTAATAATCTCTGGGTCAAGCCAATTTGCTAATAATGATATTGTAGGGATATTAATATGGTATGACCTTTGGCAAGGAGAGGAAGAACATATTGTATTTGTTACAAACGAAAATGTATTTAGAATTAGTCAGGCTTGGGGTCAGGGGAATAAAGTATTCTACACGAGCGAGGGTTATCAGTCAACTATTAATCAAATGGTAGCAGTAACGGGATGTTTCGAGCTTCCCATAATATCTACCACAACTAACAATGATGTTGATTATTACATAAATACTTTTCCTAATCCTACCCAAAATTATTTATACATAACAAACATAGACAATAATTTATTTACCAGAATAGCTATTTTTGATATGAACGGTAGAATGATAATTGATAAAAAAATCGAATCAACACAGGAGAATATTTCTATGTCGGATTTTCCGCCTGGACTCTATGTTGTGCATATTTACGGAAATTCCATCAAAGTAATAAAAAAAATAATAAAGTCTTAATCCAGATGGGCCTCACAGAAATGGACCACCTTTTCTTATAATTGTTGGCTTTGCACTGAAGTATGATCTCTTTATGCTTTTCTCAACGCGGTTATGCCGGTGTTGGCGTTTGGTATGCCGGTGTTGATTATGATCTTGCTTTTGTAATCGTAGGAACGTGGGGCATTAAGTCTGTATACCTGCCAAGTCTTTAAAACTTGGCAGGCGCCTACACTTCGCAACTGAGGGCGCAAAACCGTATATTTGTTTAAGTTTTGGTCAGCAGGCCAAATTCTCATAGTCCAGATTCAAACTCAGATCATGACAGTGCAAACCATAAATATCGACTTGCCCTCTGATATACTACTAACTTTGAACGAGTCCGAGCAGGAGTTAAAAAGCCGTATAAAATTGTACTTAGCCATTCAATTGTATGTCCAACAAAAAGTAACCATCGGGAAAGCGGCTCAGATAGCAGAAATGTCACGCTTTCAATTCGAGTCGGCACTGTCCGATAACAAAATACCCATTTCAACTTTGGAAATATCTGATGTTCTAAACGACGCTGAAAAGCTTATTTGAGATGAAAAACGGATTTTGTTTTCAGGCAGAATAACCATGGGTCCGTAACTTGCCCCCCAAAAAACACCATGCTCGCCCGATACGCCCACCTGCTCACCCACTACTGCCTCGGCGTGAAGCCCGGCGATAAAGTTTTCATTTCCAGCACCCTGCTTGCCGAACCACTCGTGCGCGAGGTGTACCGCGCAGCCCTCGAAGCCGGCGCCGC
>JADLBE010000364.1 GCA_020847915.1 Saprospiraceae bacterium | reverse complement strand
GGCATGGGTATTCCGGGCACTACCTACGGCACCGTTTCGTCACCCGAAGGCCGGTTCGAATTGGTACTGCCGTCGGTACATGCCGCCGATACGATGCGCATCAATGCCCTGGGGTACCGCACGGCGTTTGTTCCGCTGGCAGGTTTGCCCGCAGGTCCGGTAAACCTGCGCCTCACGCCCGAACCGCACAACCTGCCCGAAGTTTTGATCCGCCCCGGAAAAACCAACAAGGTGACCTTGGGTTCCGACCGCACCAAAACAGACCGAAACGTCAATTTTGCCATCAACAAAAAACAAAACCAAAATCTGGGTTCCGAAGTTGGCAAGGTTTTTAAATTGAAAAAACCTTCCAGTTTGGAAAGTTTCGCGTTTTACCTTCGGTACAACAACTTCGATACTGTGCGTTTCCGCGTCAATGTTTATGCGTTTGACAAAGGCAAACCCGACCAGATTTTATCGAATGAAACCATCCTTGTGGAAGTAACGGGCAAAAAAATGGACTGGATACAAGTGGATTTGTCGCCCTACAACATCGAATGCAACAAAGGCAAAATCGCGGTTTCTGTGGAGTGGGTGTATGGCAGCAAAAACGGAACGGTGCTGGCCCTGCCCATCGCCATGCCGGTGCCCGGAAGTACACATTTGTACAAATTCGGCAGTCAGAACAACTGGAAAACCTTTGCGACGATGTCGGCAAGTTTGGAACTGACCGTTATGCAGTAGTTATTGACCGAGTTTTTTGAGAATCATTCGCTGGATTTCGTCGTTGCCATTTAACAAAGCTACGGCTGCGGCATCGAGTCCGTTGTTGTCTTTCTGCAACAGATGTTCACGGCTTACTTTCTGGATGAGGTAAGCCACGATGTCTTTACCACCGTATTCACAGGCTTCCATGAGGGGCGACCAGTTTTCGTTGTCGATAATTTCCACCACATTGTTGCGCTTGCCGTAATCGTCGGTACTGTATCGCTCGAGGTACACCAGAGCACGTATACAAGCCGGGGAAGGCTGGCCATTTACACCCTGACAAAGGAAATGCGCAACCTTAAAGTCGAACGATGGTAAAAAAGGCAGAAGGTAGTTTTTGTCTAAAATCTGGCGTTTGTACCCACCCAAAACAGCGATGAGGTATTGGTTGGCATCTTTCCATTCGTCTGTTGGACTGGCGGCGTTTAACTTGTCGAAAAGTGTGAAATAGCTGCGCAAAAATTCGAGACAGGTGGTGATCACCAGATCGTTCTGCTTTACGCTTTTACATTCTTCGATGAGGAAAGCGTAGTGCATGACGATCTCCTTGATGCGTTTTTGCCGTCGTTTTTCCCGTACTTTTTCTTGCTCAGAAAGTGTAGCTGCTGAAGTTTTTTCAGCGTTTTCCATGTGGTTTTTCAGCATGGCGGTTATCATAAACACATACATGCTGAAGTTTTCGCGAACGTGGTCCAGCGATTTTTTGTTGAGGTATTCCTGGGTTTGGAAATACAGTCTTTGAAGGTCGTCCTCGGTGGCTTTGAACCGGCTATGGTTATCGGAAAGACCGGATGTGACGTAAGTTTCATACGTATTCCTGATTTTCCTGCGCATGCCTTCGTCGTTGAAAAACAACTTGGAAATGATGCGGATAAGGCGCAGCAACAGCAAGGAGGCGGCGAGCATGAACCAGGGAATGAGGGCGTACCATTTCCACAACAGGCAAACCAGGCTGGCGATGGCCAAAACGGTAATCCAGCTTACAAAAGTGTTCCAATTGCCGTACCTCGGTCGTTCGAGCAAAAATTCGACGATTCGTGTGCCGTAAAGGGTTTTGTTGGAGGAGTCGCCCACCATGGAAATAAAGGCAACAGTTAGCAAGGATGCCGACAATTGAAATACAACCAGATCGAGCAGGTTGAGCGGGTCATCGATGCTCACGGGCAAAACACCTATTGCCCTGTAGGTTTCCAACAGGGGCAGGTGGGTGAGAGCAGCCGAGCCAACCACCAGTGCAGCCAGCAAAGCGTAGTAGCCGGGTGTCATCCATCCTTTATACCGCATCATCAAAGGCCTTGAAAAACTGATTGATGGTGGCGTAGTAAAGTCCCGGGTTTCCAGGCAGTGGGCGCATGCCGAGCCGGTACAAAAAACGCCTGCCATCGTCGGAAACTGCCGAAGCATAAATGCCGCGGAAATGGGTACTTGCCTCGGCCCAGGCACGCATGCGTATGTAAAACTGCAATACCAGACTGCGCACCACCAGACCGTTTTGAAATTCGGGCAACACCGCCACTGTTATGATGTAAGCGTCGAAAGGCTGGTCCGGGAAGGTGTGGTGGATGTCTGTTTTCCCAAGAAAAATGTCGTTGGGAATTTCACCTTGTACCAACCGTTCGCGTGTGGGCTCCTGCAGGGGGAAATAATTTATGTAGCCAACGAGTCGGCCGGTGTCGTCGAGCATGCCCACAAAGGAATCTTCAAAAGTGTGGAAACGTTCTTCCAACTTTTCCAAACTGGTTACGTATTCGGCGGGCAGCGTAACGCTATCGATGGCGATCACCTCCTTGAGGTGCTGAGCAAAGTCTTTTCCAAAAATGGGTTTCAAAATGGCGGCGTGTTTGTGATTTGTTTGTTACAAATGTAAAAAGGGGCCATACGACTTCCTAATTTTTACCAACTTTCCAAACTTTTTCAGTTTTTACGTCGTCTGTTGTTAAAAAATCCCCATGTCTGCATCCACCCATCGACCCTGGCTTAAATACCTCATGGTTTTTCTCGCGCTGAGCATTGCTTTATATGCATTGGCCTACTTTTTCGTCGACCGTATGGCCGTTCTGCAAACCAAACCGGAGGAGCTTTTCAGCAATTACATATGGCGCACGGCCTTTTACACCCACGTCGGTTTCGGCGCCGTGGCTTTGGCGACGGGCAGCGTGCAGTTTTTCCCAGGGTGGCGCAACCGCAACCTGGCGAGGCATCGTTTGTTGGGAAAAATGTACCTGATCGCCGTGATGTTGTCCGGCGTGGCTGCACTCATCGCCGCTCAAAATGCCACGGGCGACTGGATCACAAAACTTGGATTTTCAACGCTGGCAGTCCTATGGCTGATATCTGGCTCTGTGGCCTACAACCACATACGCCATGGACGTGTGTCCGACCACGAGCGTTGGATGGTTATCAACTACGCCCTCACCTTCGCTGCCGTGACCCTGCGTTTGTGGATGCCCGTGCTGATCGGTGGTTTCGGTTTGGCGTTCCTGGATGCGTATAGGATCGTGGCCTGGTTGTGTTGGGTGCCGAATTT
>JADLBE010000363.1 GCA_020847915.1 Saprospiraceae bacterium | reverse complement strand
TTCACCATGATCAAATACGCCGATGTATTGCGCACCCTGCTCAACCGATTTGGTCCCATACACACCATCGTAGGCCACTCTGTGGGTGGCGCTGCAAGCATTTGGGCCATGGGCAGTGTGGGTGAAGCGCTGAGGCCTGAAAAGGCCGTGATTCTCGGCGCTTTCAGCGGTTTACAAACGATCATGGACCAAACACGAGGCGCCATCGGGGCCAACGACAAACTCATCGCCTCTTTCAGCAGCCATGTGGAACGCCGCTTCGGAAAACCGGTCAGCCACTACGCCATAGACACCATGGCCTCCAAACTCGGCGACGTGGAAGCCCTGCTCATCCACGACAAAAAAGACCACGTAACCCGAAGCAGCGAAAGTGAAATCCTGCACGCCGCATGGCCTGGCAGCAAACTCCTGCTCACCGAAGGATTCGGACACGGACTCACAGCCCCGGCCGTAACCCAAAGTCTGCTCGAATTTATACTGGAAAAAGAAGTGGCGGTTTAAGGTTGGAACAATTCCTGCAAATCCAATAAATACAACCTAATAATCAGATCCCGCATGAAAAATTCGGGACGAGTCCCAAAATCCTGATTTCTTTGCAGTCCGGTTCTGTCGCAACAAAGCCCGTCCGGGAAACGTTTTGCAGAACCACACGAAAGAAACATGAGCAACATACTCGACAGTCCGGAAATCCGCGGATTGGGCAGCAACCTCGAGTTGCTGGCCACACAAGTCGTGGAAGGATTCATCGTAGGACTGCACCGCAGCCCTTTTCACGGTTTTTCGGTTGAATTCGCCGAACACCGCCTTTACAACCAGGGTGAAAGCACACGCAACATCGACTGGAAGGTGTTCGGCCGTACGGACAAACTTTTTACCAAAAAGTTTGAAGAAGAAACCAACCTGAGGTGCCAGATCGTAGTGGATGCCTCCTCAACCATGTATTACCCGTACGAGGAGAAACAGCCCGACAAATTCAAATATCAAAATAAGTTCTGCTTTGCCGCCCAGTCAGCCGCCGTGCTTATGAATGCCCTCAAAAGGCAACGCGACGCTTTTGGACTTACGTTGTTCGACGACGAGATCCGCGTGAACACAGGTTGCAAATCGAGCACCATGCACTACCGTATGTTGCTCAGTTACTTGGCCGAGCGTATCGAAAATCCACAACTGAACAAACAAACCGACCTGGCCACCGTGTTGCACCAGGTAGCCGATGCTACCCACCGCCGTTCCCTGATTGTTATTTTTACAGACGTGATGGAACAACCAGACAAAGCGGAGGCCGTTTTTGCTGCCCTTCAGCACCTGCGCCACAACAAACACGAGGTGATCCTTTTCCACGTGGCCGACAAAAGCAAAGAGCTGGATTTTGAGTTTGAAAACCGTCCTTACATTTTTATCGACATGGAAAATGGCGAACAGGTGCGCCTGCAACCCAACCAGGTGAAGGAATTTTACACCAAACAAATAGCGGCGTTCACCGACCAATTGCGCATGCGTTGCCTGCAATTTAAAATCGATTTTGTGGAAGCCGACATCAACAAAGGCTTCCTGCCGGTAATCCAGTCCTGGATGGCCAAACGCGCACGCATGCATTGATCCCAACACGCTCTTCAACCGCACAGACATCCCATGATCAAACTTGACAACATCTCCACCGTACCACCCAAAGGTGTAAATAAGGACGATTTAAAAGTCGAAACCAAAAAGCTCGTCAAACGACTGGGCGAACTGCAACACCTGCTTTACGCTTCCGCCTCACACAGCGTTTTGGTCATTTTTCAAGGCATGGACGCCAGTGGTAAAGACGGCGCCGTGCGCCGCGTATTTGAAGAATGTACTGTTGCGGGTCTTGACCTGGTATCCTTTCGGAAACCCACCGAACTGGACATGGCCCACGATTTCCTTTGGCGTGTACACAAAGTTGTGCCGGAAAAAGGTACCCTCACCATTTTTAACCGCAGTCACTACGAGGACATTCTTATCCAGCGGGTACACCGATGGATCGACATGCCACGTGTTGAAAAACGCATGAAGGCCATCAACGCTTTTGAAAATCTGCTGGCCTTCGACAACAACACTGTCATTTTTAAATTTTACATGCACATTTCGCAGGAAGAGCAGGAAGTGCAGTTGCGCGAACGCCTTGAAGATCCCGATAAGTTCTGGAAACACAAAGATGCCGACTGGGAGGAGCGCAAACTTTGGAAGGAGTACCAAAAAGCATACGAATATGCCATCAACGAAAGTGAAATACCATGGTACATTTGTCCGGTAGACAAACGTTGGTACCGAGACTATTTCATTGCAAAAACCATGGTAGAAGAGCTTGAGAAACTGAACTTGCACTTTCCGAAGCCCACAAGTAAAATGGTGAAGTAGCAGGTGGAATGCCCTTAACGACAAGAGTCATCCCGAATGTTTTCGGGATGACTCTTGTCTTTTCAGGCGTTTCCAAATGGAAACATCCAAATGACCTTCTAAATTTTAAACCTCAGGTAAATTTGCGCGCCGATGTTGGTCATGCGTGATTCGCGTTTCAATTTATCGGTAAGATCAAGTTCGCCGTATGCTTCGGCGCCGATGCGCATGATGTTGTTTTGTCCAAAATCTTTGCCCAAACCGCCACGAACCGTGAGCAGTTGGCCAGTGTTGTCGCCGATGGGTTCTTCGGAACCAAAAAAAGTAGCCGCAAGTTCGCGGGCTTCCTTGTTGCCGATGCTGTTCACAATGGTGTTGGAACCAAAACCGTTGTCGACAACAAATTTGTAACCTGTGTGGAAACTAAAATACATGGCTTCATCGGCAGCATAAAAATCTTTGCCGATACCGCCGGCTACGCTGTATGCCATTTTTTCATAACTGGAGGTGGAGCTCATGGCTTCTCCAAGTACAAAAATGGGCCACTGTTTGTATGTTAAAAGTGCTGATAATCCAAAACGGGGTTGTACGATGGTTTGCTGCAATTCGTAATCTTCTTCAAAATCTTCCCAATTGTATTTGGCTGGACGGTGTGATATCGCTGTAAACTGGTAAACGTTGTGCAGTGTAGTAGTTTCAAACCGGGTATTGTGCTGTAATTGTGAAACTCCAAAGTTCATGCCGACCTGGATTTGGAAATCCTTTTTTTGGTTTTGACCGTACATGAATGGAGTGAGCAATAAAAGCCCGGCAATGAGGGAGTAAAGCTTTTTTGCCATAATAGAATTTGAAATGTCAAATAACAAATTGTGAGGGAGAACAGCGGTGCTATAAGTCTTTTTGGGGAAAGAGGAGCAAAGGAAAGTAAAAATCTTCATATGGCGGGAAAATTTTATTCACAAAATCAAAAGAATCGGCCGATTTT
>JADLBE010000362.1 GCA_020847915.1 Saprospiraceae bacterium | reverse complement strand
TCAGAAACCATCAAGGCTCCGCGTTCGATGAGTTTGTCGTTGGAGAGCTGCATGTCCACCATGCGGTTGTCCTTCACACGTCCCAGTTGGATCATGGTGGCGGTGGAGATCATGTTCAAAACCAGTTTTTGGGCTGTTCCGGCTTTCATGCGGGTGCTGCCGGTTACGAACTCCGGACCAGTAACCACGAGCACCGGAAAATCGGCTTCGGCGAGCACGGGCGCGCCGGGGTTGCAGGTAATGCAGCCTGTGGCAATGCCTTGTTCGCGGCAGGAGCGCAGGCCATGCACCACATAAGGCGTACTGCCCGATGCTGCGATGCCAATCACAACATCACGCGTATCTATGTTCCATTGTTGAAGGTCATTCCAGGCTTGTGTGGTGCTGTCCTCGGCATGTTCCACGGCCTGGCGGATGGCGCTGTCGCCCCCTGCTATGATGCCCACCACCCAATCGGGCGGTGCGCCAAAGGTGGGGGGTATTTCGGAAGCATCTACCACGCCCAGCCGGCCGCTTGTACCGGCGCCGATGTAAAACAACCGGCCCCCTTCACGTAAACGCGGCACAATGGCGGAAACAAGCAATTCAATTTGCGGGATTGCTTCGGCCACGGCTTTTGGCACGGTTTGATCTTCGGAGTTGATTCCAATGAGCAGTTCGTGGATGCTTTGTGTCTCGAGGTGGCGGTACTTTGAGGCTTTTTCGGTGAGTCGTTCCATGGGGCAAAGGTGCTAAAGAATTGAATGACGAGATACGAAATACGAGATTTGAAATTAGAATTGGATTTACAGGATTATGGCTTGTGGTGAACTTCAATAACCCACAAGCCATAATCCTGTAAATCCAATTCTAATTTCAAATCTCGTATTTCGTATCTCGTCAATCAAGCATTTGCGCCCTACTCCATCTCCTGGATAACCTCCGTAACTTCCGGCACCATACGTTTCAGCATACCTTCGATGCCGGCTTTAAGGGTCACGGTGGAGGATGGGCAACCGCTGCACGAACCTTGCATGGTTACAAAAACGCGGCCTTTGTCGTAGGCTTTGAACTCGATGTTGCCACCGTCGCCTTCAACGGCAGGTTTTACATACGTATCGATGAGTTCCTTGATCTTACGGGCCAGATCACCGTCTTCACCGCTGAACTGTCCGGCGTTGTTGGCCGTGGTCACCGACTCCATGTACTCGGTGAATCCTTCTTTTACGGTTTCGCCGCCTTTTTCTATAAAATCCTTGACAAACTCCTTGAGCTTGAGCATGATGTCAGCCCAATCGTAGTTCATCTCCTTCGTGATGGTCACGTAGTTGTTGTTGAAATAGACGCTTCTTACGTAGGGAAGTTCCATCAGGCTGTTTGCCATCGGGCTCCATTCGAGGGCCAGATCTTTTTCCTTAAATTCAGCAATGCCGCGGTAAAGCAGCCGGTTGGTCACGTATTTCAGGGCCTCCGGGTTGGGCGTATTTTCGGTGAAAAGCATCACGGGGCTTTTAACAGCAGTATCCATAGCGAAAACTTGGTTGTTTAGACAAAATCCAGACAAAGGTAACAACCTTTGAATCATTTGGTTTGAAAAAACTTTAAGACATTGTATCAAAGTTTAAAAAAAATACTGCCGTTGTTGTACCTGAAGATGCGCACGGTGGGAAAGCGGAAGAGGATGTTGGCAAAAAGGATGTAAAAATCCTGGGCCTTCACTTCCGGGTCGGGTTTTTGGGCCCGGTGTAAACCTGCCAGTCGTCGAAAGATGGATTCGGGTATCCCAGTGTCGTAACTCAATGCTTTCAGGGTTGTTTGCAGCGGCGAATGTTCGAGGGTGTGGAGCAACAACTCGAGCAGGCGGGAAAGCTCCGAGACATCGCGTAGGTTGTGCGGATACAGCCTTTTCATTGCATGGCGATGGCGATGGTAGCCATGCTTACCCGACTTGCACCGGCGTTGAGCAGCACCATGGCGCAAGCTTCCAGGGTGGCTCCTGTGGTAAGCACATCGTCTACGAGCAATACGTGTTTGCCTTTGATCGGTGCATTGCTGGCCACGGCAAACACCGTTTCAACATTGGAAAACCTTTCCAGGCGTTTTTTTCGCGTTTGCGAACCGGTGTTGTGCCGGCGCAACAGGGCGTTGACAGCCACAGGTTTTACAAGTGTTTCGCCGAGGCCGCGGGCAAAACAAGCGCTTTGGTTGTAGCCGCGTGTGCGTTCCTTGGCAGGGTGCAGGGGTACGGGCACAATGATTTCAGCTTCTTCAAAACCATCGGCTGTACGCAATTTTTGACCAAGTTCGCGGCCCAGCAACACACCGATGTCCGGCCGGTTGCGGTATTTGAGTCCATGCAGGGCATGTTGTATCGGACTTCTCCTGTGAAACCTGTACATCGCCGTGGCAGCCGCTACAGGCAATCGGCCCCAGAAACGCTCGGTGAACTCGTTTTCACGCTGCAGGTGCAGGTTGGTGGGTTCAAGTTTGAGGCGGCAGCGCAGGCAAAAACACGAAGCCGGACCGGGCAGTTCGGAGCCGCAAGCCACACAAAGCCGGGGGTAAAGCAATTGCAGAAATCCCCTCAGGAGATCGCCAAGGACCAAAGGTATGGTTTGGGTGAGCATGGGTCTTTTTTACCCAAAACTGCGCGATACGCGCTACGTGCGCAAGAGGGCGCGATACATTTATTTTAAATTAAATTATTCGCAAATAATTGATTGTGAGTTGTTTAGTATTGTATTTTGAAATATAAAGTTCCATGTATAAAAACCAAAACGTTCTAATAAACTTGGAAACTCCCATTTTTTCCATATTTTTGATGTACAAAATATTTAAATGAGTATGGGTGATTTACTTTCAAAATTCAACTTGTTAGATACTGAAGGAAAGGTGAAATTGCTTCAATACTTGGAGTCTTTGCTTGTAAAACAAGGCGAGGATTCTTTTAATTATCAATTGTACAAGGGGAAAATCCAAAATGTAAGTATTTGGGAGGACGTTGACGTGCTTTTGGTTGAGGAAGCTCAAAAACAAATAAATTTGATAAAGCCAAAATCATGGTAGTTGATAGTTCTGTGTTTATTCAACACCTACGAGCCAAGGACAAAACGACGACTCATCTTTCAAACTTACCCGATTCCTCAGCATTGTTCGTGTCATCCGTGACCGTATTTGAGTTGTATTGCGGTGCGGTTGATTCCAAAAAGAAACAGGATGTTGATTTGTTATTATCAGGTATCGTTATTTTGCCTCTTGATCATACAGTCGCCTCAAAAGCAGCAGAAATTTACCGTGATTTAAGGGTAAAAGCTCAAATGATTGAAATTAATGACATGTTTATTGCAGCTTCAGCACTGGTATTTAATCTGCCAGTTAAAACATTAAATGCTCGTCATTTTACGAGAATTCAAGGATTAGAAGTAATTTAGTTACTACTTCCCCTCCTTTTCCAGCTCCTCCATCCTTACCTTGTACAAATATTGCGGTGTACGTTCGTACAGGCTGCGGTACAGGGTAAGTGATCTGAGGTGGTGTGGCACGGGGTTTTCGGCCACCTTGCGCAGTTCGAAATGTACGGCGGCTTCTTCGCGTTCGGTGCGCGCCAGGGCCATCATCTGCTGCAGTTGGCGCAGGGCTTCGGCGCGGTTGTTTTCAGCGAGAATCACTTGTGCGCGCAGGATGTTGGCGCCGAAGGTGAGGTCGGCATTGCCGAGTGCGAGTGCGATGTCGCGGCCTTCATCAAGCAATTGGCGTGCCGCGGCAGGTTCGCCGGCGTACACATGAACGGTGCCTTTTTCGATGAGCGAATAACCGAGCACAAGTTTGTTGCCCATGTCGCGGGCATGCTCAATGGCTTCGTTGTAATAATTTTTCGAACGTTCGTAGTCGCCTTTGTAATACCAGGTATCGCCGAGCGTATTGAGCGCTTTGGCAATGCCTTTTTTGTAGTTGAGTTCGCGTGAAAGTGCGAGGTTTTGTTCGAGGTATTCAACGGCACGATCAAACTCCCCGATCACGGAAAGCAGGTCGCCGATGAGTCCGCAAGCGATGGCCGTACCTTGTTTGTCGCCAAGTTCGCGGCAAAGGTCGAGGTCGCGCTCGAAGTTTTGCATGGCGCGTGTGTAGTCGCCTTTTTTCTCCCACACCGATCCTATACAGCCGATGCAGATGGTCATGAGCAGTTTGTTGCCCAGTTCTTCGGACAACGCCAGACCTTTTTCGAGGCACAGCAGGGCACTGTCGAGCGCTCCTTTCTCCAGGTAAATGATGCCCAGATTGGTGTAGAGGTTGGCGAGTCCCTGTTTGTCTTCGTGGTGTTCGGAAATATCAAGTTGTTCCTCGAGCCAGCGCACGCCTTCATCGTAGTGTCCCTGATTCATAAAAATGAGCCCAAGGTTGGCCACGATGGTGGCATTTTCAGCATCGCGCTGGATGGAGCGATTGATTTCGATGGCTTTGGCATACCAGCTTTTGGCGGCCTCGTAGCTGCCCTGGCGGAAAAAGAACGTGCCGAGGTTGCCATAAGTTTTGGCGATGCCGATCTGGTCGCTGGCGAGTTCAAAACAGGTTACGGCCACGTCGAGGTGGCGTTTGGCGTCGGCATAATTGCCGCGCAACATAAGCAACTGGCCCAGGCGACGGTTGCTGCGCCCGATGAGGTACCAGTCGTTCAGGGCTTTGGCGCGGTCCAGTCCATCGCGGTAGTCCTTTTCGCTTTCTTCCCACTGACCGATCAGTTCGTGTACGGCGCCGCGGCGGAGCAACAGTTTGATGGGTTTTTTGGTTTTTTTATTGCCTTCTCCAAGGTTGTCGATAAGCTTGTCGTAAAACTTCAGGGCCTGTCGGTTCTGGAAGTTGCGTTGGGCGTAACGTGCGGCTTTTTCGAGGTATTTGTTGGTTTTTTTGTCAACTTCGGCCTGTTCGTAATGGAACGCAAGGTCTACGAAGCGTTCTTCTGAGTTGGGGTACAATTTTTCGATGGCTTCGGCAATGAGCTGGTGCAGTTCACGCAGTCGTGTACGCAACTGCATGTCGTACGCGGCTTCACGCAACAACGAGTGGCGGAAAATGTAGCGCAACTCGTTCATGGCGTGCCAGATCTGCCATTTTTCGGCTGTTTGCACCTGTTCACGCAAAACGAGGTCGAGGTCGCCGTTTTTGCTGATGAAATCTTCCTGGCTTGCCATCACGGCCGACAACACGGGCAGTTCAAATTCGCGTCCGATCACGGCGGCGGCCTTCACGGTTTCTTTCACCAGTCCGCTAAGCCTGTCGATGCGTGCCATCATGATCTGCTTCACCGAATCGCTGATCTGGATGTCCTGGTTTTTGAGTTGCAACAGCCCTGCACTGGTTTTCAGCAGGTTGGCCTCGCGGAAATAGTCGGCCATCTGCTCCACATAAAACGGGTTGCCCTGCGTCATGCGTTGCAGCAGTTCAAACAAGTCGTGATGCAGTTTGCCGCCCAGGCGAATTTCGGCAAACACTTTCAGATCTTCCGGACTCAGGAAGTTCAGGTCTATTTCCGAGTGTTTGATGCTGAGTTCCTCAAGCGTTTTGGGCTTGATGATGTACACTTTGCTGCCATCGTCCTCGTAGCGGCTGGTACTGAGGAAAAGCAAAGGATAGTTTACGGAGCGGCGTATGAATTGGTTTAGGAATTCCCTCGACATATCGTCGTACCAGTGGGCGTCTTCGAGTTCGATCACCACGGGTTGAAGGATGGCTTCAGCTACGAACAGGTTGGCCATGGCCGACATGGTGTTCTGGTAGCGGCCACGTGCATCGAGTTGTTCCCAAAGCGAGCCTGTTGTATGGATGCCCAATTGTGCGGCCAAAACACTTTGTGTACGGGCAATTTCCCGGCGCACCGCATCGGCTTCCGGATGTTTGGCCTCCGTGAGGTCGTACATCAGCTCCAGAAAATTGTTGTCGAAAAGTTCGCGGTTGCGTTCGACGGAGTTTTCCGGGCTTTGTTCGAAATAGTTTTTGAGGAAATAAATGAAAGGATTGAACGGTTTGCGCAGGATTTGGTCGCTCTGGCAAGTAAACCAGCTTACGGCCATGTTGTCGCGCAGGTTGCGCCTGAGTTCAAAACTTATGCGGCTTTTACCGATTCCGGCTTCGCCGAAAACAAAGGCCATGCCCGAAAACCGGCCTTCACGCAGAGGGGTTGCAAATTTCAACAGGATCTGCAACTCACTTTCCCGGCCCACATACTCGCCGCTGAAACTGGCACGACCACTGAGGTTTCTACCTGTGAGCACATAAGCCGGCAAACTTTGTTCAAAACCTTTGTAATGATCTTCGCCACGGAACTGAAACTTAAAATTTCGATTGCGCTGCACGTTGTCGTCGGCCAGCACCTCGCCCCAGGCCGCTTTGGCCATAAGTCTGGCGCCCAGGTTGACACGTGCGCCGACGGCTGCATACTGGCAGCGTTCTCCACTGCCAATAACACCCGTAAAGGCCATACCTGCAGCCATACCGATGCGGTAACGGGCGCCGGTAACGTCTTCAAGGTTCCTAAGATCATCCTGTACGGCCGATACGAATTCGAGGGCACGTTCGGTGTTGTTCTCAAAGGAAATGGGCGCACCGAAAAGGATAAACATAAGTCCGCCCTTATCGCCGAAATCAATTTCTTTAAAATAGCCTCCGAAATTGAGGCTTTGGTCGAGTACCGACGTGGCCAGGTGGTTGAGGGCATTGTGGTCGCTAACGCCGGTGAAAGACAAAAAGACGCTCACGACTGTGCGGAACTCGCCGATGCCGGGATTGCTGAACACTTCCGACGGCAAAAAATGCGACATCAGTTCCGGATCAGGTTGGGGGAGGGCTTGTGTCTTTTTCGGGAGATCAGGAAGGCTCCAGGCTTGAGGTTTGAGTTTGTAAAAGCCACCGTCAATGGCCTGAACCTCGGCGTTGTTTTGTTTGGCAAGTTTTGCAAAGCGCTCATCGCACACCATTTCCAGACTGTTGGCGTGGGTTTGGGCCTGAGCACATCCCTCTATGGGGTCGCCACGGAAATAATAGGTTTTGCGCCTGTCGCCCACGATACCCCATTCCACTTCACCTTCCGACAGACCTATTTTGATGCCGATGTTGTTTTCGGCGAGCACCGAGTCCTCTTCTTCGAGGTCGCCCATAAAACGCCGCAACGTTGATTGTCCTGTTTGCAAAACGCTCAAAGCGACGTTGGTCATTTCAACAGCTGTTGAGCCTGGAAAAATGGCCGTAAAACTGTCGCCAGCAAAATAGGGTATGAATCCACCTTGAGCATACACCAGGGCTACCGTCGGTTGAAAGATGTGGTTGAGTGCGTACGACAGCTCTTCAGCGCCTTCCGGACCTTTTTGCATCAATTTTTCAGTGAGCCGGGTGAAGCCACTCAGATCGATAAACATGGTGCATGCCTCCAGACGGCCCTGCACCCGACCTTGCCGGTAGTTTTCCTGGATAAAATGTGGGATAAAATGTTTCAAAGCGTCCTTCTGCAATTTGAGCGGGTGAAAATACAACGTTTGGCGCTTTTCAGCCGATTGATATGCACCATGAAGCGTCTTATCTTTTAAAAACGTTTTTTACCAACGTAAAAAGTGCCCGAGAGCGGTGCAGAAATCTTTTTTTGATCTTTTTTTCGCCCTAAAATTTAGTTTTTTTTCAACAAATCGGTGAAGTACCCTAATTTGGGTAGTTTTTTAATTTATTGAAAATCAGGTCATTAATAAAATAGTTCGATGACAAGGCTTGTTGTTGTTTAGATTTTTGGATCAACAAACATGGTTTTTTGTCCTTTATCCCTGGAACAACCTGCTGCACTTTTGTAACGTTAATGATGAGCAACGAAACACACGGCAATCATCACCGACCACAGTTTAGAAACTTTTCATGAGATTATATACGGGAAACCGCCGCGGAGCAAATGAGCTCCGCGGTTTTTTTTTGCCCCTACACCAACCTCGTTCTTTTGTCCTCCCGGCGAAGCGTACGATCAATTGCGGGTTAAAGGAACAGATCCCACGCTTCGCTGGGATGACAAGAGCCCAGGTTCTCCTCCCTTTCCATGGTTTATTGGTCACAACACAGTCACAGTTTTCTTTTTTTCTTTAAAAATAACTTTATTTTAATAATTAATTTTCAACAAAGTTTTAAAAATAGGCAACAATTTGTAATGTTAAAATATTGATAAACAATTACTTAGGCAAAATATAGTTAATCTTGCCTTAAAATACTGCTCAACAAACGTCTTCTTTTGTCCTTTAGAACAGGACTCATGTCCTGCACTTTTGTACTGTCAACAATGACGAACGACACAACGCCAGTCATTACCGACCACAGCATAGAAACTTTTCATGAGATTA